>NZ_JAMYVB010000056.1:0-543 GCF_040323635.1 Mesorhizobium sp. M0037 | reverse complement strand
ACCGACACTGACGGCGACAGCGCACCGGCCGGCAACCTGGTCATCAACATCATCGACGACGTGCCGACGGCGCATGCCGATACCGACAGTGTAGCCTCCAACCAGTTCACGGCCGAGGCCGGCAACGTGCTGACGGCGGTGGGCACCACCTCGCCGGTGACCGGCATCGATGTCCTGGGTGCAGACGGCGCAGCGGTGGTTGGCGTCCAGGCCGGCGACACCAATGCCGACTTCACCGGCTCGCTCGGCGTGCAGATCCAGGGCACCTACGGCAAGCTGACGCTTAACGCCGACGGCTCCTACTCCTATGTACGCGATGCCGGCTCGCAGGGCGGCCACGACGACGTCTTCACCTACACCATCAAGGATGGCGACGGCGACACCTCGCACACCACGCTGACCATCTCGATCGGCGACTCGACGCCGACCGACAGCATTCCGGCGCCGGGCCTTGCCTCGACCACCGTCTATGAGGCCGGCCTTCCGGCACGCGGCGGCGAGTCCGCGGGCTCGAACGCTGCCGCCAACTCGGAGACCACCTCG
>NZ_JAMYVB010000055.1:0-1001 GCF_040323635.1 Mesorhizobium sp. M0037 | reverse complement strand
CGAGGTGGTCTCCGAGTTGGCGGCAGCGTTCGAGCCCGCGGACTCGCCGCCGCGTGCCGGAAGGCCGGCCTCATAGACGGTGGTCTCTCCTATGAGCCCAATCGATGGCGTGGAGTCCTTTCCCAAGACGCCGATGGTCAACTCGCGTGGCTCCAACTGCCCAAACTGCAGGTCCGTCGGGGGGAGCAAGGCCGAAAGGTCGAATCCGTCACCGATACCGCCTGGGGGAACCGTAAAGTCCCCACCAGCACTGCCCGGGGCACCTCCCGGACCAGCCGACATGGAACCGTCGGCGCCGAAGGCGACATCGACGTGGCTTGCTTCAAGGGCGGCCAGCAAGGCAACGCGCGGCACCTCGACGTCGCCGATGATGAAGGTCGGCACGTTCAGGGCGCCATCCTTGATCGCGATCACCGAGCCGTCGGCCTGTTCGAGCAAAAGGTTGTGGCCGTCGACCTTGATGTTGTCGATGGAAACGCTGGACGGAAGCCTGACCATGTTGCTGGCGTCGGCCACATATTCATGGGGCGCCGCCGCTGCGTTCGCCGCCGCGGGAGCCGCCGGTTGAACGGGCGCGCCGCTTCCGACGTCGACCGGCACCGGTTCGGACGCTGGCGGCGCGGGCGGCTGCGTCGAAGTTGCTTGCGCAACCTGGATCTCTACCGGCGTTGCCTGGCTGCTGTGTTCATTCGGCCCGGAATGCTCGTCGGCCAAACCCGAAAAACTGTCCAAATCGATATTGGTGGTCATTGCTGAAATCCCTCCGGCATTTCCCGGCAAGAGACAGGCACCTCCAAAGAATTGCAACCACTTGTAAGGCTGATTGATATAATCAGGTATGACGCTGCAGTTGAATGTTTAGGCTTAGTTAACTTCCGAGATATACTATGTTATGCGCGACCTGCCGTGAACGGGCGGTCGTGTCCCATCAGGTGGTGTAGCTCGGCGGTAGCGAAGCCGCTCACGAGCGCGCCGTTAGTAGCGCTGTAGCGAGCGAGCGG
>NZ_JAMYVB010000054.1:0-1108 GCF_040323635.1 Mesorhizobium sp. M0037 | reverse complement strand
GCTTTGCCGCCGAGCGACTGATGGAAATGGAGGTGGGCGCGGCCACCGGCGCCAGCTATGGCGAGAAGAACCCGCTGCGGCTCGCCCAGCGCAATGGCTACCGCGACCGGGACTGGAGACGCGGGCCGGCACGGTCGAGCTGCGCATCCCGAAGCTCAGGAAGGGAAGCTACTTCCCAGGTTTCCTCGAACCGCGCCGCATGGCCGAGAAGGCGCTAACCGCCGTCATCCAGGAAGCTTATGTGCAAGGCATCTCGACCCGGTCGGTTGACGACCTGGTCAAGGCCATGGGTATGAGCGGCATATCCAAGAGCCAGTCTCGCGGCTGTGCGAGGAGATCGACGGGAAGGTGAAGGCCTTCCTCGAGCGGCCGATCGAGGGCGATTGGCCATACCTGTGGATCGACGCCACTTACCTGAAGGTCCGCCGAGGTGGGCGGATCGTCTCGGTCGCCGTTATTATCGCCGTCGGCGTCAACGCGGACGGCCGGCGCGAGGTACTGGGCATGGAGATTGGCACCTCGGAGGCCGAGCCGATCTGGACAGAGTTCCTGCGCAAGCTGACACGTCGCGGCCTGCGCGGCGTCAAGCTCGTCGTCTCCGATGCTCACGAAGGCCTCAAGGCGGCCGTCACCAAGGTGCTGTGCGCGACATGGCAGAGGTGCCGCGTCCAACTTCATGAGGAACGTGCTGGCCCATGCCGGCAAGAGCGGCCGCAGGGTCGTCTCAGCCTTCATCGCCACCGCTTTCGCCCAGGAAACGCCCGAGGCCGCGTCCGTACAATGGCGCGCCGTCGCCGACCAGATCCGGCCGAAGGTGCCGAAGCTGGCGACAATCATGGACGACGCCGAGCCGACGTGCTGGCCTACATGACCTTCCCCAAGGAACATCGCGCCAAGCTCCACTCGACGAATCCGATCGAACGTCTCAACGGCGAGATCAAGCGGCGCACCGAGGTCGTAGAAATCTTCCCGAACGACGATGCGGTCGTGCGCCTCGTCGGCGCAATCCTGCTCGAACAGAACGATGAATGGGCAGTGCAGCGGGCCAGATATATGACTCTGGAAACGATCAGCCAGATGAGCGATGATCCCCTGATCAGCCTGCCAG
>NZ_JAMYVB010000053.1:0-1127 GCF_040323635.1 Mesorhizobium sp. M0037 | reverse complement strand
GGGACTGTTGCAAAATTGGGTGGATGTGATTCCCTGTTTTTGAAACGGGGATTTTGCGATGACGACAAAGCCGAGCGGTCAGTTCAGTTTTGTAGAGGCTCTGCTGCCGCAGGGTCTTGGTCGGAGCGGACGACTGGACCGGCTGTCGTCGCTGGTGAAGTGGTATCGCTTCGAGAAGATCCTGGCGCGGCTGCGCTCGCCAACTGGGCCGGGGCGGCCTGCGTACAATTCGCTGGTGATGTTCAAGGCGCTTCTGCTGCAATCCTTGTATGGGCTGTCGGACAACGAACTGGAGGAGGCGCTCGCCGATCGGCTGTCGTTCCGCCGCTTCGTTGGACTGACGCTCGAGGAGACGGTGCCCGACCACACCACGCTCAACCGCTTTCGCAATCTTCTCGTGGAGGCCGGGCTTCTGGAGAAGCTGTTTGGCGAACTGGACCATCAACTGGACAAGGCCGGGCTGATCCTGCGGCGCGGCACGATGCTCGATGCCACGGTGATCGAGACGGCGGCGGCACGGCCGCCCAGTGGGGCCGCGCACGAAGCGGGCGATGCCGGCGATCCCGATGCCGGCTTTACACGCCGGCAGGGCAAGCCTGGCTCCTCCTACGGCTACAAGGCCCATGTCGGCGTCGACCAGGGTTCTGGTCTGATCCGCCGGGTGAGGACGACAGCAGCCAACGTCAACGACACGGTCGAGGCGGATCATCTGATCTGTGGCGACGAAGGCGCGGTGCTGGCGGATGCGGCCTATCACACCAAGGCGCGCGAGCTGTCGCTGAGGCAGCGCGGGATCAAGCCGCGGCTGATGCGGCGGGCCAACAAGCATCATCCGCGCCTGCCGGCGCGCCTGAAGCAGTTCAACCAACTGATCGCCCGGCAACGTTTTGCCGTCGAGACGACCTTCGCCACCTTGAAGAACCGCATGCGACTTTGCGCCATCCGCTATCGCGGTCTGGCCAAGGCGGCAGGACAGGTTCTCATCGCCGCCATGGCCTTCAACATGCGTCGCTGGGTGACGCTGGCGACCTGATCTAGGGTCGCACTGCGCCCGAAATCCGCCGAATACGCCAACTCCTACCCCATCTGGCCACAAACCAGCGCCGGAAACCACCTCGCATTGCCCT
>NZ_JAMYVB010000052.1:0-1274 GCF_040323635.1 Mesorhizobium sp. M0037 | reverse complement strand
TTTGTCGTCATCGCAAAATCCCCGTTTCAAAAACAGGGAATCACATCCACCCAATTTTGCAACAGTCCCTCAAGGGGGGAGATCACCGCTGCGCCAGCCTCGCGCTCTCCACCGCAATGCCGAGCAGCGCCTGCCGCGCCAGCGCTTCCGACAAATCCGGCCTGCGCCTAGTCTGCAGCACGGCCGATTGCAGCCGGTTCAGCGCGCGGCTGAGCGCCTCGACGTTCCAGCGCTCCAGCGCCTTCTCCACCAGCTTGCGCCGCGAGAAAAACACCGGCGGACGGGCGCCGGCCACTGCCGAGGCGGCGTTGCGGCCGGCGGTGTCCATCTGGCCGCGCATGACCTGAAGCTGCTGCAGCTGCCGCATCGCCGAGGACAGTACCAGGAAAGGATGGCCGCCGGACAGGCAGTGGCGGGTGAAGGCGGTGTCGAAGTCACCGATCCTGCCCTCCAGCACAGCATCGACCGCGTCGTCGAAGGAGGCGCCGGAGACGTCGCCGGACATCGCCCTTACGTCGTCGAGGCTGATGTCCTTCTGGCCGTGGGCATAAAGCACCAGTTTTTCGATCTCACCGCGTGAGGCCAACCGGTCGCCGCCGAGATTGCGGCGCAGCGCCTGGCGTGCGTCGAGCGCCATCGACATGCCGGCCTTGCGCAACTCGTCGTCGATGACGCTGTCGATGTCGCGCGCTTCATCGGCATAGCATGGCAGCGCCATGGCGTTGTCGGCCGCCTCGACCACGGCGCGCAGCCCGACGCCTTTTTTCAGGTCGCCGGCCTCGATGAGAATGATCGCGTCGCGCGCGGGCTCCGCGGTCAGCGCCTTGACGTCCTCAGCCAGCGGCTTCTGGCCGCTGGCGTTGCGCACCCACAGAAGCCGCCGGTCGGAGAACATCGGCACGGTGCGGGCTTCGTCCAGCAGCCGGCCCTGGTCGCGATCGACCTCCGCGCCGTCGAGCCGGACGACGGAGAACGGATCGTCGAGCGACAGGCCGGTTTTCGCGGCAAAGGCTTTGGCCCGCTCGGCGACCAAGCCGCGGTCGGGTCCGTAAAGCAGGACGATCGATATGCGCGCGTCAGGCTTCGCCAGCCACGAATCGACTTCGTATCCTTTTTTCTGCGCCATTAGCGGTGGTTAGCATGGGGAGAGGGCGGAGTGAACGTTCTCCAGAGAGTTCGAGACCCTATTGTGTCCAGCCGATAGATGGGTAACACTTTGAACCGGATACATAGGTGACACTTCTCTCCCCCTATGCGTCCGCCGCAGCGCCAAG
>NZ_JAMYVB010000051.1:0-1276 GCF_040323635.1 Mesorhizobium sp. M0037 | reverse complement strand
GCCGCCAGCGGCGCACCGCCCTCGTTCGTGAGGCGTATATAGTCGCCACCAACCAGAACTGTCAACAGTCATCGACGATGTTTTTTCGATTTCTCGTGGAGATATCCACGGGGCGGAATTTCGTGAGCTGGCTTGGCTGAAATTGTGAGTGGCGTTCCGCCGCGGTTCACTCTTCCAACAAGCCCCCACCCCTCGACGGCAGATGCGTACCATCGGCCTGAGAATCGCCTCCTGGCGAGTGTCGATCCCCACGCCAGCCTGAGCAGTGCTTCAGAGCCGGCCTTCCAGCAATTCCGCCGTGATGTTCCGGCCCGCGAAAAAGACACCCAGGATCACGACCCGATCGGCATCGACTGCGAAAGCAATGCTGAGGGCACGCCGGTAGCCGATAACCCGCGGACCAGGCATGATCTCGACCCGCTCTGTGCCGCACTGTGGAAAAGTGGACACGCTCAGGAAATGGTCGCGATGCCGAGAACGAAATTCCAAGCGATCGCCGGCGACGCACGGGTCGGCTATGTCGTCATAGAGCTGGTCGAGTTCAGTTTCCGCCTTGGGGTGGAAGACAATGCGGTACTCCATTGCCTATTTGGCTTTCGCCTGCTTCGCGTGATGACGCGCCTCGAGCCGCGAAAAAACTGTCTCGACAGGGATGCCCTTAGTTTAGCCGGATCCTGCCGGAGCTCGGTCAGGCGCGCCGGAACCTCCTCTCGCAGCCATCTTTCCCGCTCCGCCTCGAAATCCTCGAGCATACGCAGGCCGGCGCGAACAACCTCACTGGCATTGTTGTAGCGGCCTGATTCGAGCTGCTTCCTGGTAAAGCTCTCATAGTGGTCGTTCAGAGCGTAGTCGGGCACGGCAACCTCCTGGAAGATTATGGCGCCGATCAAAGCCCGGTAACAATAGATAGCAATGATTGGAAGCGCACGATCACGGTTCGTTTTCAAAGATCTGATGGCGAGAGAATGGTTCGTCGCCTGGTTTTGCAGGATCCAAAGCGTCCGGTCACCATCGCGCCGGCGCGTGGCGGTTGCCGCGCTGACAGAGCCGGGAGCCAACCGGCTTCGCGTGGGCAAAGGTGCCGAATACAAAAAGGCCTGCGAGCTGCGGGCGGTTGGGGGTCATGATTTGGCTTTTCTGTCCCACGGCGTCGGCTTCGCCTGCTTCCGACCCCTGGTGCAGGTTAAAATCGCCATCGAGCACGGTCCGAACGCAAAAAGCCCGCGTGAAGCGGGCTTTTTTTGTTGGTTGCGGGGACAGGATTTGAACCTGTGAC
>NZ_JAMYVB010000050.1:0-1512 GCF_040323635.1 Mesorhizobium sp. M0037 | reverse complement strand
TTCGTCATCGGACAATTGGAGAAATCGATTGCTTGGATAGGCATACATTTATGAAATGAATGCATTCTCGTTCACTTCGCCCTTCGCCGAGCAGTTGCGGGCTCGCAGGCGGCGGGGACGCGCCCAGGCAATCGGCCGAACATTCACACTCAAAGAACGGTCCAGGAAACTTTGTAACCGGTCGTTCTGGTTGAGCCGCCCTCGGAAGAACGGGCATGGGGATGTGTTGCCGAGTCGCGCCGGCACTGCCCATTGCGAGCAAGGGAAGTGGCGGCGAATGGAGCTCGGAACGTCATTGTTCTGGTGAATGCCGGACACCGGGATCCTCCATGTCAGCGCGCTCTGCCACGTTATCCTGTGTAGACTCGATGGCCTTCAGGACTTTGGAAGGCGCACCGAATGATCGCTGCCGTCCACCTTCCATCACCAACACCAAATCCACGGCGCGGATGGCGCTCGGCCGATGGGCGACGACAACCGCAATGCCCTTGCGCTCGCGCACGGAGGCGATCGCATTAACGACTGCAGCCTCGCCTTCCGCATCGAGATGGGCATTGGGTTCATCCAGCACAACAAGGAAAGGGTCTCGATAAAGGGCACGGGCAAGACCGATAAGCTGGCGCTGCCCGGCGGAAAGTGCCGATCCGGCCTCACCAATCGGAGTTTCGTATCCGTGCTCAAATCGGAGGATCAGTTCGTGCGTGCCCGCTGCCTTCGCCGCGGCGACAATAGCCTCAGGGTCAGGATCATCTTCAAAACGAGCAATGTTTTCGGCAATGGTGCCGTCGAACAGTTCAACACCTTGCGGCAGATAGCCGATGTGACGGCCTAGTGCTTCCCGGTCCCATTGATCGAGGCTTGCGCTGTCGATGCGAACCTTCCCGGCGACCGGCGTCCATGCGCCGACGATGGCGCGCGAGAGTGTCGACTTGCCCGAGCCCGATGGACCGATGACCCCGAGTGCGCTTCCCGCCTGAATGGCAAACGCAATGCCGGTCACGGTCGGCTTGCTTTCGCCGGGCGGAACGATTGTCACGCTTTCGAGGCGCAGTTCGCGTTCAGGTTCAGGCATTAGCATGACAGGAGCGGTTTCAGGAACCTTTTCCAAGAGGTCCTCCAGCCGCGCCCAACCCTGGCGCGCCATGAGGAAGGGTTTCCAGCTTGAAATGGCGAGATCGACCGGAGCCAGCGCACGCCCCATCATGATCGAACTGGCAATCATGACCCCGGCCGTAGCCTCTTCCCTGACCACAAGGTACGCACCGACGGCAAGAATGGCCGATTGCAGCAGCACGCGCAGCGACTTTGAAATGGCACCCAGCCCACCTGCCACGTCCCCAGCTTTCCGGTTGGCGGCCAGACACTTGGCATTGGCCTTTTGCCATCGGGCAGCGATCCGCTTTCCAAGACCGAGAGCTTGCACGACCTCGGCATTGCAACGCGCTGCTTGCAGCAGACCATTGCGTGCCATGTTGTGGGCAACGGTATCGCTTATCGGCCCTTGCGAGAGAG
>NZ_JAMYVB010000049.1:0-1683 GCF_040323635.1 Mesorhizobium sp. M0037 | reverse complement strand
AGATACATACACCCCCCGGCTCGGCCATAGCCTCGAGGCGCGCGGCGATGTTGACGCCATCGCCGTAGATGTCATTTTCCTCTACAATGACATCACCGAGATTGACGCCGATGCGAAACCGGATGTGGCGGGGGTCGGAGGTGCCCGGGTCTCGGACAGCCATCCGGCGCTGAATCGCGGCAGCGCATTGGACGGCATCAACGACGCTGGCGAATTCGACCAGCGCCCCGTCTCCCATGAGCTTGATAATCCGACCGTGGAATTCCTTGATCGCGGGGTCGACCAGTTCTCGACGGCAACCCTTCAGTCGTTCGAGCGTGCCGACCTCATCCTCGCCCATGAGCGTGCTGTAGCCGACCACGTCGGCAGCAAGGATCGCGGTAAGCCTTCGCTCCATACCTGCCTGCGCCCTCCTTGGTCGATCAAGCGGCTCCGCGCAGCCTATTCTAGTCCCGCATCGGACGCGAGTGTGTGCGTCCGTTATGACGCGCGTGTGCTTCTACTGAACAACCGTAAAGTGAAACACCTTGCTCGAGTTGACGAAGGAATAGCCGCCGCCTCCATCGTCGCGGCGTTTATAGACGGGACCACAGTCGGGGCGACCGAACATATTCTCGCTCAGCTCGCACAATAAGTCGCCATCGACACGGACGGTCTCGGTGACCAGCCGCGTCGTGGAGCGGAAGGCTGCCTTGCCGTCGCTCCCGATCTGGAGGAAGGCTGGTTGAAGACCGGGCTCAAGCTGACCCTGCAGAGTATGGCCCAGCACCAGCGAGGCGATCTCCTTGCCCTTCAAGCGGTTGTGCTCATCGCCGGTGAAACCGAACGGCCATTCGGGCAAGCCCGCCTGCTGCAACGCGTCGACGATGAGAGCCAAATCCTGCGGGTTACGATATTGGGCACCGTTGAGTCGGTATGCGGACAATGAATCGAAACCTGGTGTGGACATGGCACCTAGCCCCTCGGCCACTGCCGCCCTGGCATCCTGCAGGCGGCCGGCGCGGGCGTAGGCGGCACCAAGCGTGATCGTGAAATCTCCGACTGACGGCGCATCGTCGCGGGTGCGTTCGAGGGCCTCGATCGCCCTGTCGTTGCTCCCTTGAATTAGAAAGACCAGACCGGCAATTTGCCGGTTTACAGGTGAAAGGTTGGGATCGAGCCTGAGCGCCGTCTCGACCGCTTCGGCAGCCTCAGCATGACTGCCGGCGAACAGTTGCACGTATCCCAGGGCTATTTGCGTCTCAGCATCGCCGGGGCCGAGTGCGACGGCTCGCTCGACCGAAGCGATGGCTTCCTCGTAGCGGCGATCCACGACCTGCATGATCCCAAGAATAGCATAGGGCGACGAAAGGTCAGGCTCGAGTTGCAAAGCTCGGCTCGCCTTCTCATAGGCGCGCTTGCGCGCAGGTGCGCTCTGCATGATGTCATTGAACGATTCACGCCAGATATACACCGTCGTGCTTGCATCCGCCGCGAAGGCTTCCGCAAAAGCGGGGTCGAGCTGCTCGGCCTTGTCGTAGAGCGTGAGCGCCTCCCGCAGGCCGTCGCGCCGACCGGTCCGTGCTGTCTGCTCGGCACGAAGATAGAAGTCGTAGGCTTCGAGATTGCTCGTCGGCGGCCGCGCCATGCGCTCGCTTTCCGCTGCCGAAGGTTGCATGCCAAGCGCCTTGGCGATCTCGCCGC
>NZ_JAMYVB010000048.1:0-1912 GCF_040323635.1 Mesorhizobium sp. M0037 | reverse complement strand
TCGGCATTGCAACGCGCTGCTTGCAGCAGACCATTGCGTGCCATGTTGTGGGCAACGGTATCGCTTATCGGCCCTTGCGAGAGAGTGTTGGCAAGGAGTGTCAGAGATGTGAGACCGACCGCCCCGATAAGTGCCGTCATGCCGATCCAGAAATGAAGGAGGAAGCAAATGCCGAGATAAAACAGCATCCATGGCAGATCGAAGAACGCTGTCGGACCGTTTCCACCTAAGAAGCCGCGAACATTGTCGAGATCGCGAAGCGGCTGCAAGCCGTCGCCCGGCATGCGCGTTGAAAGCGGAAGGCGAACGATCGCATCGTGAACGCGTCCGGAAAACTGACCATCGAAACGCTCGCCAATCCGCAGCAGCACGCGGGCGCGCAAAATGTCGAGCAGGCATTGGAACGCATAAAGCCCCGCAGCAAGCACGACGAGCCCCACTAGCGTGGATACGCTGCCACTTGCCAGAACGCGGTCATAGACCTGAAGCATGAACAGCGGCGAGATCAGCGCAAGCACGTTGACCACGCCGCTGATCAACATAATGCCCCAAATCGCGGATGTCAGAGGGAAGGGTCTCAAAGCTGAATCCTTTGGAATGGTTGTCACGTAAGTCTCCGGAGGCTGGCGACCCGGCTCCCTATATTGCTCCCCGACCGGCAACCGACTGCATCCGCTCGCTGGTTCAGGATCAGTGCTCCCGCCGAATATGTTTGGTCCCGGCATTTAATGGAGCGGGTCAACAACACCGTCCGGCTGAAGGTTTGGAAGGGATTCATCGTGGTCGGCCGCAAGGGCCCGAACAGGCGAATCCGCCTCCACACCTTCAGGAGATTTCGGTGCACGACCAGCGCGACGCGCAGGGCTTGGTCAAGCTATCCACGCTGCGACTGCTCCCGGGCGCCCCTCGGGCGCCCCGGCCCAGGCAAGTAGCGGAACGGGAAAGCGCCCGCCCAGGGGGCGGGGCGGGCGCGGTTCCGTATGGGTTTCTGGATCAAACGAAGGTGAAGTCCGACGCGGTCAGGCCTAGGTCGGCCACGGTGACTACACCGCCCAGGTGGGCGAACTCGTGCGCGCTGCCGTCGGCGGTGACATAGGCCAGAGTTGCGAGTCTGTCGGTGTAGCTGCTTTGGTAGACAATGATGTCGCCGGCGTGCTCGCCGGAGATCGCACTCGCCGCCTCATTAGCAGAGTTGAAAGATTCGCCAGTGATCACCACGACGTGTTCGCCGTTCGCACCCGAGGCCGCACCGCTGTAGAAGCTGCTCACCGGGTAGCCGGACTGTATGCTGGCGTTGTTGACGAAGTTCGCGCCAAAACCGTCGTTGTAGAGGCCTACCGCATCGAAGGCGAACTTGTCCTCCGCCGGGTTGAAATCGGTGATAGTGGTAATGTCCGACGTCGACCCGACAACCCCAGGCACCGGATTGTGGAACTGGAACACGAACGTGTCACTGTCGGTGCCCCCGGTCAACGTGTCCTGGCCGTCACCCACGTAGAGGACATCCTGGCCGGGACCGCCGCTGAGCCTGTCATTGTCCTCACCGGAGACGCGCGCGTTGAAGCGGCCGTTGTCGCCGGAGAGATCGTCCCAGCCATCTCCGCCGAAGATGCGGTCGTTACCCTCGCCGCCGATGGCTCGGTCACTGCCCGGGCCACCCGAGATCTCGTCGTTGCCGCCACGACCGTCAATCCAGTCACCGCCCTGGAAACCCTCCATCCAATCTTCACGCTCGGTGCCGATGAGTGTTTCGGCACCCGCGCCACCCTCGATAATGTTTGCCATCGAAAAATACTCCTAATGATGTCCCTGCCTGAGTCGTTCATATTCGTCATCGGACAATTGGAGAAATCGATTGCTTGGATAGGCATACATTTATGAAATGAATGCATTCTCGTTCACTTCGCCCTTC
>NZ_JAMYVB010000047.1:0-2216 GCF_040323635.1 Mesorhizobium sp. M0037 | reverse complement strand
CTTTACCCTCCCCCATTTGGGGGGGGGGGATGCCGCGGGCGGGGCCGGGGGGGGGGGGACGCCCACACCGCGCCGGGCCCCCCCCCCCCCCGCGGCCCCACACCGCCGGACGACACGCGCAGCCCCACCCCCCCCCCCCCCCCCGGCCGAGGGGGGGGGGTCCGCGCCGGGCCGGGGGGGGGGGGGGGCGTCCTCGCCAACCGTCGGCGCGCACCCCCACCCCGGCTCGCCATCTCCGCTTCGCTCCGATCGCGAGCCGACCCTCCCCACAAGGGGGAGGGTGAAGTAGCTCAGCTTGCCAGCCGGCTCACCATCTCGTGCTGCGCATAAGCGCGCCCAAAACGGTTGGCGAGAAACGCATCCAGCGCGACGTCTTCCTGCTTGACGAAACCGGTCGCCGGCAAGGTGCCGTCGGCCAGCATGTCGAGCACGGCGCAGATGCCGGACGCGGTGGTGATCTGGATTGCGCTGCGCACCTGGTTGCCGATGCGCTGCGAATAGATCTTGTTGGCGTAGGTTTCCTGCAGCAGGCGGCCATTGCGGCGGCCCGAGACGGTGACGAAGACGATGACCACGTCCTGCAGCGTTGCCGGCAGGGCGCTCTCGAAGATATCCTTCAGCACGTCGCGGCGGTGGCGCAGGCCGAGATCGTTAAGCAGCGCCTTCATGATCGCGGCATGGCCGGGATAACGGATGGTGCGGTAGTTCAGCGTGCGCACCTTGCCCTTCAGCGTCTCTGCCAGGGTGCCGAGCCCGCCGGAGGTGTTGAAGGCCTCATAGGTGACGCCGTCGAGCGAGAACTCTTCGCGCTCCTCCAGCGGCGGCACCTCGATCAGCTCGCCCTCGACGATCGCCTCGCAGGGTTCGCAATATTCGTTGATGACGCCGTCGGTGCTCCAGGTCAGATTGTAGTTCAGCGCATTGGACGGGTATTGCGGCAGCGCGCCGACGCGCATGCGAACGCTTTCCAGCGTGTCGAAGCGGCTGGCGAGATCGTTGGCGACGATCGAGATGAAGCCCGGCGCAAGGCCGCATTGCGGAATGAAGGCGCTGTTGCCCGACTTGGCCAGCTCCTTGACGCGGCGGGTGGAGACGACGTCCTCGGTCAAATCGAGATAGTGTACGCCGGTGGCGGCCGCGGCCTCGGCGATGCGAGTGGTCAAATGGAAGGGGGCGGCGCTCAGCACGGCGAAGGCGCCGGCAAGGGCTGCCTCGAGTGCGCCCGGCGCTGCGATATCGAGCTCCAGCCCCTCGACGCCGGCGGGAAGTTCGGCCGCGGCAAGCTGCGCCGCCGCGCGGTCGACAACGGTGACGTGGTAGTCGCCGCTGTCGGCGAGCATGCCTGCAATGGTGGAGCCGATCTTGCCGGCGCCGACGACGATGATTTTCTTCATGACCTTGCCCCTCGTTAAAACTCTTTGGCCCAGACCGCCGCGCGGTGGACGCGATGCCTTCAAGAATCGCAGCTTGCCTGTCGAAAGGAAGCGTGGGATCGTTCGAAATGAACCCTGCAATTGAACGATACGCCGACGAGGTTCGTCGAAATGCTCAGTGACGCCGAACAAAAACTGCTTTCCCTGCTGCGCGCCAATGCCCGCGCGTCGACCACTGAGCTGGCGCGCCAGCTCGGCGTTTCGCGCACGACGGTGCAGAGCCGGATCGAGCGGCTGGAACAGCGCGGCATCATCACCGGCTATGGCGTGCGGATGGCGCCGGACTACGAGCAGGGGCTTGTGCGGGCGCATGTGCTGCTCACCGTCACGCCCAAGCTCGCCGACAAGGTGGTGCGGGCGCTGCAGGCGCTGCCGCCGGTACGGACGCTGCACTCGGTGAGCGGCAATTTCGACATGATCGTCATCGTCGACGCGCCGTCGATCAGGGATCTGGATGCGTTGCTGGACGAGATCGGGGCGATGGACGGGGTCGAGCGGACGTGGTCGTCGATTATTTTGTCGACACGGATCGATCGGTAGGTGGAACGCATGAGCCGCTAATCTCCCCGTACGGGGGAGATGGCCGGCAGGCCAGAGGGGGTCGGTTCGACTGGGCTCGGCCTACCTGCCGCTGCAGAAGGAGGTTAGCGCTCCACGCGAGGCGACCCCCTCTGTCGCCTTCGGCGACATCTCCCCCTCAAGGGGACTGTTGCAAAATTGGGTGGATGTGATTCCCTGTTTTTGAAACGGGGATTTTGCGATGACGACAAAGCCGAGCGGTCA
>NZ_JAMYVB010000045.1:0-2505 GCF_040323635.1 Mesorhizobium sp. M0037 | reverse complement strand
GCCGTGGCGCGCTGATCAGCCCGGCCCATGCCGGAGAGCACGGCGACTAATGCCGCCAGCTACACCACGCCGCGGGACACGATCTCGCTGCGAATGGGCCTATGCCATTGCCGATCCCACTGCTTCAGATCACCGCGCCGCAGAGTTGCCGGTCTGGCTGCACCGCTACAGTTGGCACCCTCCCCACGGGAGCTTAAAATCCAAAACAGCTATTAGTGCCTCGCCCTAACCTTGGACAACATGTTGAAGCTCTACAGCTACCGCCACCATGATTGGGGAGAAGGGCGGCAGATTGTTCCTATTCGCCAAGAGTCGGAAATGGTGTGATCGACCAATCAATTAAGTCGACGGCATGCTGAAGTGTCGCCCCGGTCCGAGCGCGGCTTGGTGAATTGGCGATGACATGTCCGATGCAGTCTCGAGAGTCGCCTTTCCTGCAGATCGGCGTTTTGGGGTCGACATAAAATTTGACGTCAGCGATGCCTGACATAGCAGCGGCTTGCCTGTCCCCCTTGACCCAATCCAGGGTGCCATCGCCTTCAGGAACCAGGAACCGCACGGCCGCCGTATGCGACTGCCATCTACGCAAATCCAATTCCTCCCCGATTACAACTTTCATGTGTTCGGCAACGAGATCGACCCCGTAAGCCAGGCGAACCAGTTGAGGAACGGCCCACCCCCCAAGTCGCGGATTGACCTCAATAACCACCGGCCCACGCTCGGCCCATCGGAGTTCAATGTCCGTTGGTCCCCAGTCAAGATCGAGAGCTCGCAAGCAGCACAGCGAAACCTCGGCGATACGCTCGCACTCTTCGTTGGTCAGCGGGGCCGGAACTGTCCACTCACGATAGACGAAATGCGGAGGAGGGCCAAAGTCCATGGTGCCAATCGCAATGAGCTCATTTCCCATTGTCTCAGCCATGTACTGGGGACCA
The DNA here is from genome assembly GCF_040323635.1 of Mesorhizobium sp. M0037. Classification (NCBI taxonomy): domain Bacteria; kingdom Pseudomonadati; phylum Pseudomonadota; class Alphaproteobacteria; order Hyphomicrobiales; family Phyllobacteriaceae; genus Mesorhizobium; species Mesorhizobium sp. M0037. The sequence continues at coordinate 1,570 of NZ_JAMYVB010000045.1, read as the reverse complement.
TGTATGAATTCTTCGATTAGCATCCTCGGTGAAGACCGCCACACGTGCTTTTCGCCCAATAGATAGGCCGTATGTTGGGCCAATTCGTCGAGCGTGCGGCACAGTCGAACCCCGCTGCTGCCGCCGCTGTCGACGGCTGGCTTGACAATTGCCGGCAGGCCAATCTCCGCGGCAGAAGTTTCTACCTCCTTCGCGTTTGTTGCCACGCGGTAAGCAGGTATCGCGACGCCAGCCTCCGCGAGAAGCTGGCGTTGAGTGAATTTGTCGCAGCATCGTTCAATCGATGTAGGGTTCGGTCCCGGTAGGTCGAAATGCCTACAAAGCTTGCCAACTGTCGCGCAGGCTAACTCGCTGGGAGATGTAATGCCTGCAAGACCGTGGATTGCAAGCAGCCGGGAACATTCGTGAATCAGCGCATCCACGTTGCGTGTATCGACCCGGATGGCTTCACTCTCTTCAGCTCCAAGATAGCCGAACTGGGAAGGATCAGCCGATAGGATAATTGGATGAAGACCCATACGTTGGGCCGCTTGAGCGTAGTGCCGGGTATTGCTTGCACCTTCAATCATGATGAGTGCTCTTCTTGCCATTGTTGTTAACTCCAATGCTGCGCGCCCGCGGCGGTCCCTGCGGAATCGAGATAGCTTCTTGGCCACGCCAGTTGTACCATCGCCAGGGATTTCGGTTGCAAAGATCCTGTGAAGTTATTTTGACGGATCTGTTGCATTCGATTTGAGCGTTGCTGTCCGCGCATCAGCCAGCAGTAATTGGCAGGATGTCGCCGGGACGACATCGCTTCCGCGCGCCGCTCTGTCCCGCTCCTTACCGGCCAGCTTAAAGCAGAGCTGGATGAAACACGAATAGCCGCACCGGAGGCATAAAGGACAGGGTTGCAGCGGGTTGCCTGTCCCGTGTGGGGGTGGGGACTTTCTAAACCTGCTTCGGCACGCCGCAATGCTCTGCCGTTCTAAGGGGCAGGTGCGCCCGAAGGTGCTCCATGGCCGTGCGACAGGAATCGGCTGCGATTCATCTTGGTGGTCCGCTTAAAATTCAACTTGGACGTGTCCCCATCGATGGCCACGAAGAATAGAGCTTGGTTCCGCGGTCTGCGGGTCGGCAATGTCGACGTGGAAGTAGCCGATCGGGGAGCTCTTGAATTTCCTCTTCGCCGGTTTGTCGCCCTCGACATCCGGGAGCCGGCCGATGCCATGGCGTTGCAGGCAGCGATGCAATGAAGACCGTATCACGTGCGGGATGATCGCCTGAAGCGCATAGAGGCAGTCGTCGAGCGGCAGCAGCGTGTAGCGCCGGAAAGCGATCCCGTAGCGCTTGGCCAGCGTCCTCAGGCTATGCTGTATCGCTCGACGGACCGCCTCTGTCGTTGTGGCGTTCCCATGCAGAACTTTGGCCCATAGCGCATCTTTTGATTCGGAAGGTAAGGACCCCCCAACAAAGTCTGGGATCAAACACCTAGGCTGGATTTCGGGTTGTGTGCGTCAAGTTCTGCAAAATGGGGCGGCCATGATGCTGGTCATGCGGCTTGGCGCAGAGCGAGCTTCTTGTGCTCGCG
>NZ_JAMYVB010000044.1:0-3916 GCF_040323635.1 Mesorhizobium sp. M0037 | reverse complement strand
AAGAGCAGCATGACCCCTGGCATTCTCAATCATGGCACCGACGCCCTACCTCTCCCTTGCGGCGAGGTCGGACCGCAGGTTCGGGGGGGGGGCCGGCGCCGCACCCCCACCCCGCTGCTGCGCAGCGACCCTCCCCACAAGGGGGAGGGTAAGGGGCGGCGCCATCCTTCGCCATGACACCATATGGATCAGAGGCTGGACATCGTGACCTCTCATCGTCTCTCATCCGGCGGTCTCATCGACCGTTCCACCCCCCTCACCTTCCGCTTCGACGGCACGACATTTTCCGGCTTCCAGGGCGACACGCTGGCGTCGGCGCTGGTCGCCAATGGCGTCAAGCTGGTCGGCCGCTCGTTCAAATACCATCGTCCGCGCGGCATTCTGACTGCGGGCTCGGAAGAACCCAACGCGCTGGTCGAACTGCGCACCGGCGCACGGCGCGAGGCCAACACCAAGGCCACGACGGCCGAACTCTATGAAGGCCTCGAAGCGGCCAGCCAGAACCGCTGGCCGTCGCTGCGCCACGATGTGATGTCGGTGAACCAGCTGTTCGCACCGATCTTCGTCGCCGGCTTCTACTACAAAACCTTCATGTGGCCGGCAAAATTCTGGGAAATGGTCTACGAGCCGGCGATCCGACGCGCCGCGGGTCTGGGTCGCGCGGCGGTCACCCCCGATCCGGATCACTACGACAAGGCCTGGGCGCATTGCGATGTGGTGATCGCCGGCTCCGGTCCGGCCGGTCTCGCCGCCGCACTCGCTGCAGGCCGCAGCGGTGCGCGCGTCATCCTGTGCGAAGAAGATTTTGCGCCCGGCGGCCGTCTGTTGTCGGATGGCGGCACGATCGACGGTCTGCCGGCCGCGGAGTGGCTGTCGCGCACACTGGCCGAGCTCAGCTCGATGCCGGATGTCCGCATCATGACCCGCACGACCCTGTTCGGCGTCTATGACGGCGGTACCTATGGCGCGATCGAGCGGGTCAACGATCATCTGCCGGTGCCGCCCGAGCATCAGGTGCGCCAGCGCCTGTGGCGCATCGTGGCCAAGCGCTGCGTCGTCGCCGCCGGCGCGATTGAGCGTCCCATCGTCTTTGCCGGCAATGACACGCCCGGCGTGATGATGGCGTCCGCCATCCGCACCTACGTCACACGTTATGCGGCGACGCCGGCAAAGCGGATCGCGCTGTTCACCAACAATGAGGATGGCTGGCGCACGGTCGAGACGGCACTCGGCGCCGGGCTGCAGATCGCGGCGGTGATCGACGCGCGGCCTGACGTCTCGCCTGCCCATCGTTCTCTCGCTTCCAGGAACGGCTTCACCGTGCTGCATGGTTCGGTCAGCGGCGTCGACGGCGGCAAGGACGGCGTAAGAAAAATAGCGGTGTCGCTGACCGGCGGCGCGCGCGCCGAGGTCGAGGCCGACGGGCTTGCCGTTTCCGGCGGCTGGAATCCGGCGGTCGGGCTCACCTCTTACCATCGCGGCCGGCCGAAATGGCGAGACGACATCGCCGCCTTCGTGCCGGACGGCGCGCCGCCCGGTATGGTCGCCGCAGGTGCGGCTAACGGCGACTTCGGGCTAGGCGCCTGCCTGCGCGCAGGTTTCGAGGCCGGCGCCGCAGCGGCGCGGGACGCGGGACGCAATGGCAATCCGGGCTCTGCAGCTGTTGCCGGCGACGAGTCCTTCTCACTGACCCCGCTCTGGCACGTCGCCGGCAAAGGCAAGGCCTTTGTAGACCAGCAGCATGACGTCACCGCGTCCGACATCGAGCTGGCGCAGCGCGAGGGTTTTGAATCGGTCGAGCATCTGAAGCGCTACACCACGCTCGGCATGGCGACCGACCAGGGCAAGACGTCCAATGTCGCCGGCCTCGCCATCATGGCGGCGGTGTCGGGCAAATCCATTCCCGAGACGGGCACGACCATCTATCGCCCGCCCTACGTGCCGGTCGCCATCGGCGCCTTTGCCGGCCACCATCGCGACGAAAATTTCCATGCGACGCGGCTGACGCCGTCGCATCACTGGGCGGCCGAACAGGGCGCGATCTTTGTCGACACCGGCCTGTGGAAGCGCGCGCAATGGTATCCGCGCGCCGGCGAGAAAGACTGGCTGGAATCGGTCACCCGCGAGGTCAAGGCGGTGCGCGGCGGCGTCGGCTTCTGCGATGTGTCGACGCTGGGCAAGATCGATGTGCACGGCCCCGATGCCGGCGCCTTCCTCGACCGCGTCTACATCAACACCTTCTCAAACCTTGCCGTGGGAAAAGCCCGCTACGGGCTGATGCTGCGCGAGGACGGCCTCGTCTATGATGACGGCACGACCTCGCGGCTGGCCGATGACCATTATTTCCTCACCACGACCACGGCGAAGGCCGGGCTGGTGATGCAGCATCTCGAATTCTGCCGGCAGGTGCTATTCCCCGAACTCGACGTGCAACTGACCTCGGTCTCCGACCAGTGGGCGCAATTCTCGATTGCCGGGCCAAGGACGCGAGACCTGTTGAAGGAAATCGTCGACCCTGCCGAGGACCTTTCGAACGAAGGTTTTCCATTCATGGGCGTGCGCGAAGTCGCTTTGCGCGGCGGCATCAAGGCGCGGCTGTTCCGCATCTCCTTCTCCGGCGAGATGGCGTTCGAGATTTCGGTGCCGGCGCGTTACGGTGAAGCGATGGCACGCAATTTGATGCTGGCGGGAAAACCGTTCGGCGTGACGCCGTATGGCACAGAAGCCCTCGGCGTCATGCGCGTTGAAAAGGGCCATGTCGCCGGACCGGAACTGAGCGGCACGACGACCGCCGCCGATCTCGGTCTCGGCAAGATGATGTCGACCAAGAAGGATTTCATCGGTCGCGTCATGGCCGGCCGCGAGGCGCTGGTGGCGCCGGACCGGCAGGTCGTGGTCGGCATCAAGCCGGTCGACAAGGCGCGCCGCCTGCGCTCCGGCGCGCACATCATCCCGAAGGGCCAGACGCCCGGGCCTGATAACGACCAGGGCTACGTCACCTCGGTCTGCTTCTCGCCGACGCTCGACCAGTGGATCGGTCTCGGCCTTGTCGAGCGCGGCCGCGAACGCATCGGCGAGATCGTCCACGCGCATGATCCGCTGCGCGGTGAAGACTACGATGTCGAACTCTGCAATCCCGTCTTCTACGATCCCGATGGAGGGCGCCAGCGTGGCTGACTTTTTCTGGGATGTTCGCAGCCCGCTCGAGCGCGCGCTCGCTCCTGGCGCTTGCGGCCCGCAAGGCGATGCCGGTGTGTCGCTGACCGAGATCCGCAATTTCGACCTCGTCCAGGTGATGGCACGGCGCGGCAAGGCGGGTGATTTGGCCGAGGCCGCGAACGCTCGTTTCGGCGTCGCGGCTCCGGAAACGCCGAAGGCAATTGGCACCGCTGATGCGACGCTGATCTGGTCGGGACCGGATCAGTTTTTTGTCCTGTCGAAGGGTGGCAGGACTGAGGTGCTCGCTCAGACCTTTGCATCTTCCGCTTCGCTATCCGACCAATCGCATGCACGCGTGCTGATCAGCATCTGCGGCCTCAAGGCGCGCGCCATGCTGGCGAAACTGTCGTCGATTGATTTGCATCCCGATGCGTTTCCGGTTGGCGCTGCTGCCGCGACCTCGATGGATCACACCAGCGTCACGCTCTGGCGTGGTGGTGACAAGGCGGATGGGCAGGCGGTGTTCAACCTCCTGGTGTTTGCGACGTTTGCCGAAAGTCTGTGGCACACGATGTTGGATTCGGCTGCGGAGTATGGTGTGGCTATCGGGCATTCCGAGGAGCTTTAGCTCGATAGTTTCAGATGTTGGCGCCGCCCCTCATTCCCCTGCCGGTGTCCAGCCGATAGATGGGTAACACTTTGAACCGGATACATAGGTGACACTTCTCTCCCCCTATGCGTCCGCCGCAGCGCCAAG
>NZ_JAMYVB010000043.1:0-4151 GCF_040323635.1 Mesorhizobium sp. M0037 | reverse complement strand
GCCATCGAGCACGGTCCGAACGCAAAAAGCCCGCGTGAAGCGGGCTTTTTTTGTTGGTTGCGGGGACAGGATTTGAACCTGTGACCTTCAGGTTATGAGCCTGACGAGCTACCGGGCTGCTCCACCCCGCGTCACCTCCAGGGCAAGCTCTTGCTTGCTCCGGACTCTCCAGGGCAAGCTCTTGCTTGCTCCGGACTCTCCAGGGCAAGCTCTTGCCTGCTCCGGATCTGAAGCAAGCGTTTGCTTGCTTATCTGGACGTAAGCCTGGGCCTATGAACAGGATGGCTTACAGATAGGTATATGGCTGACCAAATGAAAGGGCCGCTTGCGCGGCCCGTGATCCCTTGGCGGGCCTTTTCGTAGAGAGAAGATTTCAGTTTCATCCGGTTTGCGGATGAGAGTTCAACGTGCGTTTTGCAGACCTGGCAGCGACCTACTCTCCCGCGTCTTGAGACGAAGTACCATCAGCGCTGGAGCGTTTCACGGCCGAGTTCGGAATGGGATCGGGTGCAGCCGCTCCGCCATAACCACCAGGTCGGCAAAACGCACGTTATATCGAGAAGCTGTTTTTTCGTGCCAAGGCGACGTTTGTGTTTTGCTTTCGGGCGCAAGCCCGCAAGCGCGACTGCGCGTCGCCGGTTTTCCGGCGCCCTCGCGGAGCATAGGCCCTTAAGGGCCGCTCATGCGTGAGCGCTGGTCAGATCATCGTGTTCACGATGAGCATAAGGAATGAGAACGATCAAGCCGATCGAACTATTAGTACCGGTAAGCTTCAAGCGTTGCCGCTCTTCCACACCCGGCCTATCAACGTGGTCGTCTTCCACGGTTCTCAGGGAATACTCGTTTTAAGGTGGGTTTCCCGCTTAGATGCCTTCAGCGGTTATCCCGTCCGGATATAGCTACCCTGCTATGCGGCTGGCGCCACAACAGGTCCACCAGAGATCCGTCCATCCCGGTCCTCTCGTACTAGGGACAGATCCTTTCAATATTCCTACACCCACGGCAGATAGGGACCGAACTGTCTCACGACGTTCTGAACCCAACTCACGTACCGCTTTAAATGGCGAACAGCCATACCCTTGGGACCTGCTCCAGCCCCAGGATGCGATGAGTCGACATCGAGGTGCCAAACAACCCCGTCGATATGGACTCTTGGGGGTCATCAGCCTGTTATCCCCGGCGTACCTTTTATCCGTTGAGCGATGGCCCTTCCACGCGGGACCACCGGATCACTATGACCGACTTTCGTCTCTGCTCGACTTGTCAGTCTCGCAGTCAGGCAGGCTTATGCCATTGCACTCAGCGAACGATTTCCGACCGTTCTGAGCCCACCATCGCGCGCCTCCGTTACTCTTTAGGAGGCGACCGCCCCAGTCAAACTACCCACCATACATTGTCCCGGACCCGGATAACGGGCCGCGGTTAGACATCCATAGTAATAAGGGTGGTATTTCAAGGGTGGCTCCACCTGAGCTGGCGCCCAGGTTTCAAAGCCTACCACCTATCCTACACATGCCACTACGAATGCCAATGTAAAGCTATAGTAAAGGTGCACGGGGTCTTTCCGTCTAACCGCAGGAACCCCGCATCTTCACGGGGAATTCAATTTCACTGAGTCTATGCTGGAGACAGCGGGGAAGTCGTTACGCCATTCGTGCAGGTCGGAACTTACCCGACAAGGAATTTCGCTACCTTAGGACCGTTATAGTTACGGCCGCCGTTTACTGGGGCTTCGATTCAGAGCTTGCACCCCTCCTCTTAACCTTCCAGCACCGGGCAGGCGTCAGACCCTATACGTCGTCTTGCGACTTCGCAGAGCCCTGTGTTTTTGATAAACAGTCGCTACCCCCTGGTCTGTGCCACCCTCCTCTACTTGCGTAGAAAAGGGTCACGCTTCTTCCGAAGTTACGCGTGCAATTTGCCGAGTTCCTTCAGCATAGTTCTCTCAAGCGCCTTGGTATACTCTACCTGACCACCAGTGTCGGTTTCGGGTACGGTTTATAAGGAGGAGCTATTTCCTGGAACCGCTCCGCTGCCCGTTCAATCCGATAAGATTGGACAACTTGCGCGATCCGTCACTACCTCCAAGCCCACGAATATTAACGTGGTTCCCATCGACTACGCGTTTCCGCCTCGTCTTAGGGGCCGGCTAACCCTGCTCAGATTAGCTTTAAGCAGGAACCCTTGGTCTTTCGGCGGGGGAGTCTCTCACTCCCCTTACGTTACTCATGTCAGCATTCGCACTTCTGATACCTCCACCACCCCTCACGGGTATGGCTTCGTCAGCTTACAGAACGCTCCGCTACCGCTTGGCCCTTGCGGACCAAACCCTAAGCTTCGGTGTATGGCTTTAGCCCCGTTACATTTTCGGCGCAAAGACCCTTATTTAGACCAGTGAGCTGTTACGCTTTCTTTAAATGATGGCTGCTTCTAAGCCAACATCCTGGTTGTTTTGGGATCCTCACATCCTTTCCCACTTAGCCATAACTTGGGGACCTTAGCTGTAGGTCAGGGTTGTTTCCCTTTTCACGACGGACGTTAGCACCCGCCGTGTGTCTGCCGACTAGTACTCCCAGGTATTCGGAGTTTGGTTAGGTTTGGTAATCCGGTGAGGACCCCTAGCCCATCCAGTGCTCTACCCCCTGGGGTATTCGGTCGACGCTCTACCTAAATAGATTTCGCGGAGAACCAGCTATTTCCGAGTTTGATTGGCCTTTCACCCCTAGCCACAAGTCATCCCGAACTATTGCAACAGTTATGGGTTCGGTCCTCCAGTAAGTGTTACCTTACCTTCAACCTGCTCATGGCTAGATCACTCGGTTTCGGGTCTAATGCGACGAACTGAACGCCCTGTTCAGACTCGCTTTCGCTGCGCCTACACCTAGCGGTTTAAGCTTGCTCGTCACACTAAGTCGCTGACCCATTATACAAAAGGTACGTGGTGACCCTTACGGGCTCCCACTGTTTGTAGGCAATCGGTTTCAGGTACTCTTTCACTCCCCTTGTCGGGGTGCTTTTCACCTTTCCCTCACGGTACTAGTTCGCTATCGGTCATGCACGAGTACTTAGGCTTGGAAGGTGGTCCTCCCAATTTCAGACAGGATTTCACGTGTCCCGCCTTACTCGAGGACGATTGATTGCATTACGCGTACGGGGCTGTCACCCACTATGGCCCTACTTTCCAGAAGGTTCCGCTTGTCTCTCAATCGCCACTGGCCTGGTCCGGGTTCGCTCGCCACTACTTCCGGAGTCTCGGTTGATGTCCTTTCCTACGGGTACTTAGATGTTTCAGTTCCCCGCGTTCGCCACTTTATCCCTATGTATTCAGGATAAGTTACCTATTATCGATACTTGGAAACCACAGCAGCAGATCGCTCTGCTACTCTGATTTTCCAAGTACCTTAGGTGGGTTTCCCCATTCGGAAATCTACGGATCAAAGGGTATTCGCACCTCCCCGTAGCTTATCGCAGCGTATCACGTCCTTCATCGCCTGTGCATGCCAAGGCATCCACCAATTGCCCTTAAGACACTTGATCGTTCTCATTGCCAATGCCCACCCGCGCGATCTCGAAGAGATCGTCGCTTCAGCCTCTCCCTTGCGGGATTAGCGTCCGCGCGATCCCAAAGGGATCGTCGCATAAGCGCAATCCTGTGCGGGATTGGCGCTTGATGTCATTGGCACAAAAAGACCAGCTTCTCGAGATCGGTTCGAGGGTGCGGTTAGGCAAACCCATCATATGCGGGAGATTGAGCGTCTCCTGCGACAAATCACGAACCTTTCGGCTCATGAAGTTCGAACAAATCTTCTCTTTACAATGTCAAAACAGAACAAGCGGCAAGCCAAGAAGCTCACCACAAACCTTTATACGAATGACTTTTTTGACCACCCTCACTCGACACACTTCAAGGCGACGATCCTGCGGATCGCGCGACACGACAATCCTGCGGATTGCGTGGAAGTGGTGGAGCCGGACGGGATCGAACCGACGACATCCTGCTTGCAAAGCAGGCGCTCTCCCAGCTGAGCTACGGCCCCTGATAACTTGCTCCCGCATAATGGTATCGAGACCGAAGCGACGATCCCTGCGGGATCGCGCTGGAGCTCAACTTCCACATCGAGGCTGAAGCGACGATCCCTGCGGGATCGCGC
>NZ_JAMYVB010000042.1:0-6987 GCF_040323635.1 Mesorhizobium sp. M0037 | reverse complement strand
AACCATCGCCGGTCCTCCGGCGGACAAGAAAACTGTCACCCATGCTATCGGTCCATTCTGTTACCTATCTATCCGGTTCGGACAATTGCCCTTCCTCTCCCTCCGGAGGGGGGAGAGGTGGCTCGGCGAAGCCGAGACGGAGTGGGGGAGCCACGTGGCAATCGCCGCGAACGGACAAAGGAAGGGCACTATCTCAAGCATTGCCTAGCGCCCAAGGGTCGACCCCCACTCCGTCGAGCTTAGCTCGACACCTCTCCCCCGATCACGGGGAGAGGAAAGCGCGAGTTCGCCGACCTTGGTGCCTTCATCTCTCCCGGAGGCCGTGAAGTGACTATCTGCCGGAAATCCTGCAAAACTTTGCGCCTAATTGCGCGCTGCTCCCCAACATCGACAAGAAATTTCGCTGACATATCTGCATCTTGGCGTCGCCTGCCGGCCGTGACGCCGGATGGGTTGCGGCGCCCCATGAATTGGCGCTGTGCCGGGCGCGCGGATGTGCAAATATCGACGCCAGGCAAATGGGAGGACCATGGTCATGACCGATGCTGGGATGTTGCGGTTTCATGTGCCGGAGCCGGAAGTGCGGCCGGGCGGAACGCCCGACTTCTCCAACGTGCCTATCCCCAAGGCCGGCTCGGTGCCGCGACCGGACATCAATGTCGATCCGCGCACCATCCGCGACATGGCGTTTTCGATCATCCGTGTGCTCAACCGCACCGGCGAGGCTGTCGGGCCGTGGGCCGGGCTGCTCACCGACGAGGAGCTGCTCGAGGGGTTGCGCCACATGATGACGCTGCGCAGCTTCGATGCCCGCATGCAGATGGCGCAGCGCCAGGGCAAGACCTCGTTCTACATGCAGCATCTGGGCGAAGAGGCGGTGAGCTGCGCTTTCCGCAAGGCGCTGATGCCGGGCGACATGAATTTCCCGACCTATCGGCAAGCCGGCCTGCTCATAGCCGACGGCTATCCGATGGTCACGATGATGAACCAGATCTATTCCAACGAGGCCGATCCGCTCAAAGGGCGGCAATTGCCGATCATGTATTCGTCGAAGGAGCACGGCTTCTTCTCGATCTCCGGCAATCTGGCGACGCAATACATCCAGGCGGTCGGCTGGGCGATGGCTTCCGCTATCAGCAACGATTCGAAAATCGCGGCGGCGTGGATCGGCGACGGCTCGACGGCCGAATCCGATTTCCATTCCGCACTGGTGTTCGCCTCAACCTACAAGGCGCCGGTCATCCTCAATGTCGTCAACAACCAGTGGGCGATCTCGACGTTTCAAGGCATTGCGCGCGGCGGCTCCGGCACCTTTGCCGCGCGCGGCCTCGGCTTCGGCATTCCGGCGCTGCGCGTCGACGGCAATGATTATCTCGCCGTGCATGCCGTGGCCAAATGGGCGGCGGAGCGGGCGCGGCAGAATCTCGGGCCGACGCTGATCGAATATGTCACCTACCGTGCCGGCGCGCATTCGAGCTCGGACGATCCGTCGGCCTATCGGCCGAAGACGGAATCCGACGCCTGGCCGCTCGGCGATCCGGTGATGCGGCTGAAGAACCATCTGATCCAACGCGGCGTCTGGTCGGACGAGCGTCACGCCCAGGCTGAGGCCGAAATTTTGGAGACGGTGATCGCCGCACAGAAGGAGGCCGAAAGCAACGGCACGCTGCATGCCGGCGGCAAGCCGTCGACGCGCGAGATGTTCGAGGGCGTGTTTGCCGAGATGCCGCCGCATCTCAGGCGCCAGCGCCAGCAGGCGGGAGTCTGACCATGCCGAGACGGACCATGATCGAGGCGATCCGCGACGCCATGGACGTGTCGATGGCGCGCGACGAACGCGTCATCGTCTATGGCGAGGATGTCGGCTTCTTCGGGGGTGTCTTCCGCTGCACGGCAGGCCTGCAAGCGAAGTACGGCAAGAGCCGCTGCTTCGATGCGCCCATCAACGAATCCGGCATTGTCGGCTCGGCCATCGGCATGGCCGCCTACGGGCTGAAGCCATGCGTGGAAATTCAGTTTGCCGACTACATGTACCCGGCTTACGACCAGCTGACGCAGGAAGCAGCACGCCTGCGCTACCGCTCGAACGGCGATTTCACCTGCCCGATCGTTGTCCGCATGCCGACCGGCGGCGGCATTTTTGGCGGCCAGACGCACAGCCAGAGCCCGGAAGCGCTGTTCACCCATGTGTCGGGGCTGAAGACGGTGGTGCCGTCCAATCCTCATGATGCCAAGGGGCTGCTGATCGCGGCGATCGAGGATCCCGATCCGGTGATTTTTCTGGAGCCGAAGCGGCTCTATAACGGACCGTTCGATGGCCATCACGACCGACCGGTGACGCCATGGTCGAAGCATGAACTGGGCGAGGTCGCCGACGGCCATTACACGGTGCCGCTCGGCAAGGCGGCGATCCGCCGGGCGGGCTCGGCCGTCACCGTGCTCGCCTACGGCACCATGGTCTATGTCGCGCAGGCGGCTGTGGAAGAAACCGGCATCGATGCCGAGATCATCGATTTGCGGACCCTGCTGCCGCTCGATCTCGACGCGATAGTCGCTTCGGTGAAGAAGACCGGACGCTGCGTCGTCGTGCACGAGGCGACACTGACCTCCGGCTTCGGCGCCGAGCTGTCGGCGCTGGTGCAGGAAAATTGTTTCTACCATCTGGAAGCGCCGGTGGCGCGCGTCGCCGGTTGGGACACGCCCTACCCGCATGCGCAGGAATGGGACTATTTCCCGGGGCCGGCCCGTGTCGGCCGCGCGCTTCTCGAAACCATGGGAGCCTAGGGATGGGCGAACACATCATCAAGCTGCCGGATGTCGGCGAAGGCGTCGCCGAGGCAGAACTTGTGGAGTGGCACGTCAAGGTCGGCGACCTCGTGCGCGAGGACTCGGTGCTTGCCGCCGTGATGACCGACAAGGCGACGGTGGAAATACCTTCGCCGGTCGATGGCGAGATCCTGTGGCTGGGCGCGGAGATCGGCGACACGGTGGCGATCGGCTCGCCGATCGTGCGGCTGAAAGTGGCGGGGGAGGGCAATGTCGCCGAAGGCTCGAAATTGTCAGAGGTCACGGCGGCACCGACCCCCGGACCCCCACAAGAGGGAGGCGTTTCGGCCACGAAATCCGACGCCAAGTCGCCACCACCTGCACCAGCAGCCAAAAGCGCACGGGCAGCTGAGACTGAATCCCCCTCCCCCTTGTGGGGAGGGGCCAGGGGTGGGGGTGCTGCGCCGACATCTAAAGGTGCGGCACCCACCGGCGCGCCGCGCCCGGAGGGCGAAAAGCCCCTGGCGTCGCCCGCCATCCGGCTCAGGGCGAAGGAGGCGGGGATCGATCTGCGCCAGGTGTCGGGTACCGGCCCTGCTGGCCGCATCAGCCACGAAGATATCGAGGCATTCCTGGCACGCGGACCGCAGGTAGCGAAGGCGTCGGGTCTGGCGCGCAATGACAGCGTCGAGGATATCAAGGTCATTGGTCTCAGGCGCAAGATCGCCGAAAAAATGTCGCTGGCGAAGTCACGCATCCCGCACATCACCTATGTCGAGGAGATCGACGTCACAGCACTTGAGGAGTTGCGCGCGGCGCTCAACAAGGAAAAGCGCAAGGGTGTGGAGAGGCCGAAGCTGACGCTGCTGCCGTTCCTGATGCGGGCGATGGTCAAGGCGATTGCCGACCAGCCCAACATCAACGCGCTGTTCGACGACGAGGCCGGCATCATCCATCAGCATGGCGGCGTCCATATCGGCATTGCCGCGCAGACGCCGTCGGGCCTGGTGGTGCCGGTGGTCAAGCACGCCGAGGCGCGCGACCTCTGGGATTGCGCGGCCGAGCTCAACCGCCTCGCCGAAGCGGCGAAGTCAGGCACGGCCAGCCGCGACGAGCTGTCGGGATCGACCATCACCATCACCTCGCTCGGCGCCATGGGCGGCGTGGCGACGACGCCGGTCATCAATCATCCTGAGGTGGCGATCGTCGGCGTCAACAAGATGATGGTGCGGCCGGTCTGGGACGGCACCCAGTTCATCCCGCGCAAGATGATGAACCTGTCATCGAGCTTCGATCACCGGGTGGTCGACGGCTGGGATGCGGCGGTGTTTGTGCAGCGGATCAAGGCGCTGATTGAGACGCCAGCGCTGATATTTGTGGATTGAGGGGCGGAACGACCGAGATGACGGCGGGACAGCGCCCCCCTCTGCCTTGCCAGGCATCTCCCCCTCGAGGGGGGAGATTGGCTGTTTCGGCGCTTCACCTGCTCATCCAACCGGGATTGGCGAAACCCGAAGTGGCGTCCAATCTCCCCACTAGAGGGGGAGATGTCCGGCAGGACAGACGGGGGCGCGAAGGATCGCAACAGAGCGTTCTCCCCGATCCGGCGCGACAAACAGTTAGGATGCCAACATGAAAGAAATCTCCTGCAAGCTGCTGGTCATCGGCGCCGGGCCCGGCGGCTACGTCTGCGCTATCCGTGCCGGCCAGCTCGGCATCGATACGGTGATCGTTGAAGCCGGCAAACCGGGCGGCACCTGTCTCAATGTCGGCTGCATCCCGTCCAAGGCGATGATCCATGCGGCGGAAGAGTTCGAGAAGGTCGCGCATATGGCCAGCGGCAGCAGTCCGCTCGGCATTTCTGTGGCGGCTCCGGTGCTCGATCTCGGCAAGACGGTTGCGTGGAAGGACGGCATTGTCAACCGGCTGACCGGGGGCGTTGCCGGGCTACTGAAGAAGGCCAAGGTCAAGACCGTCTATGGCTGGGCGACGTTCCGCGACGGCAAGACCGTCGCGGTCGAGACCGAGACCGGCACCCAGATCATCCGCGCCGAAACGGTTGTGATCGCCACCGGCTCGGCGACGGTGGAACTGCCGTTCCTGCCGTTCGGCGGCTCGGTGATTTCATCCACAGAAGCGCTGGCTCTCGGCGAGGTGCCGGAAAAGCTCGCCGTGGTCGGCGGCGGCTATATCGGGCTGGAACTCGGCATGGCGTTCGCCAAAATGGGCGCCGCGGTGACCGTGGTCGAGGCGCTGCCGCGCGTGCTGGCGCAGTATGATGCGGAACTGACCCGGCCGGTGGTGAAACGGCTGGCCCAGCTCGGCGTCGAGGTGATGCTTGGCGCCAAGGCCAAGGGGGTCAAGGGCGACGCGCTGCTGGTCGAGACCGCGGATGGCAAGAGCACCAAAATCGCGGCAGACAAGATCCTGGTCACGGTCGGCCGCAAGCCGGTGACGGAGGGCTGGGGCCTCGATCAGATCGATCTCGACATGGCCGGCAAGTTCATCAAGATCGACGACCAGTGCCGCAGCTCGATGCGCGGCATCTATGCCATCGGCGACGTCACCGGCGAGCCGATGCTGGCGCACCGGGCGATGGCGCAAGGCGAAATGGTGGCCGAGATCGTCGCCGGCCACAAGCGCAGCTGGGACAAGCGCTCGATTCCGGCCGTCTGCTTCACCGATCCGGAGCTGGTGACGGCAGGGCTAACGCCGGAGGAGGCGAAGGCGCTGGGCGAAATCAAGATCGGCCAGTTCCCCTTCGCCGCCAACGGCCGGGCGATGACGAAACTCGGCGAGGACGGGTTCGTCCGCGTCGTGGCGCGCGCGGACAACCATCTGGTGCTGGGCATCCAGGCGGTCGGGCAAGGCGTGTCGGAACTGGCGGCGGCATTCGGCCTGGCGCTGGAAATGGGCGCGCGGCTGGAGGATATCGCCGGCACCATCCATGCGCATCCGACGCAAGGCGAAGGCTTCCAGGAAGCGGCGCTGAAGGCGCTGGGCCACGCGCTGCATGTTTGAAGGGGTTTTTACCCTCCCCCTTGTGGGGAGGGTCGATCCGCGAAGCGGAGCGGGGTGGGGGTCCTCGCCGACCGTCGGCGCTCCCCCCACCCCGTCTCGCATCTCCGCTTCGCTCCGACCGCGAGCCGACCCTCCCCACAAGGGGGAGGGTGGCCGCCCAGCCGTCGGTTGTCGCAGATCAGCGGAATGTACTAAGTGTCGGTCCATGGACACCGGCCTGAAGAAATACATCGCCATACGCTACAACATCGCCGCTGGCTTCAAGCCAAGCCAGTGGGTCGGAAAGGGCCGCGCCAATCTCGACCCGGTCTGGCTGGTCGAGCGCCTGGCGTTGTTCGACACCTATTGCGCGTCGTCGCTCGAAGGCCAGTCGCTGAAGGATTTTACCGTCCTTTTGGCGTTCGATGCCGATACGCACGAGAACTATATTCGCACCGTGTGCAGCTGCGTGGCCGGTGTCGACGTCAGGCCGATCCTTGTCGAGGCCGGCGAGGATTACAATGATCGCTTCAATGCCTTCGTCCAGGCCGATACCGATGCCGACTATGTTTCGCTCACGCGGCTCGACAGCGACGACGCGCTGGCGCCGACCTTCATGGAGCGCGTCGAGCACTACGCGCGCCGGGAGATCGAAAAGCGTGTGGTGGACCTGCAGCCGCTCTACATTGCCTTTCCGGACGGCCAGAATTTCGACACGGCAAGCGGACGCTACACGCACCACGACTATGTCACGTCGGCGTTCGGCACGCTGGTCGAAAGGAGATCGCCGGCGATGAGCGGCGTCTACAGCGAGCACCACGCAAAAATGGCGACGCGCTTCAACACCGTCGTGGCGGCATCGAAGGGCGCGCAATGGTGCATCGTCATCCATGACAACAACGCCGCCAACGTGTTGAGGGGGAAGCCGGTCTCGGGGCCCTCCTTCACGGTGGGCCGACCGGGTGTCGAACCCAAGGTGCCAGCGCGAAGGCAAAGCGCGCCACGACAGGCGACGCAGCCCCGCATGGCGCCGCGGACCGCAGGCAACTTCATCCGGTTTCTGCTCGGACGACCGATGGCTCTGCGGAAGTAGCGGGCGCTTTACCCTCCCCCTTGTGGGGAGGGTCGATCCGCGAAGCGGAGCGGGGTGGGGGTCCTCGCCCACCGACGGCCCGGCCGGCCCCCCCCCCCACCGCACACGACGCCCCAGCCACCAGCCCA
>NZ_JAMYVB010000041.1:0-9072 GCF_040323635.1 Mesorhizobium sp. M0037 | reverse complement strand
CGCGTCGCCGCCCCCCCCCCCGCCCCCCAGTTGGGGGGCCGGGGGCCCTCCCGCCCCCCGCGCCGCGGGGGGGTTGGGTGGCCCCCCACCCCCCCCGGGGGTCGACCCTTGGGCGCAAGGCGAGCAATGCGCTCAGTGCCCTTCCGATGTCCGTTCGCGGCGATTGCCAGGTGGTTCCCCCACTCCGTCTCGGCTTCGCCGAGCCACCTCTCCCCCTCCGGAGGGAGAGGAAAGGAGCCTGGCTGGGACAGCGCCAACGTCCGGAAAGATGGCGGGCAGCGCCCCGGCCGTAAGCGCAGGTCCTGCACGAAAACTGCACATCCCTGCGGAAAACCTCCTCCGCTCCGCCCCGCCGTTTCCATGCGAGCCCGCGACAAGGCGGCATGCAACAGCGAAACCGTTGGTCCTTGCCCTATCGCCTGCGCAGCGAAAGCTGGTGGTTGGTGGATCCGCCCCGGACGGAGGCCCGCCCTTACCTGGAAGCGAGCCTGCTCCCTTTTATCCGCCCACCGGCCGAGCGGACCAAGCCCGTCAGGAAAATCCGCGCATGACATCGTTTGCAAGCTTTTCCAGCCGCTTCGGCATCGCCGTCCTGCTCGTCGCCCTGGCGGATTTTTTCTTCTATGGCCAGCCCGCCGGGATCACTGTCCTGCTGTTTGCCATCCTGATCGCCGGCGCGGTGGTCGCTGTGCATCCTGCCGCGCTGAATTCCACCCGACCCTGGCTCAAGCTGGCCGCTTTGTTCGTCGCGCTGCTGCCGCTGGCCGAGAACGTCAGCCCGCTGTCGGTGGCGATAGCTGTCGTGGCGCTGGTGGTGTTTGCGCTGTCCCTGTCCGGGCGGCTGCGGCACGGCATCGCCCGCATTGCCGGCCAGGTCGCGCTGTTCCTGCTGGCGGCGCCGCTGCGCCTTATCCGTGACTTTTTCCAATGGCGCCGCACGGTGCGCCGGCTTGGCGGCCGCCGCATCCGCCTGGCGTCCATCATCGTCTGGGTGATGCCGGTGACGCTGGGCGCGGTGTTCCTGCTTTTGTTCGGCACCGCCAACCCGGTTATCGAATACTGGCTGTCGCTGATCGACCTGATGAAGCTGCTCGATCTCATCCAGCTGGCGCGGATCGTCTTCTGGCTGCTCGTGCTCGCCGGCGTCTGGGCTTTCCTGCGGCCTCGCCTGCCGCGTTTCCTGCGCCGCCTTCCACCTTTGACGCCGCCTGCAGCCGTGGCCGCACCGGCCGCGACTAAACCAGCGACAACGATCGAGGCCGTCGTCTTCGGCAAGGCCGCGATCCTGCGCGCGCTGATCGTCTTCAACGCCTTGTTTGCGCTGCAGACCGGGCTCGACGCAGCCTATCTCTGGGGTGGGGTCGCCCTGCCGGACGGGTTGAGCTATGCCGCCTATGCCCATCGCGGCGCCTATCCGCTGATCGCCACGGCGCTGCTGGCCGCCGGCTTCGTGCTGGCGGCGCTGCGGCCGGGCAGCGAAACCTCAGGCGATCCGCTGATCCGCCGGCTGGTCTATGCCTGGGTGGCGCAGAACATCGTGCTGGTCATCTCGTCGATTCTCAGGCTCGATCTCTATATCGGCGTCTATGCACTGACCTACTGGCGCATCGCCGCCTTCGTCTGGATGGGGTTGGTGGCGTCAGGGCTTGCACTGATCATTGCCCGCATCGCGCTTGGAAAATCCAACGAATGGCTGCTCTCCGCCAATCTTCTGACGCTATCGGCGACGCTTTATGCCTGCTGCTTCATCAACTTCGCCGCAACGATCGCCAATTTCAATATCGACCATTCCCTTGAAATGACCGGCGACGGCACGCCTATCGATACCGAATATCTGCGCTCGCTCGGCGCTGCCGCCATGCCGGCGCTGGACCGCCTCTACATGCACCAATTCGGAAACCAAACCACCTATCTGGCCGACCAAATGATGATCGACGACACTATCGCCGAGCAGAAGCAGTGGCGCGCCTGGAGCTTTCGCGGCTGGAGGCTCGTGCAGGTTCTCGACAAGAGAGGTCCGCTCGTGCTTCCTCCACCTACCCAGCCCTCGCAACCTTCAGTGCCGGACCGTTAGATCCATGCCGCATCAGATCCTGGTCGCCGACGACGATCCGCACATACGCGAGATCATCTGCTTTGCGCTGGAAAAGGCCGGGATGAAGACGCAGGCCGTGTCCGACGGCGCCGCGGCCCTGCAGGCGATCGAGCGCCGCGTGCCCGATCTCGTCGTGCTCGACATCGGCATGCCGGAGATGGACGGGCTGGAAGTCTGCCGGCGGCTGAGGCAGCGCTCCGACGTGCCGGTTCTGTTCCTGTCCGCGCGCGACGAGGAAATCGACCGCATCCTCGGGCTCGAAATGGGCGGCGACGACTACGTGACGAAACCGTTCAGCCCGCGCGAACTGGTGGCGCGCGTCAACGTCATCCTGCGCCGCGCCCGCCCGGTGGCGCCCGACCCCGCCGACGACAAGAACTTCGCGCATGGCAAGCTCAGCCTGGCGCCGGCCAGCCACGGCGCCAGTTTCGACGGCAAGGCGCTGGCGCTGACGGCGATCGAATTCTCGATCCTCAGGGGATTTCTGGCGCGGCCGGCGCATGTGCTGGGGCGCGATCTGGTGGTGGCCAGCGCCTATGCCGCCAACATCCATGTCGCCGACCGTACCGTCGATAGCCACATCCGCAACATCCGCGCCAAGCTGGCGGCGGCAGGCTGTCTCGACGCCATCGAAACCGTGCATGGCGTCGGTTTCCGGCTTGGCCGATGCGGCGCCTGAGCGACGCCAAATGGATCGGCACCAAATGGCGGCCAAGGCTGGCCACGGTGGTCCTCGCCATCCTCATCATGGTGCTGGCGCTGCCGCTGGTCGGCTTGTTCTTCTTCCGGCTTTATGAAAACCAGCTGATCCGCCAGACCGAGGGCGAGTTGATCGCGCAAGGCGCCGTCATCGCCGCCATCTATGCGCAGAATATCAGTGACGCCGCCATTGCCCCGGAGAAGCTTGGGGTGCCGATGCAGGCTGACAGCGGCGAAGCCAGCCGCGGCGACGACACGCCTTACCAGCCGATCGAGCCTACCCTCGATCTCGCCTCCGACTATTTGCTGCCGACCCGGCCCGCCGGCGTCGCTGCCGCCACCGATCCGGCCTTTGCAGCGATCGGCGCGCGGCTGTCGGGCATTCTCGACACCACGCAGAAAACCACCCTGGCCGGCTTCCGGCTGCTTGACCCGCATGGCGTCGTCATTGCCGGGCGCGACGAGGTCGGCCTGTCGCTGGCCCTTGTAGAGGAGGTGCGCACCGCCCTTACCGGCCACTATGCCAGCGCGCTCAGGCAACGAATTCCCGACCAGCCGCCACCGCCGCTCTATTCGGTCAGCCGCGGCACGAAAGTTCGCGTCTTTGTCGCCATGCCGATCGCGGTCGACGGCCATATCGCCGGCGTGATCTATCTGTCTCGAACGCCGAACAACATCGTCAAGCATCTCTATGGCGAACGCGGCAAGGTGACGCTGGCGGCCATCGCCATGCTGTTCGGCACGCTGCTGATCGCGCTGGTCTTCCTGCGCACCGTGAGCCGGCCGATCTACGCGCTGATGAAGCGCACGAGGCGCATCGCCGCCGGCGACCGCGACGCGATCCGGCCGCTCGACCATCACGGCACGCGCGAAATGGCCGAGCTGTCCGCCGCCTTCCTCGACATGGCGGAAAAGCTGCAGGCGCGCTCCGACTCGATCCAGACCTTTGCCACCCATGTCTCGCACGAGCTCAAATCGCCGCTGACGGCGATCCAGGGCGCGGCCGAACTCTTGCGCGATTCCGGCGAGGCGATGGACGCGGCAGAGCGCAAGCGGTTTTCCGGCAACATCGTCAACGATGCCGGAAGGCTCAATCTGCTGGTACGGCGCCTGCTCGATCTGGCGCGCGCGGAAAACCTGGCGCCGAGCGGCGAAAGCACATCGCTCGATGCGGCGCTGGCATTGCTGCCGGTGGACGGCAGGCTGGCGGTTCGCGTCGAGACGGGCGGCGAAACCGGTCTGCGCATCTCGGCCGAGAATGCGGCGATCGTGCTTGCCAACCTGATCGACAATTCCGCCAGGCACGGCGCGACCCAGGTTTTGCTGGCGGCTGCCAGCGCCGACGGCAAAGTGACGATTGCGATCAGCGATGATGGCGCCGGCATTTCGCCGAGCAACAGGGCGCGCATTTTCGAGCCGTTTTTCACCACGCGGCGCGAGTCCGGCGGCACCGGCATGGGCCTCGGCATCGTGCTGGCCCTCCTGAAAGCGCATGATGGCACGGTCGCGCTGGTTGACTCCGGGCGCGGCACGCGCTTCGAGATTTCCTTGCCAGCCGCGTGAGGGCTGGTGGATCGGAGAACAAAGTGCGCTACGACATCGTCATCATCGGCGGAGCCATCGTCGGCTCCTCGGTCGCCTACTACCTTCGCGAGGAAGGCTTTTCCGGCTCCATCGCGCTGATCGAACGCGACCCGCAATTCGCTCATGCCGCAACGACGCTGTCCATGGCCTCGATCCGTCAGCAATTCTCGATTCCGGAAAATATCCGGCTGTCGCAGTTCACGCTCAACCTGTTCCGGCGGCTGAAGGAGACCTTCGGCACCGACGCCGATATCGGTTTTCGCGAAGGCGGCTATCTCATCCTGGCCGGCGACGCCGGGTTGCCGATCCTGAAAGCCAACCACGAGGCGCAGGTCGCCGAGGGCGCCGACATTCTGCTCGAGGACGCCGACCAGCTGGCAAAGCGCTTTTCATGGCTGTCGACCGAAGGCATCAGCGCCGGCGCCTTCGGCCGTACCGGCGAGGGCTGGTTCGACGCTCATGCCATGTTGACGCTGTTTCGCAAGGCATTGCGTGACAGACAAATAGATTTCATCGCCGCCGATGTCACCGGCATTGAGAGGCAGGGCAACCGCGCCACCGGAGTGGACCTCGACAATGGCGAAAGACTGCAAGCCGGCATCGTCGTCAATGCCGCCGGGCCGAATGCCGGCAGGGTGGCCGGCATGGCGGGACTCGTGCTGCCCGTCGAGCCGCGCAAGCGCAACGTTTTCGTCTTCGAGGCGCGGGAAAAATACGCCGACATGCCGCTGCTGGTCGACCCATCCGGCATCTATGTCCGGCCTGAAGGCTCGGTCTATCTCACCGGCGGCGCCGAGCCGGAGGAGGGCGATGGCCCCGCCGACCCCCGGGATTTCGACGTCGACTGGCCGCTGTTCGAAGAGGTGATCTGGCCCATGCTGGCAACCCGCATCCCCGCCTTCGAGGCGATCAAGCCGACCCGCGCCTGGGCAGGCCATTACGACTACAACACGCTCGACCAGAACGCCGTGGTCGGCCCGCATCCAGAGGTCGGCAATTTCATCTTCGCGAATGGGTTTTCAGGGCATGGGCTGCAGCAGGCGCCGGCCGTCGGCAAGGCGCTGGCGGAGCTGTTGGTGCATGGCGGGTATCGGACGGTGGATTGCTCGGCGTTTGGGTACGAACGGGTGGTCGAAGGGCGGGCGTTTCGGGAATTGAACGTGATTTGAGGCGGGCGGAATAGGATCGCTCTGTCGAGTTCCCGCCCACCCCCTCTGCCCTGCCGGGCATCTCCCCCGCAAGGGGGGAGATTGGCAGCTTCGGCGAAGGCGCCATTCTTGCAACGTCGGCGATTGGCGAAAGCGGTCGCGGCATCTGATCTCCCCCCTTGCGGGGGAGATGGCCGGCAGGCCAGAGGGGGTGCTGTCCCGCGAGAGTCTAAGCAACCATCGCACTGACAGCCATCGCGTTCCCCAGTGCATGCCCGGCGGCCGTGTTGTCGAAAATCCCCCAGACCTCGGCACCGGAAGCGGCCGTTGCTTCCACTTGCCGCGCAAACCGGTCGAGCGTTTCGGTATCGTAACCCGAATGGTAGATGCGCGGCGCGCCGTGCCAGCGGAAATAGGCAAGGCCGGGCCAGCCACCCGGCCCTGCTGCCTCCGGAACCGAAGCCGGGTCGGCGGCGACCCGGGCGACCTGGTGACCGGCCAGCAGTGCGTCCGTCTCGGCACTGAACCAGGTGGGATGGCGCGGCTCGCATGCCAGCCTTGCCCGGATACGCTTGCCCAACATGTCGAAGAAACCGCCGGCGACCTCCGGCTCGAAGGGCAAGCTCGGCGGCAGCTGCACCAGAAGCACGCTCAGCTTTTCGCCGAGACCTTCGACCTGCCCGAGAAAGTCCTCTGTCAGCCCCTCGCAATCGGCGAGGCGATGCTCATGGGTCATGCTCTTCGGTGCCTTGACCGCGAAGCGGAAGTGCTCCGGCACGGCGTGAGCCCAGCGCTCATAGGTCTCGCGGCGGTGCGGCTTGTAGAACGAGGTGTCGATCTCGACGACCGGAAAGCGTTTTCCGTAACGTTCGAGATGCGAACCGGACTGCGGAAACTCAGCCTTGTATCGAGACGGAATTCCCCAGCCGGCGGTGCCTATGAGAGATCGGCGATTTCCCATGCTGGGGATGTGGACCGGATGAAGCGCGGGTCAAGGGCGGCAAGGAGGCGTTGCTCAGCAGGGTCCTGAACACCGTTCCGCATTGCCCGATAACCTTGCCCGCCTTGACTGCCCAACCCGGTTGGCAATTGCGCCCGATGCGGCGTCAGCCCTCGCGGGAGAACCAGAACGCGTCGGCCATGCGCTTCATGCCGATACGCTCGTAGAAGCCGACGGCGTCGGGCATCGAGATCAGGCTGATGGCGACCGAAGGCCCAAGCTGCCGGCGGGCCTCGTCCATCAGGCCCTTGCCGATGCCGACGCCTTGCGCCGATTGCGACACGGCGAGCTCTGAGACGTAGCACACCCAGGAAAAATCGGTGATGGCCCTGATAACGCCGATCAGCGGCCTGCCTTCGATGTCGAGCCGCGCCGTGAGCACCAGGTTCGCGCCTGAAAGCATCGCTTGCAGCCGGGCGTCGTCATCGACGGGGCGTGTTTCGCCGAGCGTGGATTCGACCAGCACGCGGCGGAATTCAGCGACGTCGAGCTCAGGCTCACTGGCATAGATAATATTCGATTGTGTGGTCATGGGCGCAAGGTGCACCAGCGGCGGCCGGTTTTAAAGACGTTTGCCGCCGATCTTTCGATCGGGCCGCGCACCAACAGTTGCCTTTTATTTGCCGGCGGCTTTGTGTAAACCGGGCGCAGCAAACCCTGACGCAACGAATTCGATCAAGAACGGGCAAAAGCCATGGAAAAATTCACCAAGCTCACCGGCGTCGCCGCACCGATGCCGATCGTCAATGTCGACACCGACATGATCATCCCCAAGGATTATCTCAAGACGATCAAGCGCACCGGGCTCGGCAGCGGCCTGTTCGCCGAAATGCGCTACAAGGACGATCGCTCGGAAAACCCCGACTTCGTGCTCAACAAGCCAGCCTACCGCAAGGCGCAGATCCTGGTCGCCGGCGACAATTTCGGCTGCGGTTCGAGCCGCGAACACGCGCCGTGGGCGCTGCTCGATTTCGGCATTCGCTGCGTCATCTCGACGTCGTTCGCCGACATTTTCTACAACAACTGCTTCAAGAACGGAATCCTGCCGATCACCGTCAGCCCCGAAGACCTGGAGAAGCTGATGGACGACGCCTCGCGCGGCTCCAATGCGACGGTGTCGGTCGACCTCGAGGCCAAGGAAATCCGCGGCCCCGACGGCGGCGTGGTCACCTTCGACCTCGACGACTTCAAGCGCCACTGCCTGCTGAACGGTCTCGACGATATCGGCCTGACCATGGAGAAGGCCGGCGCCATCGCCTCGTTCGAGAAGAAGAACGCTGCCGAGCGTCCTTGGGCCTGAGTGGTACGAGATGGCCCGGCCGCCACAAAGCCGGGTTCGTGGCGGCTGAACGGAGGGGACAGTCATGACACGTTTTCTTCTTGCCGGCGCCTGCGCGCTGGCGTGGATGCTGATGCCGGTGGCCGGCGCGCAAGCACAGACCGACACGGTCCTCGTGCCGGCAGAAGATCCGTCCGCCGCCGATCTGGGCGCGTCGAACAATGCGGCCCTGGCGGACGATGACAGCCAGGGGCCGGTCCCGTTCGAGGGCGGGCAGCTGACCATCACCCAGCCGGAGCAGGATGGCGAGAAGGTGCTGGCCTATGACGGCAAGCAGCTGGCCAGCAATTATGACGTGTTCTTCGACAGAACAGTCAAGGTCGGCGGCGTCGACGTGGCGCTGGTCGATGTCGGCGACGGCGGCAACCAGTGCGGCCCGGCCAAGGTCATCGTCTGGAAGCCGGAAGGCGGCGAGATACAAAGCCTCAAGGTCGAACAGGACGAATGCGGGGCGCCGCCGGCGGCGGTGGCCGACAACGCCATCTATTTCGTGCCGTATCTGTTGCCGGGCGATACGAAGCAAGCGCTGCAATGGTCGCCCAGCGACGGGCTGACGATCTCGGGCGACCTGACCTACGCGCCGGAGCCGGGTACGGACTGGAAGGACGTCGATCCGGCCAAATACCAGAACATCATCGACGCCTTCCACAATGAGGCCGTCTACAACGCGGCGCAGACGCTGCTCGGCGACACCATGCCCGACATGGCAACCAGCCTGCTGGTCGGCGGCGGCACCGAAAAGATGGCGTCGGGCGCCTTCTACGCCACCGGCTGCGTGCCGCACGCATGCGGCAGCAATGACGGTTTCATGGCGGTCGACCCGGCCAAGCACACGCTCTACTTCGCCCGCCGCGGCAACAATGGCGAGCCGCAGGCCTGGCCGCCGGTGGCGGACTGGCCGGCGGATGTGAAGGAAGCAATGGACAAGGCGCAGGAGTCGGGGAACTAGGGTTTGCGGCAGCGCGGCGAACACTCGGTGTTCATGCTTGTTCCGTCGCGATCCGTCACACCCCCTCTGCCCTGCCGGGCATCTCCCGCTCAAGGGGGGAGATCAGACGTCACTCTGGCTTTCGCCAATCGCAAATGTGGAAAGCGAGAAAGGCGTCCGAACTGCTAATCTCTCCCCTTGAGGGACTGTTGCAAAATTGGGTGGATGTGATTCCCTGTTTTTGAAACGGGGATTTTGCGATGACGACAAAGCCGAGCG
>NZ_JAMYVB010000040.1:0-10257 GCF_040323635.1 Mesorhizobium sp. M0037 | reverse complement strand
CCGCCGTGAGAGCGCTGTTTCTCGGTATCTCTGGAAGCCTGCGCTAGCCCGTATTTTCCTCGGCAAAGCCTTATCATGCAAGGAAAGTATGAAGCAGCGACTAGCGGGGGCTAGCCGCAGCCCGCCCCGGCATTATATACTCCGAACTTACCGGAAAGTTGCCGGGCGAGCGCGGAGACAAGACATATGGCTAGAAAGGTAAGATCCACAGAGCTGGACACGCGGGCGGCGCGCAACAGGCTGCCGACCGGGGAGGCGGTGCACTGGAGGAGCATTGTGCCAAAAGGCAAGCTGCACCTCGGGTATCGGCGGCGACTGAAGAAAGACCCCGGTGTGTGGATCGTTCGTCGCTGGGTGGGCAAGTCGCCTGACTGCACAAACGGCTATAAGAAAACCACGCTGAAGGGCGTGGCGGACGACTATCAGGACGCGAACGGTACGGACGTGCTGTCCTTCGCCGATGCGCAGCGCCTTGCCCACGAGGTAGCCGACCGTGCCGCAGCGCCGTCCGTGCAGACCTCCCCTGCGACTGTGGCCGGTGTGGTCAAGGTCTACACCGACGGCCGCGACAGGCGCGAAGCCGGTCGTCAGGGCCGCGCGGTGCGGTCCGACGCCAGCCAGCGGCTGGGCCGATATGTCGTAGGATGGGAGCCGGCGACGGCAGGTGGCCGCAAGGCCATTGCGCCCGCGCCTCTGGCCGCTGTGAGGCTCGCCGACCTGTCCGAGGCCGACCTTAAGCGGTGGCGCGCCGCCCTCCCCGGCAGCCTCCGGGCTACGACCGTGCGCAGGCTGTGCTCCGACCTCCATGCCGCGCTCAAGGCTGGCTACGAGGCGAGCCGGGCGGACCTGCCCGCCTCCCTGCTGGCGACCATAAGCTACGGCCTGAAGGCACCCGCCACCGACGACGACCATGCCGAGACTTCTTCCCGCGACGACCAGATCCTGTCCGACGCCGAGCTTGCCCGACTACTTGCGGCTACCCGCGACATCGACACCGAGATGGGTTGGGAGGGGGACCTGTGGCGGATGATCCTTGTACTGACGGCGACCGGGGCGCGGTTCTCGCAGGTAGTCCGCCTCCGCGTCCGCGACTTCCAGCCCGATATCGGCCGGCTGATGGTCCCGGTCAGCCGCAAGGGAAATCGGTCGAGGCAGAAGAACTCCACCCACGTGCCGGTTCCGGTCGGCGCCGACGTGGTGGAGGCGCTTCGCCCTGCTGTGGTCGGCCGCGCGGCCGACGCGCCCCTGCTGGAGCGCTGGCGCGTCGTCCAGGTCGGCCCGGCTCGGTGGGAGCGGACAAGCCGGGGGCCGTGGCTTGGTGCGTCAGAGCTTACGCGGCCCTTCCACCTGATCCGCGACAGGGCCAAGCTGCCGGCCGCGATACCCTACTCGCTGCGGCACACGTCCATCGTGCGCGGCATCCGGGCCAACCTGCCCATCCGCCTTGTGGCCGCCACGCACGACACGTCCGTAGGCATCATCGAGAAGCACTATAGCAAGTTCATCGTCACTGGGCTGGAAGACATGCTACGTGCGGCTATCGTACCGCTGGTTCCCCCGGCTAGCGCCGGGGAGAATGTTGTGTCCATCGAGCAGGCGCGGGTGGCGAAATGAGCAAGAAGCCAGAAGCATTCAGCAGCAATCGGTTCATCTGGGAGGCGGGCGACCTAATTTCGGTGGGCGAGGAGACGCAGCCGTTCGATACTCCGTCGTCATCGTTCGAACACGGCAGGAAGCCGCCGCTGCCGGAAGGTAAGATGCCAGCGCCGAAGTTGGAGGCAGCGGTTCGCGATCTCGCCGAGTGGCTGCGTCAGGAGGCGGATCGCCAGTTGGACGAAGCACTCATCCCCGAGTTTCAGGCCGGCCAGAAGTCCGCCGCTGAAATCGACGACGGGCTCGTCCAGGCTGCCATAGACGGCCTGCCAACGATATACGAGGACGAGAAGGCAGCAATTCTTGACGGCAATGCTAATCGGCTTCGGGGCGAGCCTGATCCTTGGCGGGGTATGATTCGTTGCCTGAGAACAGGCGCGGCGACGGCAGAGTTCTTGCGAGCGCTTGCTGTTCTCATGGAGGCCAATGTGCTCCACCAGAGAGCAACGGCAACCAAGACCTCAATCGAACAGGCGCTTCGCGACCGAGCCCTAGTCTACACAGCAATCATCGAGAGGGCATACTCGCCGAAGCCGAACCAGAGCGAGCGATGGGCCAAGGCAGTCATAGTTCACGAAGAGCGGCGCATTGGCGAAAGCCCGGAACAGGCGACCACCCGTGTCTACAATGACCTAGGCCGTTTCGACCTCAAGGCGGCCAAGCGTAAGGCCAGCATAGACGCCGCCATCGAGCGGCTGCGAAGTTGCCGGGTCGTACCCCGACCGTAGTCTCGTTCGCGCGCGCTAAGCGCGCGGGCGTGAAGCGCTAGCCCAGAGCGACCATCCTTTTACGTGTGCAATTCTGCACACACAAAAGGAGATGTCTGCATGGCATATACCGACCCGTTCCGTGTGGCTGAGTACACCATGATTATCCTCTACGACCTGTACAAGGAGCGCGACGAGGTACTTCGGCGATTTCACGCGGTCTTCCCCGAGGAGCGCTGGGAGTACGCGAAGCTCACCGATGCAGCGCTCTGGCATTGCGTAGAGATAGCCGCGCCGCCGTTCCACATCACCGCTGCCGCTAGCCGTTGGCGCGCATGGGTTGAAGCAGTGTCTCTCGTGAGCAAGAACGGTCAAATCCGCTTCTTGGCGGTCGCGTCGAACAGCGACGACTGATCTAATCTCAACCAAGTTAAAAGCTCCGCGCGCTTAGCGCGCGGGGCTAACTCTCGGCGCCTGCGAAAGCTTATACTAGCCGCAGGAAAGCAAAGGAGCCACCATCATGGACAATGTACTTAAGGAAGCGTCCGACCGCGACGGATACACCATCCCGGAGTTCTGCCGCAGATTCGGAATCTCGACTCCCACCTACTACAAGATGCGCGCCGCCGGAGAGGGGCCGCGCGAGATGCGCAAGGTGGGCTCGGTGGTTCGCATAAGCGCCGGCGCAATCGCCGACTGGGTGCGCGAGGGCGAAGCTTCCGCCGATGCCGAGGCCCACAGGGCCAAGCTGAAGCAGCGGTCGCAGTTCGCCACTTCCGGGGGCGCGCGCTGATGCCGCGCCCACCTAGCAGCGATGCCAGCCTGAGCCCGGCGCAGCGCCTGTGCGGCGTTCGCCCCGACGCTGCCGAGCGCTGCTGGAAGTCGGCCTACCTCCACGGACTACCCCGGCCCTACGTCGTGAGCGCAAGGGTGGTGGGCACCGGAGCCGAAGCCATCTGCGAGTTGGAACTGGAAGACCACGGCACCGTCAGGATGCGGGCCGCCGACGTGACCTGCTACCGAAAGTTCCAGGCCCGCTGCGCGGAGACGCTGTTCCTCGTGTTCGGCTGGGTCGATCACGGCAGCTGGATCTATGGCCTGCTCCGGGCCCTGTGCGAGACGGCTGGGCGAGATGCGGAGGGGCGGCCATGAACGCTATGTCCCAGCCAGAGGCCGCCAACCCCTTGATTGACAAGGCGGCAAGTTTCCATGACGTGTTCGCCGGGTCGGACGAGAAGCATGGCAAGTACCATGGCCCCTTGAGGCTCGTCGGCGACAAGATGGAGATGAAGGACGCCGGCGGAAATGGCGCGGTGACAGTGCCCGGGCCGGCAACCGCCGAGCTGTGGCGGCTGCATCTAGACGGCACTGTTCCGCTGGGCGTTCATCCGCTGCGCAGCGACGGGATGTGCCGGTGGGGCGTTATAGACCTCGACGGCAAGGACGTGGACGGCGGGTACGCCGGCATCAACCATGCCGATCTTGTCGGCGCTTGCGCGAAGGAGGGGCTACCCCTTGTGATATGCCGGTCGAAGTCGGGCGGCGCTCATCTATTCCTATTCCTTGCAGACTGGACGCCGCAGGCCTCTGTCGGCCGGGCGCTGACCCACATGGCTGTGCGGCTTGGTTATCCCGATGCCGACGCATATCCGCCATCGCAAGGCGTCGGCAACTGGATCAACATGCCGTACTTCAAGGGCGAAGAGTCCGATCGCTACTGCGTCAAGAAGGGTCGGCCGTTAGGTATCTCGGTTGCCGAGTTCATCGACTGGGCCGAGACCAACAAGGTATCGGCGAGCCAGCTGGCCGAAATCGCCCGACCTAAGCGAGAGAATAGGCTCGACACCGACGGGCCAGATCGCGCGAATCGCGAGCTGATGAAGCTCTGCTTAGAAATCGCTGGGCAGCGCGACGGGGGCCGGGGCGTGTTGCTGAACAAGCATGCCTTTAAGATGGGGACCATGGTCGGCGCTGGCTGGATCGGTGAGGAGGAAGTGTTCGCCGCGCTGCTTCGCGCAGCTTCACAGGACAGCGTCGATCCACTCCCTCTCGGGCAGGTGATGGGCCACATCAAGAATGGCCTGGAGGCCGGCCGGGAAAAGCCCGCCGAGGACGACGCTGATGCCGACCGATACCCCAAGATCGATCAGCTGGTAGTCTGGACCGGCGGCGACGAGGCGGAATGGGAATTCAGGCTCGCCGGCTGGCCGCCTGTGCAAATGACGGTGCGCGAGGCCATGAACTTCCGCCACTTCAACACCCGATGCGCAGCGGAGGGCATTGGCCCTTTCCGGCCCCTGAAGGAGCTTCCGTGGAACGACCTTCTGGCCGAGGCTCTGCGTGGCGCTGAGGTGCGCGAGATACCACAGGACGAGACGGTGGAGTTTCAGTTCCAGGAGATGCTGTACAATTTCCTGTTCGACCGACACCACGGGACATCGATGGACGACGCTCTGACCGGCCGACCGGTACACGACGAAGATGCCGACAGAGTCTACTTCAAGGTCGCCGGGTTAAGGGACCATGCCTGCAGGACCAGCGGCGAGTTCCGCCATGCCACTGCGCACAAGCTGGGAACCATGCTCAATGGCATCGGCGGTCCCACCGATCAAGGCAAGACCACAAAGAAGATTAAGGGCAAGACCGTGGAGCTTCGCTGGATGCGCATGTCCCTGTTCGACAAACAGACGGAGCCGCTGTCGGTACCGCCTGTGCCGGGGGAGCCCATATGAGCCAAAGCAGAGAAAAGCCGTGCTGGCTGCAACTCGGCTTTGCTGCAAACCCTTGCAGCGCCTCGTATAACCGTATGCGTAAAGCCGAAAAGCCCTTAAAGCCGTTAGCTGTACGCGCGACTATAGGTGCAGCCTTATACGCGCGCCTTTAGGCTTTTCGGCTTTAACGAAAAAAAAAGCGGGCGCAGACCCCCCGGTAGCGGGGCGGCCGGTAGGCCGCAAGTCGGCCGTCGCGCCGCCTGCCAGCCCCGCCAGCGCCTTCGGACGGGCGGCGGCGTAAAAGGGGCGGGCCGTAAACCGGCGAGGGCTGGCGCGGCGAGCAGCTAAGTACACGGCCTTGAGCCACAATTCTTGTGATAAACCCAATTTCGAGGTGCGCAAACATTGTTGCCTAATATGTAAGCAGATATTGTTCTGCGTTGATTTGGGTTGGTCTGAGGGGCTGAAATGACTGTCAAATTGCGAATAGATTTGAGTCAAGGGATTCTCGAAGTGGAGGGCGAAGAAGACTTTGTGCGTGAGATCCACAAAGAGTTTCAAAGCTATGCCAGCAAGCCCCTCCCCGGGGCAACTAGTCGTGCTGCACCTGAGAAAGAGGAGGGGGAGGGGGAGGATAGCTCGGAAGCTGTCAACACGGATCAACAGCAGCCCCTCAAAAAGCGTAAGCAAGCTAGGAAGCAAAAGACGACTGTAGACGGACAGGCTTTAAAGAACAAGGCTGGATCATATCAGCCAGCGGTGATGAAGGAGTTAAAACTTGATGGCTTGAAGGAATATTATCAGGTTTACGATCCAATTTCGCATCAAGAGAAGGTTTTGATATTTGGTTCATACTTTAAAGAAGAGAAAAATCTTCCTGTTTTTACGGCAAACCACCTGTTCACGTGCTACAGAGTTCTTAACGAAAAACCCCCTGGTGCTTTTCTTCAAGCAATTCGTGATACTAGCGCCAAGAAAAGTTGGTTAAATTACGTCGATACCGACAACATCTCTGTCGTGCACATTGGCGAAACTTATTTGGCGCATGACATGAAACGGAAAAGTGACGCGAAATGACAAGCCCTGCCGAGCGCTTTTATAGTTCTATCTCTGCGGTCGGCAGCCTGACTCAAGCAAGACTGATCGACCTGTTCGCGTATTTTGTGCAGGAAGAGCTTGGAAATGAGTCAATAGCTCCCCTGGACATAAAGAATGCATTCGAGGTCTGCGACCTGACGGTTCCTGCTCGGATCGCCGCACATCTGTCGGAACGATCGAAGGGCAGGAGCCCTAGCTACATCAAGACAAGCGCCGGCTATCGGCTCACACGCCAGCTTAAAGACGAATTAGCGACTCAGCTTGGTGCCGAGATTCACACCGTCCAGATACCAGCGGAACTTAGAAAGTTGGAATCTCAGCTACCTGAGGGGCCACGAAAGAAGTTTCTTGGAGAAGCGTTGGACTGCTTCGGTGTCGACGCGCACCGGGCTACAATGATCATGATGTGGTTGCTTACACTCGACCATTTATTCGAGTTTATCCTTGCCAAACATCTACCGGCTTTCAATGCCGTTCTGGCCAAAAATACTGACAGGCGGGTACGGATAACAAGCGTAGCCGCACGCGACGACTTTGCTGAAATTCCCGAGGGAAAATTCATTGAGTTTTGCCGATCGGCGGGGATAATATCGAATGATGCGCGCAAGATTCTGGATGACAAACTGGGTACCCGAAACTCGGCAGCCCATCCATCGACCATCAGTTTTACACGCGCCAAGGTCGTCGACTTCGCCGAAGATTTGTTCAACAATGTCATGCTGAAGTATCCGCTCTGACGATCGGTCCGCTCCGCCCGATTTCCCGACGAGATCGCTGCGCGTCGCCGAAAGACGCGCTTCCGCCCGCCTAGGGCGGAAACCCGCTGTCCACGTTACTCCGGATTAGCCAAGCATATCATAGGCTTACAAAGCAGCAGGCGCTATATTAGTTCCGACAGATAATATATCGGAGCAAATATGCCCCCTGCAAAGCAGCCCTATAGGCGTAGCACGCCGGGCACATCGCCACCGGGTGTTCCCCCGGTCGCAAAGACCAACGGAATCACCGAGGCCCACTTCATCAGAATCAGGTCGATGGTCGGCACCGGTGTGTTCCGCGACGGAATGACCGTGGGCGAGTATCTGCGGGCTGCGCGCTCGCGCGACGTCGCCATCCGCCAGATTGCCAGCAGCCTGCAGACCAAGGCCATCAGCATCGAGGAGACGTTCGTACCGGCCCCGGAGGCAACGGAATGAGCATGACCGTTCTTCCCTCGTCGGGCGTGAAGCCGGTCTACACTGACATCGCCCGCACCCGCGTCACCAATGGTCGCGACCTGCTGCCGGGGGTCGACGGCCGGACCCACTGGGCGCGGCGTATGCGCGATCTGATCGCGCTGCATATATCCGACCTTGGCGGAGCCCAAGCCTGCAGCGAGGCCGAGAAGAGCATCGTCCGCCGGGTGGCAACGTTGACCATCGAGATGGAGAAGCTGGAGCAGCGCTTCGCCAACGCCGCACCGGACCACATCTCGCACCCCGACCTCGACATGTACCAGCGGCTGGCCAACACCCTGCGCCGGCTGCTGGACATGGCCGGCCTTCAGCGCCGGTCGCGCGACATCACTCCGACAATCGAGCAGTACATGAGCGGCGGGACTGGCTGATGAACACTGCGCCCATGAGCATTGCCGCCGCCTGCGCCGACCCGAACCTGTTCGGCAAGTGGTTTCGCCGCCGAGAGACTTGGGAAGTCTGGTTCGCCTTCCTTGCGGCGCTGTTCGGCCTTCCGATGGACGAGGAGCAGGCCGAGCTGTACCGCCGCCACACCGGCCGCACCGCCCCACCCACGGCGGCGGCGTCCGAGGCATGGCTGGTAGTCGGCCGGCGCGGCGGCAAGAGCTTCGTCATGGCGCTGGTGGCCGTGTACCTGGCCTGCTTCCGCCAGTACCACCAGTATCTTCAGCCGGGCGAGCGCGCCACGATCCTCGTGATCGCCGCCGACCGAAAGCAGGCGCGAACCATCATGCGCTACGTCGACGGTCTGCTGAGCAACATCCCGATCCTCAGGTCGATGGTGCTGAACCAGACAAGCGAGTCGGTCGACCTGAACAATGCCGTCACCATCGAGGTCGGCACCGCTTCGCACCGGTCGACGCGCGGCTACACCTTCGCCGCCGTGCTGTGCGACGAGATTGCCTTCTGGCGAACCGACGACAGCGCCGAGCCCGACTATGCCATTCTCGACGCCATTCGGCCCGGCATGGCCACGATCCCGGGTGCGATGCTGATATGCGCCTCCAGCCCATACGCCCGGCGCGGCGCGCTGTGGGATGCCTTCCGGCGTCACTGGGCGGCCGAGGGCGCACCGCTGGTCTGGCGCGCCGCTACCCGGGAGATGAACCCATCGGTGCCGCAGTCGCTGATCGACGAGGCGACCGAGCGAGATGCCGCATCGGCCCGCGCCGAGTACATGGCCGAGTTCCGCGCCGACATGGAGATGCTGCTGACCCGAGAAGCCGTCGCCGCATGCGTCTCCCCCGGCATCCGCGAGCGCGGGCCGACGCGCCGGGGCAGGTACTTTGCCTTTGTCGATCCGTCCGGCGGCAGCGCCGACAGCATGACGCTGGCCATCGCCCACTGCGAGGGCGACGACGTGATCCTCGACGCGGTGAGGGAGGCGGTGCCGCCGTTCTCGCCCGAGGCGGTCGTTGCCGAGTTTGCGCAGCTGATCCATTCCTACGGCGCCAGCGAGGTGACCGGCGACCGCTACGGCGGCGAGTTCCCGCGCGAGCTTTTCCGGCGCCACGGGATCAGCTACCGGCTGGCCGACAAGACCCGATCCGAACTCTACCTGTCGCTGGTGCCGGCAATGAACTCCGGCAGGGCAAGCCTGCTCGACCTGCGAAAGCTGGAAGAGCAGCTAGTCGGCCTGGAGCGGCGCACCAGCCGGGGAGGCCGAGACATCGTCGACCACGCACCCGGCGCGCACGACGACATTGCCAACGCGGTGGCGGGCGCTGTCGTCGGTGCGCTGGGTGTCGCCTCTCGGCCACGGGCGGCGACAGGGTCAGTCGGCTACGACGGGGTCCTTCACTTTAAGACGGCCGAGTCGCCCGGCCGGTCGTGGCATCGCGGGCCCGGCATCAGCGCCGAGGACGGCAAGCCCATCGTCGCCAAGCAGCTGCCGCCCCTCAGGCTTCACGTCAACTAGGAGATAGACCCATGCCAGCACCAATGAAGGACAGGGACAACGTTCCCGTCAGCATCCACGAGGAGATGATCGCCCGGCACTATGCGCGCGATCCGGAGACAAGGGAGGTCGTGGGAGACCCCACCATCGGCCTGATGTACGACGCAATGCAGGCGAGCCGCCTCGCCACCGAGAAGGCCAAGCGGATTGCCGCCGCCGTGATGGCCAACGAGATGGTCACGGTCCCGGCGCGCCACCGAGAGGTGAAGGACAAGGGCTGGCGCGCCGTGGAGCCGGGCCTACGCCAGCTGGACGCCGCAAGGGCCGCTGCCGTCAAGGAGATCGACCGACTGGCAGCGCTGACCAGCGCGCCGCCCCGGCCGACTACCCCGGTCGACGTCATGCTCGCCAGCGAGGTGCGCGCCCGGTTCGCCTCCATGAACGACAAGCAGCGCGCCGCCGCGCTGGCCGCCGCAGTGGCCGACGACACGGTCGTCGCCGCTGTGCTCAACGGTCCTGCAATGCTGTCCGGCATCACCGCCGAGGCGATGGAGATGCTGCGCCATCGCTGGCGCAGTGAGCGCCACGGCCCAGACGTGGACCGGATGCAGCGGCTAGGCCGCGCGGTCGAGGACATCGAGCGCGCCGGGCAGCTGGTCGTAAGGTTCTACACCGGCCTGAGCAGCAGCGAGGTTGTGGAAAGGGCCGAGGCGTCAGAAAGGGCGGTGCAGGAGGCTCTCCGCGCCTGACAGACGCTGCGCCGGGGATATCTCCTTCCCTACGGCGCGCGATGAGCGGGCCGTCTGTTCATGGCTGGTCAGGCGGCCCGCGACCATATTATACCGAAAGTAGTACCGACGCCCGACACCCGCGCTGGCGGTTTAGTCTAACTACTTGGTATTTAAGGTGAATTCCTGGTACGCCCAAGGGGAATCGAACCCCTGTTCCCGCCGTGA
>NZ_JAMYVB010000039.1:0-10439 GCF_040323635.1 Mesorhizobium sp. M0037 | reverse complement strand
GCCGACGCTGCCAAGACGATCGCCCCTTTCCTGATATCTACAAGCGAGCTATCAGACCGCTGCCAGCGCCTGCGTCAGGTCGGCGATAAGATCGTCCGGATGCTCGACGCCGATCGACAGCCTGACCGTGGTCTCCAGCACGCCAATGCGCTGGCGCACGTCGAAGGGAATGCCGGAGTGCGTCATCGCCGCCGGGTGGCTGGCGAGTGACTCCGTGCCGCCGAGGCTCACCGCCAGCTTGAATATTTGCAGCCCGTTGAGAAATGCGAAGGCCGCCTTCTCTCCGCCTTTGATATCGAAAGAAAATGTCGACCCGGCGCCGCTGCATTGCGCCTTGTAGGCCCGTCCCGCTGCCGTATCCTCGCCCAGGAACGGCAGGTAATGCACCTTCTCGACCTTGGCGTGATCGCGCAGGAATTCGGCCACGAGCCGCGCATTGTCGTTGGCGCGCTCCATGCGGATGGACAGCGTCTCCAGCGAGCGGCCGAGCATCCAGCAGGAATGCGGGTCGAGTTGCGTGCCGATGGCGCCGCGCAGCGCCTTGATCGGCTTGGTCACCGCCTTGCTGCCCATCGCCGCACCGGCGATCAGGTCGGAATGGCCGCCGACATATTTGGTCAGCGAATAGACGGAGACATCCGCGCCATGTTCGATCGGTCGCTGGAACACCGGGCCGAGCAGCGTGTTGTCGCAGACGATGATCGGCGTTGATCCTTGGCTTGCGCCGATCTCGTCGGCAAACTTCCGGATCAGTGCGATCTCGACCAGGCTGTTGGTCGGATTCGACGGCGTTTCGATGAGAATGACCGAGACATGCCCCTTCGCCACCGCTGCATCAGCAGCGGCCCGCACCGCCTTGTCGTCGACGCCGTCGGCGAAGCCGACAGCGCCGATGCCGAAGCCGGACAGCGTGCGCGTCAAAAGCGTCTCAGTGCCGCCGTAAAGCGGCTGCGAATGCAAGATGACATCGCCCGGACGGGCATAGGCGAGCAGCGTGGTGGCGATCGCCGACATGCCGGACGAGAACAGGATGCAGGCGTCCGTTCCCTCATAGACCGCCAGCCGGTCCTCGACGATCTCGGAGTTGGGATGATTGAAGCGCGAATAGACCAGGCCGGACGCCGTGCCGCTCGGCGGCTCCTTGCGGCCGGATGTGTAGTCGAAGAAGTCGCGCCCCTCCTCCGCCGATTTGAACACGAAGGTCGAGGTCAGGAACACCGGCGGCTTGACGGCGCCTTCCGACAGTTGCGGATCGAAGCCATAGCTCAACATCAACGTTTCCGGATGGAGCTTGTGGTTGCCGATGTGGGTTTTCGACGGGCGCGGCGCGGTCATGGCTTTTCCTGCGTTCTAGAGGAGTCTCGTCCAGCAATTTATGCGATCCCGGTCCACCAGTCCTTGCTATTTTCGGCCTCGCATGGCTGCATCCCGGCAACAAATTGCCGAGCGAGAGCAAAAGTGCAGCAGAAGATAGCCGACGATTTCGACCGCAAGATCCTGCGCGAGCTGCAGGCCGACGCCCGCATCACCAACAATGAGCTTGCGGAGCGCATCGGCCTGTCGCCGTCGCCATGTTTGAGGAGGGTACGCCGGCTGGAGGAGGCCGGCATTATCCGGGGCTATACCACGCTGGTTGATCCCTCAGCCTTCGGCTGGAACATGGTCGCCATCGCCACCGTTCGGCTCAGCCGCCAGAACGAGGACGAGATCGTCATGTTCGAGGACGCCATCCGCGGGTGGGAGGAGGTGCTGGAATGCCACCTCGTCACCGGGTCGCGCGACTATGTGCTGAAGGTGGTGACCGGCAGCCTCGAACAGTACGAGCGCTTCATCAAGGAAAAGATCGCGCGGCTGAAATGCGTCGCTTCGATCGAGACCAGCTTCGTCATGAACACCATAAAGGAACGGCGCCTCTGACATTTGGCCAAAGGCGCCGCTCTCGAGGTCGAAATTGCCTGGCCAGGCTTATTTGATCGCCTTGTCGGTGATGGCCGTGGTGTAGGCGCCGGTCGGCGCCTTGGTGATGATCTTCTGGTCGAGCAGCGCCTTGGCGGTGCGCTCGTAGGTCGCCGGGTCGAGCTTGCCGTCGGCATTGTCGATCAGCTTGGCGACTTCGCTCATCATCCGCTTCTGGTGGTTTTCGTCCTGGCCACCGCCGTCCATGACAATGCCCGCGGCCTCGTCATTGTTGTCGATGGCATATTTCCAGCCCTTCATCGAGGCGCGCACGAAACGCACCATCTTGTCTTCGAAAGCCGGATCCTTGAGCTTGTCTTCCGAGGCGTAGAGCCCGTCCTCCAGCAGGTCGTTGCCCATCGCCGAGTAGTTGAACACGGTCAGCTGGTCCGGCTTGTAGCCGGCATCGATCAGCTGCCAGTACTCGTTGTAGGTCATGACCGAAATGCAATCCGCCTGCTTCTGGATCAACGGCTGCACGTCGAAGCTCTGCTTCAGAACCGTGACGCCGTCCGGGCCGCCTTCGGTCTTCAGGCCGAGCTTGTTCATCCAGGCGTAGAATGGATATTCGTTGCCGAAGAACCAGACGCCGAGCGTGTGACCCTTGAAATCGGCTTCGGTCTTGATCGGGCCGTCCTTCGGACAGACCAGCTCCATGCCGGCCTTCTTGAACGGCTGGGCGATGTTGACCAGCGGCACGCCCTTTTCGCGCGCGGCGAGTGCCCCGCCCATCCAGTCGACGATGACGTCGGCGCCACCGCCGGCGATCACCTGCTCGGGTGCGATATCGGGACCGCCCGGCTTGATGTCGACGTCGAGGCCTTCGGCTTCATAAAAACCCTTGGCCTTGGCGACATAGTAGCCGGCAAACTGCGCCTGCGTGACCCATTTCAGCTGCAACGTCACCTTGTCGGCGGCCATTGCCTGGAACGCGGCCAGCGACATCGCGCCGGCCAGCATCGGTATGATCAGTCTTTTCATGTTTTTACCCTCTGAAGTTAACACCCGAACCCACCGCCCTATCCACCACGGACAGAGGGATGCCAAAACGTGACGGCTCTCTCGACGAGAGCGACCACGCCATAAAAGACCGAACCCGCCAGTGCTGCAACTGCGATTTCGGCCCAGACCATATCGATGTTCATCCGCCCGACCTCGGTCGAGATGCGAAAGCCCATGCCGACGACCGGCGTGCCGAAGAACTCGGCGACGATGGCGCCGATCAGCGCCAGCGTCGAGTTGATCTTCAGCGCGTTGAAGATGAAGGGCGCTGCCGCCGGCAGCCGGAGCTTCAAGAGTGTTGGCCAGTAGCCCGACGCATAGGTGCGCATCAAATCGCGCTCCATATGGCCGGAGGCGTCAAGACCGGCAACCGTGTTCACCAGCATTGGGAAGAAGGTCATGATGATGACGACCGCGGCCTTGGACGGCCAGTCGAAGCCGAACCACATCACCATGATCGGCGCCACACCGATGATCGGCAGCGCCGAGACCATATTGCCGATCGGCAGCAGACCGCGGCGCAGGAACGGCACGCGGTCGGCCGCAATCGCCACCAGGAAGCCGGCGCCGCTGCCGATGACATAACCGAAGATCACCGCCTTGAAGATGGTCTGCCTGATATCGGCGCCGAGCACCGGCAGGGAACTGGCGATGCGCACACCGATGGCGCTCGGCGGCGGCAAAAGGATGAAGGGAATGCCGGCGCCACGCGTCACCGCTTCCCATATGATCAGGATCCAGGCGCCGAAGATCGCCGGGATGATGAGGCGCAGCGCCATCCGCGCCCCTTTTGCCATCGGGCGAAGCCCCGACAGCACCGCCACACAGCGCCAGGCCAGCAGCCAGGCAGCGGCGAGCAGCAGGAAATACGGCGCCAATGCGGTGCCTTCGAAACCTGTAATGCCCGAGATCAGCATCCAGGCGACGAGATGAGCGCCGATGAACAGCACCGCAGCCTCGGCCAGCGGCGAAATTCTGATCATCGAGATCAGCCCTGCCAGCACGGCCAGGCCGATCATCGGGGTCTTTATCCCGAAATAGGGGTAGTCGAAGCTTGCCGTCGGGTCTGCAAGGGCGGCCGCTTCCGGCTTCGACATCGCACCGAGCGCGACGGCGACGAGGCACAGCGCAACGGCCAGCACGGCTTGCCAGGAGGGCTTCAGCCAGTTCATGCCGGCCTCCCGCCCATGGCGCGGTCAACGAGGCGCCCGGCTATGCCGACCACCATGACCAGAAGGGCCGCCACCACCGAGCCCGCCACAAGGGCGGACCAGATGTCGATGGACTGGCTGTAATAGGCACCTGCCAAAAGCTTGGCGCCGATGCCGGCGACAGCACCGGTCGGCAGTTCGCCGACAATGGCGCCGACCAGGCTCGCCGCCACCGCCACCTTCATCGAGGTGAACAGGAACGGCACCGAGGCCGGCACCCGCAGCTTCCAGAAGGTCTGCGAGACACTGGCATTGTAGGTGTGCATCAGGTCGAGATGCATGAGTTCGGGCGAGCGCAGGCCCTTCACCATGCCCACCGTCACCGGGAAGAACGACAGGTAGGTCGAGATCATCGCCTTTGGGATCAGACCGCTGATGCCGATCGCCCCCAGCACGACGATGATCATCGGCGCCACCGCCAGAATGGGAATCGTCTGGGAGGCGATGATCCACGGCATCAGGCTGCGGTCGAGCGTCGCCACATGCACGATGCCGACCGCGATGACGATGCCGAGCGCCGTGCCGAAGGCAAAGCCGAGCAACGTCGACGACAGGGTCACCCAGGCATTGTAGACAAGGCTGCGGCTCGATGTGATGGGCCGCAGGAAGGTGTTCTCGAAGAAGTTCACCGCCACCTGATGCGGCGCCGGCAGCCTCGGCTTGGGCTGCGACAGCGTCTTGCCGATGAATTCGACGGTGCCGTGGGTTTCGCCGGCGCGCCGGTCGAGGTCGCGCTGGA
Source organism: Mesorhizobium sp. M0037 (assembly GCF_040323635.1). Lineage (NCBI taxonomy): Bacteria > Pseudomonadati > Pseudomonadota > Alphaproteobacteria > Hyphomicrobiales > Phyllobacteriaceae > Mesorhizobium > Mesorhizobium sp. M0037. The sequence goes on along the minus strand of NZ_JAMYVB010000039.1, from coordinate 5,531 downwards.
AGGGCGCGTTTAGGATGACGGCGAAGACATACCAGAGCACCACCATGCCGAGGAGGATGGAGGTCACGGGGATGAGTTTTTCGCGGAAGGTGTCCATCTATCGCGCCTCGCCAGCGGGGCGCCCTCCTCTCCCCAACGGGGAGAGGGTGGCCGGAGCGAAGCGGAGGTCGGGTGAGGGGGTAGAAATCTTTCCGCCGAGACAAGCCAAGATCGTATCCAGGACCGCTCGGCGCTCAGCCAAAACTTCGTGATTCCAGAAGCGCAGAACCGAATAACCTTGTCCGTTCAGCCAGGCTGTCCTGGCGGGATCGGTCAGTGAATCCGCGTGTTGGCTGCCATCAAGTTCGACAATCAGCCCCTGCTCGCGGCAGACGAAGTCCGCGATGAAAGGTCCGAGCGGCACTTGCCGCACAAATTTGTAGCCGTTGAGATGACGTCCTCTCAATTCCCCCCAAAGCCGGTATTCAGCTTCGGTCTCGTCAAACCGCAGCTTTCGGGCGCGAGCGGTTGCCCCGACATTTCTCTTGGTCGGATCCGTCGGCGCCGCCCCCTCACCCGACCTCCGCTTCGCTCCGGCCACCCTCTCCCCGTTGGGGAGAGGAGCCAGCCGGTCGTTCGCCCCATCAATCATCATAGCTGTGCCCTGCCCTCAAGCCATCGCGCACGCGGGCCGCGATCGCCAAAAATTCCGGCGTCTCGCGGATGTCCAGTGGCCGCTCCTTTGGCAGCGTCGATTCGATGATGTCGGTAACCCGACCTGGGCGCGGCGACATGACGACGATGCGCGTTGACAGATACACCGCCTCGGGGATGGAATGGGTGACGAAGCAGATCGTCTTGTTGGTGCGCGCCCACAATTCCAGAAGCTGTTCATTGAGATGGTCGCGCACGATCTCGTCCAGCGCGCCGAAGGGCTCGTCCATCAGCAACAGGTCGGCGTCGAAGGCGAGCGCGCGGGCGATCGAAGCGCGCTGCTGCATGCCGCCGGAAAGCTGCCAGGGGTATTTCTTCTCGAAGCCGGAGAGGTTGACGAGCTCCATCGTGCGCTTGATGCGCTCGGCCTGCTCCGCTCTCGAAAGGCCGATGATCTCCAGCGGCAGCGCCACGTTACGCTCGATCGTGCGCCACGGGAAAAGGGCTGCCGCCTGGAAGACGTAGCCATAAGCGCGTTTCTCGCGCGCCTGTTCCGGCGTCATGCCGTTGACCGAGATCGTGCCCGATGTCGGTTTTTCCAGATCGGCGATGACGCGCAGCAAGGTGGTCTTGCCGCAGCCCGATGGGCCGATGAAGGAGACGAACTCGCCCTTGCCGATGGTCAGGTCGACATTGGAGAGCGCCTCTACCGGACCGTCATTGGTCTGAAAGGTAAGGCCAAGTCTGCTTGCCGAGACGACGGCTGGCGATTGTCCCGTCATCGCTTGCTGCCTGCCTCTCGCAGCCGCCCAGGATGAAATGCCGTTGCATTCGCGTTGATGTTGCTTTCCACTCGTCCAATCCCACCCAATCGACGCCCGGAGCCTTGCCGATGTCGCCCAAACCCACTTGTCACCTTATCCGTCCTGAAAGCACTTATGAAGGCAAGCAGGGATTGACCTATTTTGCCGGCATTGCAGCCGAGACGGTCGGCTCGTCCGGCATCTGCATGCATCTGCTCACCCTGCCGCCTGGCGCCAGCGCCAAGGCGCATCTGCATGAAAGCCATGAGACGGCGATCTATGTGCTCTCGGGCGAGGTCCACACATGGTATGGCGACAGGCTCGAGAACCACATCGTCGTCAAGGCCGGCGACCTCTTCTACATCCCGGCCGGCGTACCGCATCTGCCGGCCAATCTGAGCAACGCCCCGTCCTCGGCCGTCATCGCCCGCACCGATCCCAATGAACAGGAAAGCGTCGTCCTGTTGCCGGAACTGGATGCGCTGGTGGCCTGACGCTGACGGGACTGCCGTCATTTGCACCGCGCCACTTCGCCCATGACATTGCCGTCGTCGTCGGCGACCGTCAGCTTCTTGGCGTTCTTGGCGCTGCGCTTGATGGTGAATTTGGTCGGCTCCTGTCCTTCTTCGCCTTCCGCCTCGCATGTTGCCGTCACCACCAGCGACCCATCAGCCTGCGCCTGCTTGTCCGTGAAGGTGCAGGCGCTGGCGGCGGTGACCAATGCCTCGTCGGTCAAAAGCAGCATCCGATCGGCGGCGACTTCCTGGCCGTTGCGGTTGATGCAGCCATATTTGTCCCCATAGGGTTTCGTCAGGTCGATGCCTGCCGCAAGGGCCTGACCCGCAGCCAGAACGACTACCATCGCAACAGACGGCCCCAAACCGCGCGCGCTCATTCCCCCAGCTCCAACGTCACGAACACGGTTGCAACGGCCCCATTTCTTCAAGACCGGGAATGGTCACGAAGAACCCACCCTCGCCCTTGTTGGTGACCACAACGGTTTCAGCCGTCGTCCCCGCCTCGCCTTCGGCGGAACAGGTCGCATCAAGCGATTGCGTGCCCGGCGCCCACGTCAATTGCTGCGCGAACCGGCAGCCGCTGCCATAGGTCTCGATGCCTTCGGCGGTCAGCACGATATAATCGTCCCGGCCCTGAAAACCGGCCTTTGCAAAGACACAGCCGGCATCGTTGCCCCAGGAGCCGGCCAGCCTCTCGGCCCCTGTTGCCGGACCAGCGACCACCATCGCCACGACCAGTGAAATGAGCGCCCCCGGGCTCCGCAACGTCAAACGCCTGTCGCCGGAATGCCGGTGCGTTCCACCTTGCGCGGCGCGGTAATGTCCTTCCAGGTCGACAGCGCCCGGTTGACCGCCGCGTTCGGCTCGCGGGCGACGAATTCGCCATGGCCGGGCTTGGCCTTGACCTCCGCTTCCTCGACCGACAATTCGCCGCGCGAAAAGACGAAGCGCGGCAGCCCGGTCACCTCAAAACCTTCGAAGACGTTGTAGTCGATCACCGATTGCTGCTTCTTCGAGGTGATGGTCTTCTTGGCGCTGGGGTCCCACACCACGATGTCGGCGTCCGCGCCTTCGACGATGGCGCCCTTCCTAGGATACATGTTGAGGATCTTGGCGATGTTGGTCGAAGTCACCGCGACGAACTCGTTCATCGTCAGCCGCCCGGTGTTGACGCCCGTCGTCCACAGCACGGGCAAGCGGTCTTCAAGCCCGCCGGTGCCGTTCGGGATCTTGGTGAAATCGCCGACGCCATTGCGCTTCTGCTTGGTGGTGAAGGCGCAGTGGTCGGTCGCCACCACCTGCAGCGATCCCGCCTGCAGGCCGGCCCACAGCGAATCCTGGTGCAGCTTGTTGCGGAAGGGCGGGCTCATGACACGACGCGCCGCATGGTCCCAATCCTTGTCGAAATACTCGCTCTCATCCAGCGTCAGATGCTGGATCAGCGGCTCGCCGAACACCCGCATGCCTTTCTGGCGGGCGCGGCGGATGGCTTCGTGGCTCTGCTCGCAGGACACATGCACGACATAGAGCGGCACGCCGGCCATGTCGGCGATCATGATGGCGCGGTTGGTCGCCTCGCCCTCCACTTCCGGCGGCCGCGAATAGGCGTGTCCCTCGGGGCCATTGTTCCCAGCAGCGAGCAACTTTTGCGACAGCGCCGCAACCACGTCGCCATTCTCGGCATGCACCAACGGCAGCGCGCCGAGGTCGGCGCAGCGCTGGAACGACGCGTACATCTCGTCGTCGTCCACCATCAGCGCGCCCTTGTAGGCCATGAAATGCTTGAACGAGGTAATGCCCCTGTCGACGACGGTGGCCATCTCGTCGAACACCTGCTTGCCCCACCAGGTGATCGCCATGTGGAAGGAGTAGTCGCAGGCAGCCTTCGAGGTCTTGTTGTCCCACATCTGCAACGCTTCCAGCAGCGATTGCTGCGGCGCCGGCAGGCAGAAATCGACCACCATCGTGGTGCCACCGGAAAGGGCCGCACGCGTCCCGGACTCGAAATCGTCGGCCGAATAGGTGCCCATGAACGGCATTTCGAGATGGGTGTGCGGATCGATGCCGCCCGGCATGACGTAACAGCCGCTGGCGTCGAACTCATGGTCGCCATGCAGGTTCGAGCCGATGGCGACGATCTTGCCGTGCTGCATCAGCACATCGGCCTTCCAGGTGCGGTCGGCGGTGACGATGGTGCCGTTTCGGATGACTTTGGTCATTGTCGTGTTCCCTTGTTCTCTTCGCGCTTCTTGTGAGCGTCGTTTTGAATACAGATCTTAGTTCACGCCACGATCCCCGCTGTCTCTACCACCGCATGGAACAGCACGTCGGCGCCGGCGCCGGCCCATTCCTTGGTGATTTCCTCAGCCTCGTTGTGTGACAACCCGTCAACGCAGGGGCACATCACCATGGCGGTCGGCGCAACGCGGTTGATCCAGCAGGCGTCGTGGCCGGCGCCGGAGACGATGTTGCGGTGGGAATAGCCGAGCCGATCGGCGGCGTCGCGGATCGCCTTGACGCAGCCGGCATCGAAGGTGACCGGATCGAAAGCGCCGACCTGCTCGACCTTGTACTGGATGTCAAGCGCCTCACAGATTGTGTCGATGCCTTCGCGTATGCGCCCATCCATCGCGTCCAGCACTTCCTTCTCGGGCGAGCGGATGTCGATGGTGAAGACGGTGCGCCCGGCGATGATGTTGCGCGAGTTCGGAAACACCTCCATGTGGCCGACCGCGCCGACGGCGTCGGGCTGGTAGTCCATGGCGATCTCGTGCACCAGTTCGATGACCCGAGCCATGCCGAGCCCGGCATTACGGCGCTTGGGCATCGGGGTCGAGCCGGTATGCGCCTCCTTGCCGGTCAGCGTTACCTGCAGCCATTTCAGGCCCTGGCCGTGGGTGACGACGCCAATGTCGATGCCTTCGTCCTCGAGGATCGGCCCCTGCTCAATATGCAGTTCGAAGAAGGCGTGGATCTTGCGATCACCGACTTTCTCGGTGCCTTTCCAGCCGATGCGCTCCAGCTCCTCGCCAAATTTCCTGCCCTGTTTATCAGTGTGCTGATACACGTCCGCCTGATCGAGCACACCGGCGAACACGCCGGACGCCATCATAGCCGGGGCAAAGCGCGAGCCTTCCTCATTGGTCCAGTTGGTAACGACGATCGGATGCCTGGTCTGGATGCCGAGATCGTTAAGCGAGCGAATAATCTCCAGCCCGCCGAGCACGCCGAGCACGCCGTCATATTTGCCGCCGGTCGGCTGCGTGTCGAGATGGCTGCCGACATAAACCGGCGGCAGGCTGGGATCAGCGCCTTCCCGGCGGGCAAACATGGTGCCCATTTCGTCGAGCCCCATTTCGAGCCCGGCCGCCTCGCACCAGCGCTTGAACAGATGCCGTCCCTCGCCGTCCTCGTCGGTCACGGTCTGGCGATTGTTGCCGCCGGCAATACCGGGGCCGATCTTCGCCATCTCCATGATGGAATCCCACAAACGGTCTGAATTGATTCGCAGATTCTCGCCCGGGGCGGCCATGCTCTAAAACCTCATCGGTTGCGGGGCGGCGGCGTCCCCCTCCCC
>NZ_JAMYVB010000038.1:0-17334 GCF_040323635.1 Mesorhizobium sp. M0037 | reverse complement strand
CGCGGGAATCAGGTGACGTGAACAATCACCAGCCTGCCATGACCGCCCCCTCTCAGCGAATTTGCAGAACTCTCAGCACACTACCCACCGGAACACCATATTCGATGGCAGGCAGGTCATGCGGCGCCCTTGGCGGGATCGCCAGCATCCGCCATGCCCGCCCGGCGGCAGGCAAAGCTGCGTCCCATCAGAAGGTGTCGCCAGCGCGCCGTCCTTGAAATCGCTCAGCAGCCATTGGCCTTCGCGGGTGACGAAGGTGGGAACGGAGTCGTATTTCGCCGATCCAGAGTACGCATGACATGGTTGCCGAAAGCAGCGAAACCTCATGCTCGGCGGAGCGCCCGCCGAACAGCACGCCGACACGAAGTCTCTTCGCAGCCATCGACAACTCCACCAAGGATCAGGGTCGGAGCTCGCATGCGAAACACAAGGCGCGCCCTAAAGTGGTCGAGCAATAGGCCAAGGATTGGAGTGGATTTTGACCAGTTCGAGCAGTTTTTCAGCACGACGTGCAAAAGCAGTTCTCCGCCTGGAGTCCTTCAGGTGGGAGAGCGGTTCGTCGTTTTGGTGAACGATGAACCGCTCCAGGTCTATGTCTAGCGCAGCGCTGCGGCGATGTTGCCACCGTCGACCGTCGTCACATCGGCGGTGGTGCGTTCGGCCAATGCTTGGTGCAGGAAGGCCTGCGCCACGTCTTCTGCCGTCACCTCCTGTCCGAGCAGATTGCCCGACATGTATTCCTTCTCCGACACGCCGCGCGCGCCGGAACGGCTGGCGATCATGGCGTCGGTCAACAAGCCGGAGCGGATGCGGTCGGCGTTGACCGCATTGGAGCGGATGCCGTGCGCGCCGTAGTCGAGCGCATATTGCCGGGACAGGAATAGCGTCGCCGCCTTCGGCACACCATAGGCGCCGAATTTCGGACCCGGGTTGACCGCCTGCTTGGAGGTGTTGAACAACAACACACCGCCGGTGCCCTGTTCCAGCATGATGCGCACCGCGTTCTGCGCCGCCGACTGGTGGGCGAAGAAGTTGAGCTCGAAACTCTTGCGCAGCAGGGCATCGTCGAGCTCGCCGATGCGGCCTTCCCAGGCGGCACCGGCGTTGGAGACCAGAATGTCGACGCCGCCATAGACAGCGACAGCTTTGTCGAAGGCGGCGCGCAGCTCGGCCGGGTTGGTGATGTCGGCGCCGACGCCGATCGAATTGTTGCCGGCTGCCTTTGCCGCCTCGGCCGCCCTGGCCGCATCGAGATCGACGACGACGGCATGCGCGCCATTGGCGGCGAACAGTTTTGCCGTCGCAGCACCGATCGCGCCGGCGCCGCCAGTGATCAGCACCACCTGGCCGGTCAGCGGCTTCGGCTTGTTGGAGGCGAGCTTGGCCTGCTCAAGCGACCAGTACTCCAGCGGGAAGAGGTCGGCCTTCGATAGAGGATGGAAGCTGCCGACGGCCTCGGCGCCGCGCACCGCCTCGATCCACATCTCGCCGACATCAGATGCGATCTTCGCATCCTTCAGCGTGCGGCCATGGCCGAACATGCCGAGGCCCGGCACCAGCGTCAGCCGCGGCATCGGGTCGAGCATGGTGCGCTGGACGTCGTCCAGCGCATCGTTGGTTTCGAAATAGGCGCGATAGTCGTTGGCGAAGGCGTCGACATGGCTCTTGATGACGGCCTTGTAGTCGCCAATCTTGTCGGCGTCTGGCGCCGGAACCGCCATCGGTCCGGTCTTGATGCGGATCGACAGGTCGGGCGTCGACACGCCGCGTCCGGCATAGTCTGCTATGCCGGCTGAGTTGATGAAATCGACGATGGCGTCCGAAGTGCGGAAATCGCTGATCATGCGGTCGAAGCGGCCTTCGCCACGCGCCACCGCCACCGCGCCACGCAGCATCGGCGCGATCGCTGCCGGCGTTGCGAGCTTGGCCGGCAGTGCGGCTTTCGCTGTCTTCGGCTTGCCGTTCTTCGCCACATAGTCTTCGGCCACGTTCACATAATGGATCATGCGGTCATAGGCCTGCTTCGCAGCGTCGCCGAAGGTGAAGATGCCATGCTTGTCGAGGATCAGGCCTTCGACGCTGGGGTCGGCGTCGTAGACATCGGCGGCCACCTTGGCGAGGTCGAAGCCCGGCTTGATGTAGGGCACGTACCCCATCTTGTCGCCGAACACGGTCTTGATCAGCGGCTTGCTGTCCGCCTGGTCGACGATGGCGAGGATCGCGGTCGAATGCGTGTGGTCGACGAATTTATGCGGCAGGAAGGCGTGCAGCAGCGTCTCGACCGATGGATTGGGGGAGGCGGGGTCGATGAGGTTCGCCCGCTGCAGCGCCACCATGTCCTCGTCGGCGAGGCTGGCCAGCGCACGCGCCTTCAGCAGCGCGCCGAGCTTGACCGCCGGCAGGCCTTGCGGCTCGATCACACCCATGTCCCAGCCGCTGCCCTTGACGCACAGCACATCCCATTCGTCGCCGACGAGATCGGTGGCCTTGGTCTTGCAGGAGGTGTTGCCGCCGCCATGCAGCACCAGCCGCGGCTCGCCGCCGAGCAGCCGGGTCGTGTAGACGCGCAGCGCGAGGTCGCGGGCAACGCCCTTTTTCGCATAGTCGGCAACCAGTCTTTCCGCGTCGCCGTCATTCCAAAGGTTCTTCATGTCGCTATGTCCGCTTTGCTGTCTTTGATGTTGCTGTGAACAGGAGTGCCGCGACGCCTTGATGACAATGCGCCGGCTGCTGGGATTTCGTTGGTCAGGAAGCCTTTTTTGCCCCCGCACTGGCTCCGGCATGGTCGAGCAGCCGCCGCGCCATGCTGGCGCCGACGACGAGATGCGTGCAGAGCCCGCCGGCGTGTGCGGCGAGCAGCGGTTCGAACTTGCTGTCTTCCTGCACCACCATCAGCCGCTTTTCGATCTTCCGCAGCGACGACAGCGAGGCCGAGATGACGCGGCGGTTGTAGCTGCAGTCGAGCGCCTTGCCGGCGGCATCGATGATCTGGCCGGCAACGACGCCGGCGGCACCCGCCTCGCGCAACAGCCCCATCTCGCCGGGGCTGAGCGCGCCGCATTTGACGACATGGCTGTCGCCATCGACCGTGCCGACCGAATAGAGCGCCAGATCGCAGTTGGCAATATCGGCCAGTTGTTCGCGGATCACCGGTTCGGCGCGCAGCCCATGCGCCAGCAATTCCGTCGTCAGCACCAGCGGCGCGTAGAAATTGAGGCCCTTGGCGTTGAGCCGCCGGGCGATCTCCATCGTGCACTGGTCGGGACGGTAGGAGTAGGGCGCGCCGAGATTGCCGCAGAGCTGCACAACGGTGACGTCCTGCAGGTCGGCATAGGACATGACGTCGGCGATGGTGTAGACGGTGCGGCCCCAGGCGACGCCGATACGGTCGCCCTTCTTGACCAGTTCGAGAAAGACACTCGCCGCCAGCACCGCAACGTCCGTCGAAGGGTCGACGACATAGGCATTCTCCGGCGCGATCCACACCGCATCAAGCTTGAGCGCGTCCTCGAGCTGGCGCGCCAGAATGTCGTCGGTGAACAGCTGCGTCGAGGTCGAGATGTTGACGATGCCGGTCTCGCGCGCCTTGCGCAAATACATGGCGACCGAGGCGCGGGAAATGTTAAGCTGGCTGGCGACCTGGTCCTGGCGCAGACCATGGGCATAATAGAGCCATGCGGCCTTGTGGATAAGCTGTTCTGCCGGTCGGATCGCCATGCCGTCTCCTCGGCTGACATTATTCACGGCTCTCGACAAAAGTCAAACTGGCGTGGGTACACGATACCTCTTTGCCCAGCGAATCTGGACGATCATTGCGCCAAATGTGCCCGGTCGGGAATCGCCGATGGTGACGTGGCGGGAAGCTGTGGATAGAAGTTCTCAACAATGAAAATTCGGGGAGCACGGGATGGGCAGTCCCTACGAGCAGGATCTCGGCAAGAACGCCGCCAACCATCAGCCGCTGACGCCGCTCACCTATCTGGAGCGGGCGGCAAGCACCTATCCCGATCATGTCGCCATCATCCATGGCAGCCAGCGCATCACCTATCGCACCTTCTGGCAGCGCTCGCTGAAGCTCGCCTCGGCGCTGTCGAAGCGCGGCATCGGCAAGGGCGATACCGTCACGGTGATGCTGTCGAACACGCCGCCGATGCTGGAGGCGCATTTCGGCGTGCCGATGGCCAAAGCGGTGCTGCATTCGCTCAACACAAGGCTCGATGCCGCCGTCATCGCGTTCCAGCTCGACCATGCCGAGACCAAGGTGCTCATCGTCGACCGCGAATTCGCTGCTGTCGTCAAACAGGCACTGGCACTGGCCAAGGTGAAGCCGCTGGTCATCGACTATGACGATCCCGACTATGCCAGCGATGCACCCTATCCGAAGGGCGAGCGCATCGGCGCGATCGACTATGAGGGGTTCGTCGCCGGCGGTGACGAGGGCTACGCCTGGTCGATGCCCGACGACGAATGGGACGCCATCTCGCTCAACTACACCTCGGGCACCACCGGTAACCCGAAGGGCGTCGTCTACCACCATCGCGGCGCTGCCCTGATGGCCTACACCAATACCATCCATGCCGGCATGGCCAAGCACGCCGTCTATCTGTGGACGCTGCCGATGTTCCACTGCAATGGTTGGTGCTTCCCATGGACAATGGCCGTCCAGGCCGGCACCCATGTCTGCCTGCGCTGGGTGCGGCCGAAGCCGATCTACGATGCCATCGCCCACCACGGCGTCACACATCTTTGCGGTGCGCCGGTCGTCATGTCGGTGCTCATCAACGCCAGCGATGAGGACAAGCGCCACTTCCCGCAGACCGTTACCTTCAACACCGCTGCCGCGCCGCCGCCGGAAGCCGTGCTGTCAGGCATGGCCGATGCCGGCTTTGCCGTCACCCATCTCTACGGCCTGACCGAGACCTATGGCCCGGCGGTCGTCAACGAATGGCACACCGCCTGGGACGGTCTCGACAAGGGCGAACGCAGCGCCAGAAAGGCCAGGCAGGGCGTGCGCTATGCCGCACTCGAAGGCCTGACGGTGATGGACGCGGAGACGATGCAGAAGACGCCGGCCGACGGCGAGACCATCGGCGAGGTCATGTTCCGCGGCAACATTGTCATGAAGGGCTATCTGAAGAACAGGAAGGCGACCGACGAGGCTTTTGCCGGCGGCTGGTTCCACTCCGGCGACCTCGGCGTCATGCATCCCGACGGCTACATCCAGCTCAAGGACCGCTCCAAGGACATCATCATCTCCGGCGGCGAGAACATTTCATCGATCGAGGTCGAGGAAGCCCTCTACAAACACCCGTCCGTGGCGTCCTGCGGCGTCGTCGCCAAGGCAGACGACAAATGGGGCGAGGTGCCGGTCGCCTATGTCGAGCTGAAGCCCGGCAAGGTGGCAAGCGAGGCCGAGATCATCGAACACTGCCGCGCGCTGCTCGCCCGCTTCAAGGTGCCGAAGGCGGTGATTTTTGCCGAGATCCCGAAGACATCGACGGGGAAGATCCAGAAGTTTCAGCTGCGGGAAATGGCGAAGGGATCTTAGTTCCAGAGCGCAACGGCACGCGCAAGGTCGAGTTCGCGCACACCCTCTGTCACCAAATTATACGCGTACGTCGAATTCCCATTGACACTTCCCTCTTTTCGATTTACGGCTGACGAAAGTTGAAATTCGTCACTCATAAATCGACAGAGAGCCATGTCCGAAGCCGCCAGCATAATGGCCGACTCCACCCGGCAGGAGAATGTCACCCGCATTCTCGACTGTGCCGAACGCCTGTTCCGGCACTATGGTTACGGCAAGACCAATGTCGCCGACATCGCCCGCGAACTCGGCATGTCGCCGGCCAATATCTACCGTTTCTTCGCCTCCAAGGTCGAAATCCACCAGGCCGTCTGCGGCCGCATGCTCCTCGCCAGCTACAACATGGCCTACGAGATTTCCCGGTTGCCGATCAGCGCCGAGGAGCGGCTGCGCCGCTACGTGCATGCGCAGTACAAGATGACGCTGGAAGTCATGCTCGACGACCAGAAGGTCCACGAAATGGTCATCGTCGCGCTCGAGCGCGACTGGGGCGTCATCGACAAGCATATCGACAGCATTCACGACCTGTTTGCCGAGGTCATCCGCGAGGGCATCGAGGCCGGCGAGTTTGCCGACCAGGATCCGGTCATCGCATCGCGCTGCTTCGGCGCCGCCACCGTCATTCTGTGCCACCCGCAAATGGTGGCGCAGTGCCTTGCCAAGACCAATCGGGCGATGCCCGACGATCTCATCGATTACGCGATCAAGGCTCTGAAGCAATAACCGCCGCCCGCCGGGCGCCGGTGTCGACCGTTCATCTCCAGTCGGGAGTACGAAAGTGTCTTTGTCCAGTTCCATCATCCGCAAGCTGCCGGTCGCCGGCCTGATCGTCGCCACGCTCGGGCTCGCCGCCTGCAGCCAGGAGAAGACCGAGGTCCAGGACATCATCCGTCCGGTCAAGGTGGTCGAGATCGGCCAGGCCGAAAAGAGTCGCGAACTCACCTATTCCGGCTCGGTGCGAGCCCGTACCGAAATGAACCTCGGCTTTCGCATCTCGGGCAAGGTCACTGAGCGCCTGGTCGACATCGGCCAGCATGTGACGACAGGCGATGTGCTAGCCCGTATCGATCCCACGGACTATGAGTTGTCGGTCAAGAGCGCCAAGGCCAGCCTCGACGCCGCCGAGCGGCAGGTCGAGACGGTCGATCTGTCCCGCAAGCGCGCCGAACAGCTTTTTGCCAAGAACTTCACCTCCAAGTCGCAGCTCGAACAGGCGACGCTGAGCTACAACCAGGCGGTAGCGACTCGCGATGCCGCCCGCTCTACCCTTGCCCAGGCGCAGAACCAGGTCGTCTACACCGATCTCAAGGCGAGCGAGAACGGCATCGTCACGGCGGTCTCGGCCGATGTGGGCCAGGTGGTCGGCGCCGGGACGCCTGTGATGACCGTTGCCGTCGACGGCGAAAAGGAAGTGCTGATCGCGGTTCCCGAAATGGACATCGCCGCCTTCAAGCCGGGAAAGGACGTCAAGGCCAGCTTCTGGTCCGATGACGCGCTGGCGCTCTCCGGCAAAGTGCGTGAAGTCGCCGGCAGCGCCGACCAGCAGTCGCGCACGTTTGCCGTCCGCGTCTCGCTGCCCGACGACCCGCGCGTGCTGCTCGGCATGACCGCCAACATCGAGGCCTCGGTGGCCAAGAAGCAGGAGATGGTGTCGATCCCGCTCAGCGCGCTTGCGGAAAAGGATGGTCGTAAGATTGTCTGGACCGTCGACCGCGCCGGCGAGACGGTGCACGAGCGCCTGGTCAAGATTGCGGAGTTCACCGCCGATGGCGTCAGCGTCGCCGACGGGCTCAACCCGGGGGATGTCGTCGTTGCCGCCGGCACCCAGTTCATGACCGAGAATCTCAAGGTCAAGCTGACCGGCGATGCGGTCCAGGCCGCCTCTGCGGAAGGCGATGCCGCAAAGGCCCTGCGCTGACCGCAGGCATGAAGCCGGCTTGATCGTCGCTTCGGCGAAAGGGCTGGGCAAACGAATTCAGGGTTTCCGGGCGGCGAGCGCCCGATGGTCGAGACGCCAAGATCGAGTTCCCCCGCATCGATCCGCGCATCCCACCGCGATGAGTGTCTCTCCGTCGGAAAGCCTCGCCGCCCGGAAGCCAGCATCGGAATACCTGAAGCCGCATGCCGAGGGTGTGCGCTCACGATCAACGAATTGGACTGAGGCCGATGACCACCACCGACAGCAATGAAAAGCAGCCTTTCAATCTTTCGCGCTGGGCCATCGGCCATCCCTCGATCGCGCGCTTCCTGTTCGGTCTGATCATCATTGCCGGCGCGCTCGGCCTGATGCGCATGGGCCAGAAGGAAGACCCCGATTTCACCTTCCGCGTCATGGTCGTCCAGGCGATCTGGCCGGGCTCCTCGATCCAGGAGATGGAAGACCAGGTCGTCAACAAGATCGAGCGCAAGCTGCAGGAAACGCCCCACCTCGACTTCGTCCGTTCCTACACCCGCGCCGGCAGCGCCATCATCACCGTCCAGATCAAGGGCGACACCAATGCAGAGGAGGTGAAGGACGCCTTCTACCAGGTGCGCAAGAAGGTTGGCGACATCTCCGGCGACCTGCCGCAAGGCCTGCTCGGGCCCTATTTCAACGACGAGTTCGGCGATACCTTCATCACCCTGCACTCGATCGGCGGCGACGGCTACAGCTATCCGGAGCTGAAGAAATTCGCCACCCAGGCGCGCGACATGCTGCTGACGACGCCGGGCGTCGAGAAGGCCGTCATCATCGGCGACCAGCCGGAAAAGCTTTATGTCGACGTCTCGTCCAAGGCTCTGGCCGAGCGCGGCCTGACGCTGACCGACCTGCAGAACGCCATCAAGGGCCAGAACAATGTCGATCCGGCGGGCTCCGTCGACACCGGCCTGCGCTCGGTGCGCATCTCGGTCGAGGGCGATGTCACCAGGGCTGCCGACATCAGGGAATTGCGCCTACGCGCCGGTGGTCAGGTGACACGTCTTGGCGATATTGCCACCGTGAGTTCCGGTCTCGAAGATCCCTATCAGCGCAAGTACCGCTTCAACGGCCACGAAAGCGTCCAGGTCGGCGTCGTCATGGCCAAGGGTTTTAACGTCAGGGACGTCGGCACGGATGTCGAGGCGACCTACAAGCGCTTCGAGGAAGCGCTGCCCTACGGCGTTGCGGTCGACCAGATTTCCAACCAGCCCGAGGTTGTCAAGGACGCCGTCAACGAGTTCATGGAGGCGCTCGGCGAGGCGCTGCTGATCGTGCTTGCTGTCTCGCTGCTGTCGATCGGCTGGCGTTCCGGCCTGGTCATCGCCATTGCGATTCCGCTGGTGCTGGCCGCCACCTTCGCAATCATGTACGAGCTCGGCATCGATCTGCAGCGCATTTCGCTCGGCGCCCTGATCATCGCGCTCGGGCTGTTGGTCGACGACGCCATGATCGTCGTCGAGATGATGGAGCGCAAGCTGGAGGAGGGGCTGGTCAAGATAGAGGCGGCGAGCTTCGCCTATTCCTCGACCGCCTTCCCGATGCTGAGCGGCACGCTGATCACTATCGCCGGCTTCATCCCGGTCGGCTTCGCCGCCTCGACCGCAGGCGAATATGTGCGCACGCTGTTCTATGTCGTCGGCATCGCGCTCGTCGTGTCATGGTTCGTGGCAGTCTACTTCACGCCGTGGCTCGGCTACATGATCCTCAAGCAGCGCAAGCATGCCGGCAACCACCACGATGCCTTCGACACCGGCTTCTACCGGCGACTTCGCGCCACGGTCGGCTGGGCGGTCCGCCATCGCATCATAGTTCTGGTGATGACGCTGGTCACCTTCGCCACCAGCCTGTGGGCGTTCCAGTTCATCCCACAAAACTTCTTCCCGCAATCCTCGCGGCCGGAAATCCTCGTCGATCTCTGGTTGCCTGAGGGAACCTCGATCAAGGAAGTCGAGACGCAGGCCAAGGCGCTGGAAGCCCGGATGATGGACGACAAGGACAAGCGCTTCATCGCCACCTATATCGGCGAAGGCGCGCCGCGCTTCTTCCTGCCGCTCGACCAGCAATTGCGCAATCCGAACTATACGCAGCTTCTGGTGATGGCCAATGACGAGCCGGCACGTGAGCGGCTGATCCTCAAGCTGCGCTCAGTCCTGGCGCAGGATTTCCCTTCGATCCGCTCCAAGGTCGACCGTCTGTTCCTCGGCCCGCCGACCGGCTGGCCGGTGCAGATGCGCATCATGGGTCCGGACCGCCAGGAGGTGCGCCGCATCGCCGACCAGGTGAAGGCGAAATTCGCCGAAAATCCGCTGCTCGGCGCCGTCCATGACGACTGGCTGGAGCCGGTACCGGCGATGAAGCTGGTCATCGACCAGGACCGCGCCCGTGCGCTTGGCGTCACCTCGCAGCGCATCCGCCAGATGCTGCAGGCAGCGATGTCCGGCGCGCCGCTCGATGACTTCCGTGATGGCGAGGAGACGGTTTCCATCGTCGCCCGCGAACCGGACGCCAGCCGCAGCCTGCTGTCCTCGGTCGACTCGGTCTATATCCCGACCGATTTCGGCGGCTTCGTGCCGCTGTCGCAGGTGGCCAAGGTGGTGCCGGTGCTCGAGCAGGGCGTCGAATGGCGGCGCGACCGCCTGCCGACCATCTCGGTGCGCGCCACGCTGCCGGACGGCGTGCAGTCGAACGACGTCGTCACGAAGCTCTACAATGACATGCAGGGCATGCGCGCCGGCCTGGCGCCCGGCTACAAGATCGAGATCCAGGGCGGTGCGGAAGATTCCGCCGAAAGCCAGGCCTCGATTGCCGCCAAGGCGCCGATCATGCTGGCCGTCATCGTCGTGCTCCTGATGATCCAGCTGCAGCATTTCGGCAAGGCGATGCTCGTGCTGGCCACCGGTCCGCTCGGCATCATCGGTGCGGCGGCGGCTCTGTTGATCAGCGGCGCGCCGTTCGGCTTCGTCGCCATCCTCGGTGTCATCGCGCTGCTCGGAATCATCATGCGCAACTCGATCATCCTGGTCGACCAGATCGATCAGGACATCGCCAGGGGGATGGACCGATCGGAGGCCATCATCGGCTCGGCCGTGCGCCGTTTCCGGCCGATCGTGCTGACGGCGATGACGGCGGTGCTGGCGCTGATCCCGATCTCGCGTGCGGTGTTCTGGGGACCGCTCGCCTACGCCATGATGGGCGGCATCCTGGTCGCCACCGTGCTCACCATCCTGGTGCTGCCGGCAGGCTACGCGCTGTTCTTCGGCCGCGAGCCGAAGCAAGGCAAGAAGCCGGCTGATGAGGCGGTGCAGGACAATGACAGGCCGCCACTTGCCCTGGCCGCCGAGTAAGCGCTGCCGGCGCACAGGATGCACCTTGGAAAAGGCTGGAACGCCGTACGCTTGACGTGCGGCGTTCTGGCTTTCTCGTTGCCGGTGGCACCGAGCACCTCGGCAAGTATCTCAACACCAGGCGGGTTCATCAAAATAGGTTGAACGGCCACCTGTATGAAAATGCTTCGCGGCGCCGGTTTTGCAAAACAGAATTCCTTTCCAGGACGGCAAAGCCGTCCGATCCTGCTTACATATCGGAGCGGCAACGCTCGTTCGCATCAGGTGATCATCCCATGGTAGACAATAAGCAATTGCGGCTCGGCGCCTTCATGCGTCCGGTCAGTCTTCACACCGGGGCCTGGCGCTATCCCGGCTCATATCCCGATGCCAACTTCAACTTCGCCCATCTGAAGCGCTTCGCGCAGACGCTTGAGGCGGCGAAGTTCGACGCCTTCTTCATGGCCGACCATCTGGCCGTTCTCAACATGCCGATCGAGGCGCTACGGCGCAGCCACACGGTGACCTCGTTCGAGCCGTTCACGCTGCTGTCGGCGCTCGCCGCCGTCACTGATCATATCGGCCTTATCGCCACCGCATCGACGACCTTCGACGCGCCCTATCACATTGCCCGTCGCTTCGCCTCGCTCGACCATATCAGCGGCGGCCGGCTGGAACATCGTCACCACATCCAATCCCGACGCCGCGCTGAACTTCGGCCTCGACGAGCATGTCGAGCACGACGAGCGCTATCACAATGCGCGGGAATTCTACGATGTGGTGACCGGCCTCTGGGACAGCTTTGCCGACGACGCCTTCATCCGCGACGCCGAGAGCGGGCTCTATTTCGATCCCGCGAAGCTGCATGTGCTCGACCATAAGGGTGAGCATCTCTCGGTGCGCGGCCCGCTCAACATTGCGCGGCCGGTGCAGGGCTGGCCGGTCATCGTCCAGGCCGGCGCATCTGAGGCCGGGCGGCAGCTGGCAGCCGAAACGGCGGAGGTGATCTTCGCCGCCCATTCCGATCTGGCGGCTGGGCAGCGCTTCTTTGCCGATGTCAAAAGCCGGGCCGAGAAGCTCGGCCGTTCGCGCGACGACATCAAGATCCTGCCCGGCGCCTTCGTCATCGTCGGCGACAGTGTCGAGGAAGCACAGGCCAAACGCGCCAAGCTCGACAGCCTGGTCTATTACGAGAGCGGCATTGCCTCGCTGTCGATCGCGCTGGGGCACGACGCATCCGGCTTCGATCCCGACGCGCCCCTGCCCGAAATCCCCGAGACCAATGCCTCGAAGAGCGGCCGCGAGCGCGTCATCGAGCTGGCGCGCCGGGAGACTTTGACCGTCCGCCAGCTGGCGCAGCGGCTCGGCGGCTATTCCGGCCTTGCTTTCGTCGGCACGCCGAAAACCATCGCCGATTCGATGGAGGAATGGCTGTTTGCCGAAGGGTCAGACGGCTTCAACGTCATGTTCCCCTATCTGCCAGCCGGGCTCGACGACTTCGCCGAGAAGGTGGTGCCCGAGCTGCAGCGGCGAAAGCTCTTCCGGCGCGAGTATGAGGGCACCACCTTGCGCGAGAATCTCGGCCTGAAGCGTCCGCCGAACCGGTTCTTCAAAGGCTGCGAAGGGGCCATTCGCAAGGCCGGCTGACGTCCTGCCATAAAAAGAAACAGGCGCGCCGAAGCGCGCCCATTCTTTTCAAGCCATTACTTTCAGATGACGAAGTACCAGTTGGCGAGCAGCATCACCACCACGCCGGCGACCAGCGTCAGGTAGGGCAGCATGCCTGCCTTTTTGACCGAGAGGTCTGCGCCCGCCATGCCGAGGTCGGCCAGCATGTGGTCGGGGAACTTGCCCTTGTCTTGGACGTAGTGCCGGTAGCAGAACACCGGGATGATCAAGGCGGCTGTGATCAGGCCGGCCCAGAGCGCCATCGGGTTCCACACCTTGGCGCCGGCGCCCATGAAGATGGCGTTTACATAGGCGAAGATGGCGCCGAGGCCGAGCAGCCAGCTCGGCGCCTTCCAAGGCCGGTTGATGTGGCCGTTGTCGATGCGGTGGATCCAGCCGGCATTGAGGTTGAGGAAGTTGAAGATGATGTAGCCGCAGTTCGACACGGCGAGGATGAAGAAGAAGCTCGTCGCGTCGGCCGAGGCGATGGCCAGCACGATCAGGTTGAAGACGAGATCGGTCCACATGGCGCGCGTCGGCGCGCCATGCTCGTTGACGTGGCTGAGATAGCGCGGCAGCCAGCCATCGACCGAGCCCTGGTAGAGCGTGCGCGACGAGCCGGCCATTGCCGTCATGATGCACAGCACCAGCGCCAGGATCATCAGCATCACCAAGAGGCTGTGGATCAATGCGCCACCCCCGACCATGCCGGCCAGTGCATCGGCGACACCCGAGCCGTCGACGATCGGCGTCGCCAGCATGCCGTTGAGGCCCAGCACGCCCTGGAAGGTGAAGGGCACCAGGATGAACAGAAGCATGCAGAGCAGGCCGGAATAGAAAATCGCCTTGAACGTGTCGGTGCCCGGGTTCTTGAACTCCGATGTGTAGCAGACGGCGGTCTCAAAACCATAGGTCGACCATGCGGCGATGAACATGCCGCCCAGCACCAGCGTCCAGCCGGCAATGTTCCACGAGCCGGGCTCCGGCGCGTAAGCCGCCGCCAGCGGCACCAGCGGCGAAAAGTTCGCCCAGTTGATCTGGCCGGTGACGATCGGCACGACACCGACGATCAGCATCGGGATGATGACCAGGAGGCCGATATACTTCTGCACATTGGCGGTGCCGAGAATGCCGCGATGCTGGATCGAGAAGATGATCAGCATCAGCACCGCGCCGATGAAGAAAGTGGCATTGAGGGTGAAGGAGACAGGACCTAGCGTGTGGCTGAACAGCGTCCAGTTGCGGATCGCCGGCGTGGCCGCCGCGGTCACCGCGGCGATGGCGTCGGCAGGCACCGTTCCGGCATGCGCCGCGATATAGGCGACGACGTCCGGCGACGCCTCGGTGAACAGCGGCACCGGCGCCAGCGCGTTGAGAATATAGGCGGCGGCGATCGAGCAGCCCAGCGACAGCACCGGCGACCAGGCGAACCAGTTGCACCACACCGACAGCGGCGCGATGAACTTGGAATAACGCAGCCAGGCGGTGGCGCCGTATATCGAGGCGCCGCCCGACTTGTTCGGGAACAGGCCGGCGATCTCGGCATAGGTGAAGGATTGCAGGAAGCCCATGATCATGGAAGCGATCCAGATCCCGAATGCCAGCGTTCCGGTCGTGCCGGCAATGCCGCCGATCGAAAACAGGACAAGGGCAGGAACGCCGCTCGCCACCCAGAAGGCGCCGCGCCAGTCGATGTTGCGGAGCAGCTTGCCTTCAGCGGGCTGCTCCAGGGCAGTGGTAATCGTGCTCATCTGTCTGAATTCCCCATTTTTGTGTTCCCGGCCGGTGATGCCTCAGCTTCGCGAAGCTTGTTCCCCGGTACATGACCGCACGACTCCTGTGTTTCCACTCAGTCGTATTTTTTTCTTAACAGTGAAGATTGATCCGGCGCGCTTTCACGTCAAGTGATTTGTGGCGTCGTGCACATCACGGTTGCGAAACGCTCGCTTTGTCCTTCTCCCCTTGTGGGGTGAGAAGCGGTCCGCGGTAGCGGACGGAAAGCCAATTGCTTTCGAGCTTCGAACGCCCTGAGCCTGCGAAGGGCCGGGGGTGCAACCCTCAGGATCGCGGCCTGGTCTTTTGCGGATCGTAGTGAGCGAAGGCCACCACCCGCGCCGGCAGCCGCTTGGCATGACCGTCGAGCTTGCCGATCTCCACCTCTGTGCCGGTGGCCGCATGGGTGACGTCAAGCCTCGCCAGGGCGATGTTCTTGTCCAGCACCGGCGAGCGCATGCCCGAGGTGACGACACCGATCTGGGCGCGGCCGACATGCACGCAATCGCCATGGCCGACCGCGACATTGCTGTCGATGTCGAGGCCGACGAGCTTGTGCTGCGGATGTTCCTTGCGCCTTATCAGCGCCTCGCGGCCTATGAAATCGTCGGTCTTGGTCTTCAACGGCACGGTGAAACCAATGCCCGCCTCGAACGGGTCGGTCTGGTCGGAGAATTCGTAACCGGCGAAGATCAGCCCGGCTTCGATGCGCACCATGTCGAGTGCCTGCAGGCCCATCGGCTTCAGCCCGTGCGGCTGGCCGGCCTCCCAGATGGCATCGAACACTTTTTCGGCGTCGCGTGGGTGGCACCAGATTTCGTAGCCGAGCTCGCCGGTATAACCGGTGCGCGACACCACGACCGGAATGCCATTGCCGCCGCCGATGCGCGCGACAGCGAAGCGGAACCATTCGAGTTCGTCGATCGACGGTTGCAGCGGCGAGGTCCAGACCACCTCTCGCAAAATGTCACGGCTCTTCGGCCCTTGGACAGCGACATTGTGCATCTGGTCGGTGGACGAGCGCACCAGCACTTTGAGGCCGAGTTTTCTGGCGGTGTCGCGCAGCCATTCGCCGGACAGGTCATCGCCGCCGACCCAGCGGAAATTGTCCTTGCCGAGCCGCAGCAGCGTGCCGTCGTCGATCATGCCGCCATGCTCGTAGCACATGGCGGAATAGACGACCTGGCCGACGCCGAGCTTCTTGACGTCGCGGGTCAACGTGTATTGCAGCAGCGCTTCGGAATCGGGACCGGTGACCTCGAACTTGCGCAGCGGCGACAGGTCCATGATCACCGCGTCCTGCCGGCAGGCCCAGTACTCGGCGATCGGCCCCTCTTTGGCGAAAGAATTGGCCAGCCAATAACCCCGGTATTCCACGAAGTTGCGGGTGTGCTTGGCGAAGCTGGAATGGAAGGCGGTCTCGCGGGTCATTTTCGGTTCCGAATCGGGCGTCATGCGTCTGGCGATCGCTCGCGAGAATTTGTGCTGGCCGGAATAGGTTCGCACATGGATGTCGGTCGGGTTCCAGCCATTGGCCGGTGTCGTGTCGTCGGGACAGGCGGAGGAGACGCAGACAACGTCGGTGAGCGCCCTGAGCAGCACATAGTCACCCGCCCGCGACCACGGCTCGTCCGACACCATCACGCCATGGGCGTCGATCGCCGTGTTGAAGAAGAAGTTGATCGCCATCCAGCCGGCACGGGGCGTCACACCCTTGTCGGCCAACGCGCGATTGAAATTCTCCGAGCAGTTGGTGTGGCCGGGATAGCCGATGTCGTCATAATATTTGGCCGCACACGCGAGCGCGAAGGCGTCATGCCGGCCGCACGTGTCCTGGATAACCTCGACCAATGGCTCCATGTCCTGGTCGTAATATTTCGAGTGAAGGCCGGGCATCGGGTAGCTCGACCCCATCAGCGTGCGCGTGGTCGTAACGTCGAGCGGATGGTCCAGCCCCTTGTCCAGCTTGCGCGCCGAGAAGCACTGGAAATCGGTGCACTGGCGGCCGTCGACATCGATGATCTGCAGGTAGTCGCCGGCCTTGACGAAATAGGATTCGGCTGTCGCCGAATGGACGCGCAGATCGAGCACCAGATCGGCAAGCGGATCGGCCAGCTGCGACTTTGTCTTCAGGCGCACGGTGGCGCGGCGCACCATGACGGTGAGCGGCGTTGCCGTATAATGGCCGTCGACGAGCATCGGCCCGCCGGGTGCGGCAATCAGCATCGCGCCGTCGCGCGTGACCGTGAATGCCTGCTCGGTGCCGGCAGGCGTTGCGCCGCCGAACACACGCACCGCCTTGGGCTCGTCGAGCTGCACCTGGCGGCGCTCAAGGCCACGACGGACGGAAGCCAGGCTGTCATCGCCCTCGGCCAGAAGCGCCTTGATCCCGGCGGCATTGCTGTTGGACTTTTCGCCGAGGATGGAAGGATCGGTGGCGCCGGTCCTGCCCCAGGCCAGCAACTCGCAAGCCTGCCCGCCCTCGACATTGCGCACGGTGAACGTATCGCCGGCCTCGACCTCGATCAGCACCGCGCCATTGCCCTGGATCGTATACCGCTCCATGCCCGGCGGCAGCGCGATCTGTCCGGGCCTCACGACGAGGCTCGGCCGCGGCGGCCCAGCTGTCACTGAAGGGTAGGGCGACTGGCTCATCTCAGCCTTGCGGTTAGAGAAACATGTTTGCCTGTGTGTAAAATTATTTTAGCAGCAAGAATAGCAGCGCGGTTGGGTTTGGCAAGGTGGAGGTGGCGTTCTCGACGCGGTCGCTGCAGGTTAGACCCTTCCAATCAAACCCATCTTCCGAACGCCAGCGCCGCCCCTCATCTGGCTGCCCATCTTCTCCTCGTAAACGGGGCGAAGGATGCTGTCGTCGCCGGTTTCGCCAATCGCCAGCGTTGCAGGACGAGCGCCGAGGCTGCGACCAGCTTCTTTCTCCCCGTCACTATACGGGGAGAAATGCCCGGTGTCCGAACCGGATAGATAGGTAACAGAATGGACCGATAGCATGGGTGACAGTTTTC
>NZ_JAMYVB010000037.1:0-17393 GCF_040323635.1 Mesorhizobium sp. M0037 | reverse complement strand
TGTGGGGAGGGTCGGTGAGCGGACGCCGTGTGGCGGCGTCAGCGAAACGGGGTGGCTTGGCACGATCGTCCGCGGGCCCCCCCCCCCGGGGGGGGGGGGGGGGGCCGCCCGCCCCCCCCGCCCGCGGGGGGGGGGCGCCCCCCCCCACCCCCCCCCCCCCCCCGCGCCGCCCCCCCCCCCCCGACCCTCCCCACAAGGGGGAGGGTGAAGACCCCACCATCTGCCTCGCCTTGTCGATCGCGATGTACTCGAGCTGACCGCCGCCGATCGTGCCAAAAGTCGCCGCCTGCGAGACGAGCATGAAGGCGCCCTTCTCGCGGGGGGTCGAGCCCTTGGTACTGGCCACTTCGACCAAGGCAAACCGGTCGGCGCTGGCGAGAAAAGCTCTGAGGCTTTGCACTTTCGACTTCATATTTCGCATTCCCGTACGGGAAATATAGGGTTTTTCAGTCTGAATTGCACGTTTTGCCAGAATCCAGGTCAGAGTCAGGCGCTATTCTTGGCTTCACCCTTCAGCCGTTCGATCGCCATCAGCACCCGTTCTGGTGTTGCAGGAGCGTCGAGACGCGGACAGACCTTATGATCGGCCACACTTGCCACCGCGTCCGACAGCGCATGCAGCACAGACATGCCGAGCGGGAAGGGCGGTTCGCCGACCGCCTTGGAACGGTGCACCGTCGGCTCGTTGGCCTCCGGCCAGTCGGCCAGCGTGACGTTGAATATCTTCGGCCGGTCGGACGCGAGCGGGATCTTATAGGTCGACGGCGCGTGCGTGCGCAGCCGGCCCTTGTCGTCCCACCACAGTTCCTCCGTCGTCAGCCAGCCCATACCCTGGATGAAGCCGCCCTCGATCTGGCCGAGATCGATGGCGCGGTTCAGCGAGCGGCCGGTGTCATGCAATATGTCGGTGCGCTCGACGACATATTCGCCGGTCAACGTGTCGACCGAGACTTCCGAGCACGAGGCGCCATAGGCGAAATAATAGAACGGACGGCCCTCGCCCTTGTCACGGTTCCAGTGGATTTTCGGCGTCTTGTAAAAACCCGCCGCCGACAGTTGGATGCGGGCCATATAGGCCTGCTTGACGAGGTCGGTGAAGGCGATCTCCTGATTGCCGATGCGCACCCGGTTGGGCAGGAAAAGCACCTGCTCGCGCGGCACCTGGTATTTTTCGGCGGCGAAGTCGGTCAGCCGTTCCTTGATCTGGCGGGCGCCGTTCTGCGCCGCCATGCCGTTGAGGTCGGTGCCGGACGACGCCGCGGTGGCCGAAGTGTTCGGCACCTTGCCGGTGGTCGTCGCGGTGATCTTGACCTGGTCGAGGTCGATCTGGAACTCTTCCGCCACCACCTGCGCCACCTTGACGTAGAGGCCTTGCCCCATCTCGGTGCCGCCGTGATTCAGATGCACCGAACCATCGGTGTAGACATGCACCAGCGCGCCGGCCTGGTTGTAGTGGGTGGCTGTGAAAGAGATGCCGAATTTGACCGGCGTCAGCGCCAGGCCGCGCTTGATGAAGCGGCTGTTGGCGTTGAAGGCCTGGATGATGCGGCGGCGCCCCGCATAGTCGGCGCTCGCCTCCAGCTCGGCGACGATGCGGTGGATGATGTTGTCCTCGACCGTCTGGTGATAAGGGGTGACGTTGCGGCCCCCGTCTTTATCACCACTGGTGCCATAAAAATTCTGCTTGCGGATTTCGAGCGGGTCCTTGCCGACGGCAAAGGCAACCTCGTCGATGACCCGTTCGGCGCCGACCATGCCCTGCGGGCCGCCGAAGCCGCGAAACGCCGTGTTCGACACGGTGTTGGTGTAAAGCGGCGCCGATTGCGCATGCACCGCCGGCCAGAAATAGGTGTTGTCGCAATGGAACAGCGCGCGGTCGGTGACCGGTCCGGACAGGTCCGAGGAAAAGCCGCAACGCGCCGCAAACATGAAATCGACGCCTAAAATGTTGCCGTCGTCGTCGAAGCCAACGTCGTATTCGACAAGGAAATCATGGCGCTTGCCGGTGGCGATCATGTCGTCGTCGCGGTCGGGCCGGATTTTTACCGCGCGATGGTGTTTCTTGGCGGCGATCGCAGCCAATGCCGCAAACTGGTTGCCTTGCGTCTCCTTCCCGCCGAAGCCGCCACCCATGCGGCGGATTTCCACTGTGATGGCGTTGCTCGGCACGCCCAGCGCATGGCTGACCATATGCTGGACTTCGCTCGGATGCTGGGTCGAGGAATAGATGGTGACGTCCTGGTCTTCGCCGGGGATGGCCACGGCGATATGGCCTTCGAGATAGAAATGCTCCTGGCCGCCGATGCGCATCTTGCCCTTCAGCCGGCGCGGCGCCGCCTTGATCGCGGCAGCGGCATCGCCACGCTTCAGCGTGAGCGGCGGCGTGACCAGCTTGTCCTTGCGGGGGTCGAGGTCGCCAATGTCGGTGACGAAAGGCAATGGACTGTATTCGACCTTGGCCAGCCGGGTGGCGCGGCGCGCCTGTTCGCGCGTCTTGGCAATAACGCAGAAGATCGGCTGACCATAAAACTGCACCTTGTCGTCGGCCAGCACCGGCTCGTCGTGGCGGCCGGTCGGCGAAATGTCATTTTCGCCCGGAACGTCCTTGGCCGTCAGCACATCGACGACGCCCGGCGCCGCGCGCACCGCCGACAGATCCATTTTGCTGATCGTCGCATGCGTCGCCGTGGACAGGCCGAGGCAGCCATGCAGCATGCCCGCCGGTTCCGGCATATCGTCGATATAGACCGCGCTGCCGCTGACATGCTTGTGCGCGGAATCGTGGCGCTGGTCGGCGGCGACGCCACCGGAAATCTTCTGCGCCTTGAGATCTGGAGAGGCGTGCTTGTTCATCAGGCCGCCTCGTTGCGCGACACCTGGAACGGCGCCTTGCTGCCGCTGGTTTCGGCAAAAAAGCGCAGCAGCAGGTTCCTGGCCGCCAGCGCCCGGTATTCGGCCGATGCCCGCATATCGGTCAGCGGGGTGAAATCGCCGGCATATTCAGCCATGGCCGCTTCCACCGTCGTCTCCGTCCACGGCTTGCCGAGCAGCGCTTTTTCGACACCGAAAGCCCGCTTCGGGGTGGCCGCCATGCCGCCATAGGCGATGCATATATCGGCCACGGTTCCGTCCTTGGCCAAGTCGAGGAAAAAGGCGCCAAGGGCTGCGGTGATGTCCTCGTCGCGGCGCTTGGTGATCTTGTAGACGGCAAACTTCGTGCCCTTGGCCGGCACGGGAACGTGCACGGCCTCGACGAATTCGCCTGGCTGCCGGTCCTGCTTGCCATAGGCGATGAAGAAATCCTCGAGCGCGATGGTGCGCCGCTTCTTGCCGCGGCGCAGCGTCAGTTGCGCACCAAGCGCGATCAGGGGCGGCGGCGTGTCGCCGATCGGCGAGCCATTGGCGATGTTGCCGCCGATGGTGCCCATGTTTCGTACCTGTTCGCCGCCGATGCGGTCGAACAATGGCCCGAGCGCGGGGATGCGCTTGGCCAGTGTCGCGAAGGCGTCGGTGTAGGTGACGCCGGCGCCGATGGTGATGACGTCATTGTCTTCGGAGATCGCGCACAGCCCCTCGAGATTGCCGATGAAGACTACCGGTGAGATGTCGCGCATGTGCTTGGTGACCCACAGGCCGACGTCGGTCGAGCCGGCGACAACAGTGGCGCCGGGCTCCTTGTCCAGTACAGCGGCGAAATCGTCGACGTCAGCCGGCACAACCAGCCGCTGCTTGCCGGCGCCGATTTCGACGCGGGCACCGTCATGCATAGCCTCGAGCCTGGCGGTGATCGCCTTGCGCTCGGCCGCCAGCGGATCCTTCGCCGCCTTGCCGTAGCTGGAGATGGCACGCGCGGCGCGCATGATTGCCTCATAGCCGGTGCAGCGGCAAAGATTGCCTTGCAAGGCCTTTTCGATCGCGGCATTCGACGGGTCCGGCGACTTCATCCACAGGCCGTAGAGCGACATGACGAAGCCCGGCGTGCAGAAGCCGCATTGCGAAGCGTGGAAATCGACCATCGCCTGCTGCACCGGATGCAATTGGCCAGGCGCGCCGCGCAGATGCTCGACGGTGACGACATGGGTGCCGTCGAGCGAGCCCAGGAAGCGGATGCAGGCATTGACGCTTTCATAAACCAGCTTGCCGGCGGACAATTTTCCGACCAGCACCGTGCAGGCGCCGCAATCGCCCTCGGCGCAGCCTTCCTTGGTGCCGCGCAGCGAGCGGTCGAGCCGCAACCAGTCGAGCAAGGTCGCGTCGGGCGCCACCGACGACAGCGCGACATCCCTGCCATTGAGGATGAAGCGGATCTCGTTGCGTATGGTGATCTTGGCCATGCGTCAGCTCCCCCTGTAGGTCGAGTAGCCATAAGGAGAGATAAGCAACGGCACGTGATAATGCACGGATTCCGCCATGCCGAAGCGGATCGGCACACTGTCGAGGAAGGCCGGTTCCGGCAGTTTGGTGCCCTGGCCGCGTAGATAGTCACCGGCGGCGAACACCAGTTCGTATTCGCCGAGGCGGAATTCCGCTCCTGCCAGCAGCGGCGCATCGCAGCGGCCGTCGGCATTTGTGACGACGGTCTTCAAATGTATCCGCGCGTCGCTCTCAAGATGATAAAGCGCGATCGACAGGCCCGCCGCCGGCTTGCCGGTCGCGGTGTCGAGCACATGCGTCGTCAGACGTCCGCCATCGGCTTTCGACGTTTCTGCCACTGGCGCCTCCCATTTCCGATACAGCCGAACAAAGCAGTGAATTGTGCGCCAATTAAAGGCGATGCATAAGTCCCGGTCGAGCGGAGTGGCACAAAAACACTTTCAAAAATTTCGGGGGAATGCGCGAGCAACCCTTTCGACTATCCTGATCATAACTTCCGGCAGCGTCCGGCGGGGAGGGGCAATGCGTTACTCTAGAGACATGCGCGGCTACGGAGCCAATCCGCCGGATCCGAAATGGCCGGGCGGTGCGCATGTGGCCGTCCAATTCGTCGTCAACTACGAGGAAGGCGGCGAGAACTGCGTGCTGCACGGCGACAAGGCCTCGGAAGCCTTCCTGTCGGAAATCGTCGGCGCCGCGCCCTGGGTCGGCCAGCGCCACTGGAACATGGAATCGATCTACGAATATGGCGCGCGGGCAGGCTTCTGGCGGCTGCTGCGCCTGTTCAGCGAGGCGCAAGTGCCGGTGACCTGCTACGGGGTCGCCTCAGCATTAGCCCGGTCGCCCGACCAGGTGGCGGCGATGCAGGAGGCCGGCTGGGAAATGGCCTCGCACGGCCTGAAATGGATCGACTACCGCGACCACAGCGCCGAGGACGAGCGCCGCGACCTCGAAGCGGCGATCAAGCTGCACTACGAGGTGACGGGCCAACGGCCGACCGGCTGGTACACCGGCCGCACCTCGGTCAATACGGTGCGGTTGGTGGCCGAAGAGGGCGGCTTCGACTATGTGTCGGACACTTATGACGACGAACTGCCCTACTGGTTCGAGCACAGCGGCGGCGCGCAACTCGTCATCCCCTACACGCTCGATGCCAACGACATGCGTTTCGCCACGCCGCAGGGATTCAATTCCGGCGACCAGTTCTTCTCCTATTTGAAGGACAGTTTCGACACGCTCTATGCCGAGGGCAAAGCGGGCCGGCCGCGGATGATGAATATCGGCCTGCATTGCCGCCTCGTCGGACGTCCTGGTCGGGTGGCGGCGCTGAAGCGCTTCGTCGACTATGTCAGATCGCACGACAAGGTCTGGCTGGCACGGCGCATCGATATCGCCAGGCACTGGCAGGAGAACCACCCCTACCAGCCGGCGGCGCTCAAGCCGTCGAAGATGGCGTTCGAGACCTTCGTCGACACTTTCGGCGGCGTGTTCGAACATTCGCCCTGGATCGCCGAACGTGCCTATGAACTCGAGCTTGGGCCGGCGCATGACAGCGCCGGCGGCCTGCACAATGCGCTCTGCCGCGTCTTCCGCGCCGCCAGCGAAACCGAGCGGATCGGCGTCCTCAACGCCCATCCCGATCTCGCTGGCAAACTGGCCGAAGCGAGACGCCTCACTGCGGAATCCACACGCGAGCAGGCCTCCGCCGGCCTCGACGCGCTGACCGACAAGGAGCGCGAGCTGTTTTCCAAGCTCAACGCCGCTTACGTCACCACCTTCGGCTTTCCCTTCATCATCGCGGTGCGGGGCAAGACCAAGGAGGAGATCCTCGCCGAGTTCGAGGCGCGCATCGGCAACAGCCGTGGCGTAGAACTCGATACCGCCTGCAAACAGGTCGAGCGCATCGCGCTGCTCCGCCTGAAAGACATGCTCCCGCTCTAATGAAATGACTGAGGGGTCAGGACCCAATGGATATGATCAAGACTGACCAGAAAACCTATTATGCACCGCATGGCGGCCATCCCGGCCAAAATGAGCTTTTGACCGGCCGCGCCGTCTTCACCGAGGCCTATGCCGTCATACCGAAGGGAGTGATGCAGGACATCGTCACCAGCCCACTGCCGTTCTGGGACGAGACCAGGGCCTGGATCATCGCCAGGCCGCTGTCGGGTTTCGCCGAGACATTTTCGCAGTACATCGTCGAGGTCCTGCCCGGCGGCGGCAGCGACCGGCCCGAGCCGGACGCCGGCGCCGAGGGCGTGCTGTTCGTGGTTGAGGGCGAGTTGACCGTTTCGCTGGCCGGCAAGAAGCACGTGCTGCAAGCCGGCGGTTTTGCCTTCCTGCCGCCGGACAGCGGCTGGACGGTGCGCAACGAAGGTCGCGACGCCGTACGCTTCCACTGGATCAGGAAGGCCTATGAGCCCGTCGACGGCATCGACGCGCCGGAAGCCCTGTTCAGCAGTGACCAGCAAGTGGCGCCGACGCCGATGCCCGGCACCGGGGGCCGCTGGGCGACGACCCGTTTCGTCGATCCGGCCGACATGCGCCACGACATGCATGTCACCATCGTTACGCTCGAGCCTGGCGCCGTCATCCCATTTGCCGAGACGCATGTCATGGAGCACGGGCTCTATGTCTTGGAAGGCAAGGCGGTCTACCGCCTCAACCAGGACTGGGTCGAGGTCGAGGCCGGCGACTTCATGTGGCTGCGCGCCTTCTGCCCGCAGGCCTGCTACGCGGGCGGCCCAGGCAAATTCCGCTATCTCCTTTACAAGGACGTCAACCGGCACGCCAAGCTCGGCGGGGCGGGCATTGGCGGTCGCGCGCGGTGACCCGCATCACAGCGCGGCCGCTGACCCGCGAAAGCTTTGCCGGCTTCGGCGATGTCATCGACATGGGCGGCGGCAATCACTACCC
Source organism: Mesorhizobium sp. M0037 (assembly GCF_040323635.1). Taxonomy (NCBI): domain Bacteria; kingdom Pseudomonadati; phylum Pseudomonadota; class Alphaproteobacteria; order Hyphomicrobiales; family Phyllobacteriaceae; genus Mesorhizobium; species Mesorhizobium sp. M0037. Next base: position 10,103 of record NZ_JAMYVB010000037.1, on the reverse strand, counting down.
GATCAATGGCGGCAAGACCGAGCGCTACCACAATCTCGCCACCGCTGAAGCCGCGGGACCGAATGCCCGCGTGCTGATCTCGATGGCGCGCGGCACGCCTTACGACCTGCCGCTGAAGCTGACCATGGTCGAGCGCCATCCCTTGGGCAGCCAGGCGTTCATCCCGCTGTCGCCGCGGCCTTTCCTGGTCGTCGTCTGCCATGACGGCAAGGACGGTCCGCGCGAGCCGCACGCCTTCATCACCGCACCCGGGCAAGGCGTCAACTATCCGCGCAATCTCTGGCACGGCGTGCTGACGCCGCTCGGCGAAGCGCAGGATTTCGTCATCGTCGACCGCGGCGGTGACGGCTCCAACCTCGAAGAGTTCCATTTCTCGCACCCCTACGAAATCCATCTCCCCAACGAGACCTGAGAAATGACCGACATATCGCTGATCGACCGCCTGCTCGATGTCATCGAGCACGACATCGTGCCGAAAACGGCAGAGGGCGTGGCCCATGGGAACAAGCTGTTCGGCGCCGCCATCCTGCGGAAGGGCGACCGCTCGCTGGTGCTGGCCGAAACCAACAACGAGATGGAAAATCCGCTCTGGCATGGCGAGGTGCACTGCCTGAAGCGTTTCTATGAAATGCCGAAAGCCGAGCGCGTCGACACCAAGGACGCCATCTTCATCGCCACGCATGAGCCCTGCTCGCTCTGCCTGTCGGCGATCACCTGGACCGGCTTCGACAATTTCTACTACCTCTTCAGCCACGAGGATTCACGCGACAGCTTTGCGATCCCGCACGATCTGAAAATCCTGAAAGAGGTCTTCACTCTTGATCCCGGCGGCTACAATGCCGAGAACACTTATTGGAAGAGTTTTTCCATTCGCAGGCTGGTGCGGGCGCTGCCCGAGGCCGAGCGCGGCCGGCTTGAGGCAAGGATCGGCAATATTTCCACCCGCTACGACGAACTGTCCGGCGCTTATCAGGCGCGCAAGTCCGAAAACGACATTCCGCTGAACTGACGCGGATTGCCTAGCCTACCTTCGCGTTTTTCAGCACCTCGTTGATCCTGGCCTGCCAGCCCTTGCCGGTCGCCTTGAATTTACTGATGACATCCTGATCCAGACGGATGGACACGACTTGCTTAGGCTTCTCCACGGCTGGCCGGCCACGAGCACGCCTTATGCTCTCGAAAAGTTCTGGAAACACTTCCGCGAAAGGCCTGGCTTGCGCCAACTGTTCGTCTGTCGTCTCCGCATCGTCGGGATCATCAACAATTTGTCTTTGAATTTCCACTTCCTCCGCATCGGTAAGCGGTCGAAAACGCGATTTAGGATTGTTCATATATTGACCTTTCCTTTCGGCTGGCACGGCGCATCGAGATCACCGAAATCGACTCCGAACCAAGCGGCTTGAAAATCACGGCCAGGATGATCTCTCCGAATTCGCCAATTGCCTTGAACCGGTCGGCCTTGGCTGGAAGGACGGTTGAAGTCGCAAAAAAACTCAATATCGAGTTCGGCAAAATCGAGACCCCGGCTGTCCAGGTTCGTCACGCGCTTGGCTCATCCCAAACGATTTTCAGGCGAAATCCTCATCACGTTGGGTTCAGTTAATAAATGTAATACATTAATTATAATCCTGCAACATCAGGGCAAAACAATCGGGCTACATATCGTGGCGTCGTCGCGGCGACACCGGCCGTCGCCCGTTTGACTTCATGACATGCCCGCTCCATGCGTCACTGACATCCTGGAGCATCGCATGAAAACCATCACCGAATTTCCCCGCAAGGTCGTCGAATTCCCCGATATGGGCATCGTCATGCCGGATGGTTGCCGGCTGTCGGCGCGGGTTTGGATGCCGGAGGACGCCAGCAGCGATCCGGTGCCGGCGATCCTCGAGCACCTGCCCTACCGCAAGCGCGACGGCACCATCTTTCGCGATCAGCTGACGCATCCCTATTTTGCCGGCCACGGCTACGCCTCGATCCGCGTCGACATGCGCGGCAATGGCGATTCCGAAGGTCTGATGGACGACGAATATTCCGAGCAGGAATTGCAGGACGCCTGCGATGTGATTGCCTGGGCGGCAGCACAGCCCTGGTGCAACGGCAGTGTCGGCATGATGGGCATTTCCTGGGGTGGCTTCAACTGCCTGCAGGTGGCGGCCAAGCAGCCGCCGGCGCTGAAGGCGGTGATCAGCCTGTGCTCGACCGTCGACCGCTACGCCGACGATATCCACTACAAGGGCGGCTGCCTTTTGACGGAAAATTTCGGCTGGGCCTCGACCATGTTGTCCTATTCGTCGCGACCGCCGGATCCGCTGATTGCGGGCGACAATCGCTGGCGCGACCTCTGGCTGACGCGGCTGGAGAACCAGTCTTTCCTTCTGCCGCTCTGGCTCAGCCATCAGCATCGCGACGCCTATTGGAAACGCGGTTCGATCTGCGAGGATTTCTCCGCGGTCAAAGCCGCCGTGCTGTCGATCGGCGGCTGGCATGACGGCTACCGCAACACGATTTCGCATCTGGTCACCAACATCCAGGCGCCGGTGAAGGGCATTGTCGGGCCATGGATCCACAAATACCCGCATTATGCCGAACCCAAACCCGCCATCGGCTTCCTGCAGGAGGCGTTGCGCTGGTGGGACAGCTGGTTGAAGGGCGTCGACACCGGCGTCGAGGCCGACCCGGACTACCGCGCCTATGTCATGGACAGTGTGCGGCCGGCGCGCTGGCACCCGGAGCGGCCGGGCCGTTGGGTGGCCGAACAGGAATGGCCGTCTCCCAACATCATGGTCGGGGCGATCGAACTCATTGCTGACGGCGTCAGGCCGGCGATCGTGGCGACCCCGCAAAGCTGCGGGCTCGCCGGCGGGGAATATTTTCCCTTCACCTTTGGCCCGGAACTGCCGGGCGACCAGCGCCCGGACGATGCGCTGTCCGTCTGCTTCGATCAGCCTGTGCTTGCCGAGACACTCGACATCGTCGGCGCGCCGGAGCTTCTCATCCGGGTGTCGTCCGATCGCCCGCAGGCGAACATCGCGGTTCGACTGTGCGACGTGCACCCCGACGGCGCCTCGGAACTGATCTCCTACGGCGTGCTCAACCTGACGCATCGTTCTTCGCACGAACAGCCGCAAGCGCTGGTGCCGGGCGAAACGGTTTCGGCGCGCGTTATTCTCGACCAGTGCGCCTACCGCGTGCCGGCCGGACACCGCCTGCGCATCGCTGTTTCCAACGCTTACTGGCCGATGATCTGGCCGTCGCCGGAACCGGTGCGGCTCGACCTTTCAGCGGCGACGCTGAGGCTGCCGCTGCGCCCGCTCGCAAAAAGCGACGAGACCTCGTTCCAGTCTCCCGAAGGCGCAACACCCTGGGCAACCGAGACAGTTCGTGCAGCGAATTCCGAGCGTCACGTCGATCGCGATGAGAAGACCGGCATCGTCACGCTGTCGATCACGGATGATTTCGGAGAAGTGCGCGATCTCGCGCATGGACTGGCCAATGGCAGCATTGCCCGCGAGAGCTGGACGATCCACCCCGACGACCCGCTGTCTGCCTCGGGCCGCACGCACTGGACGCAGACCTTGTCGCGAAACGGATGGTCGGTGCGCACCGAGACGTCGGCTGAAATGCGCTGCGATGCGCAAAACTTCATCGTCAGCGCCAGAATCGAAGCCTATGAGGGCGAAACGCTGGTTTTCGAACGCGATTTCGAAGAGACGATCCCGCGCGACCTGCTCTGAGCGTCCACCCGACTGGTCCAGTTGCGACGCACGATTTACGCCACGGCATGTCGCATTCCGTCTTGCTTACCGCTTTGCCTTCCGGTCAATATCCCTTTGGTAACAACAAGCAAAAAACGACCATAAGGTCGAACCAACAGAGTGAGGAACTCAAATGTCCAACGAACTCGAATATCTGAGCCGGCGCGTTGCGTCCGGCAAGCTGAGCCGTCGTGATTTCCTCGGCCGCGCCGCAGCACTCGGCGTCACAGCGCCCTTCGCCAATATGCTGCTTTCCAGTGCGGCTCGCGCGGAAGGCCCGGTCAAGGGCGGCACGCTGAAGGCCGGCCTCGTCGGCGGCGAATCCACGAACAGCCTGGACCCGGCTTTGTTCATGACGCAAGTGCCGTTCGCTTTTGGCAAGATGTGGGGCGAACTGATCGTCGAGCTGTCCCCGGAAGGCAAGCTCGAGAACCGCATCGCCGAAGAGATCGGCTCGTCGGACGACGCCAAGGTGTGGACGCTGAAAATCCGCGACGGCGTCGAATTCCACAACGGCAAGACGGTGACCGCTGAGGATGTGGCGGCAACGCTCGAGCGCCATTCCGATGAAAAGTCGAAGTCCGGCGCGCTGGGCTACATGAAGGGCATCGACAGCATCAAAGCCAGTGGCAAGGAAGTCGTCCTGACGCTGAAGGAGGCCAACGCCGACCTTCCCTATCTCCTCAGCGACTACCACCTCATCGTCCAGCCCAACGGCGGCAAGGACAAGGCGGATGCCGGCATCTCGGCAGGACCCTACAAGGTCACCACCAACGAGCCCGGCGTGCGCCATGGCGGCGAGCGCTTCGCCAATTACTGGCAGGCCGACAAGATGGGCCATGCCGACCAGATCGAGATCATCGTCATCAACGACGCGACCGCGCGCACGGCGGCCCTGCAGGGCGGCCAGGTCAACATGATCAACCGCGTCGAGCCGAAGATCGTCGACCTGATCAAGCGCGTACCGGGCGTCACCATCCGCAACCATGCCGGCCCCGGCCACTATGTCTTCATCATGCATTGCAACACCGCGCCCTTCGACAACAGCGACCTGCGCATGGCGCTGAAGCTCGCGATCGACCGTGAGGAGATGCTGAACAAGGTGCTGCGCGGCTACGGCTCGCTCGGCAACGACTTCCCGATCAATTCGTCCTATCCGCTGTTTTCCGAGATCGAGCAGCGCAAATATGATCCCGACAAGGCCAAGTTCCACTACAAGAAGTCGGGCCATGACGGCACCGTGCTGCTGCGCACCTCCGACGTCGCCTTCCCGGGCGCGGTCGACGCCTCGCAGCTCTTCCAGCAGAGCGCGGCCAAGGCCGGCATCAAGATCGAGCTCAAGCGCGAGCCCGGCGACGGGTACTGGAACGAGGTCTGGAACAAGCAGCCCTTCTGCGCCTCCTATTGGGGCGGCCGCTCGACCCAGGACCAGATGTACTCGACCGCCTATCTGTCGACCGCCGACTGGAACGACACCCGTTTCAAGCGTCCGGACTTCGACAAGCTGGTGCTAGCCGCACGCGCCGAACTCGACGAGACCAAGCGCAAGCAGATGTACCACGACATGGCCGTGCTGGTGCGCGACGAGGGCGGCCTGATCCTGCCGATGTTCAATCAGTTCATCGATGCGACAGGCGCCAAGGTCGGCGGCTGGGTAGACGATCCGCATCAGGAGCTGATGAACGGCTACGCGCTGGCGAAGTGCTGGCTCGAAGCCTGAGCCCGGCTTTGCGGATATGTCCTCACCCGTCGTGAAACTTGTGGCCCAGCGCGTTGCGCTGGGCATCGTCCTCTTGCTGGCCGTTTCGGTCCTGATCTTCGCCGGCACCCAGATCCTGCCCGGCGACGTCGCGCAAGCCATTCTCGGACAGTCGGCGACGCCGGAATCGCTCGCCAATTTGCGCGAGCAGCTCGGCCTCAATCAGCCGGCTTACGTCAGGTATTTCCATTGGCTCGGCGGTGCACTCACCGGCGACCTCGGCACGGCGATGTCGAGCGGCCAGGATATCGCGACCTCGATCAAGGGGCGGCTGTGGAACACGCTGTTTCTCGCCTTCTGGGCGGCGGTCGTGGCCGTGCCGCTGGCGATCATCCTCGGCCTGATCGCCGTGCGTTACCGCAACGGTTGGGTCGACAAGCTGATCTCCGGCCTGGCGCTCGCCTCGACCTCCTTCCCGGAATTCTTCATCGGCTATGTGCTCGTCTACTTCTTTGCCGTGAAGTATCAATGGTTCCCGGCCATTTCCACGGTCTATGACGGCATGCCGTTCGGCGAGCGTATGCAGGCGATCGCGTTGCCGGCCGCCGCGCTGACGCTGGTTGTGCTGGCGCATATGATGCGCATGACCCGCGCGGCCATCCTCAACGTCATGCAGTCGGCCTATGTCGAGACGGCTGAACTGAAAGGCCTGTCGGCCTTCAACGTCATCCGCAAGCATGCTTTCCCCAACGCCATCGCGCCGATCATCAATGTCGTCATGCTCAACCTCGCCTACCTCATCGTCGGCGTCGTCGTGGTCGAGGTGATCTTCGTCTATCCCGGCATGGGGCAATATCTGGTCGACCACGTCACCAAGCGCGACGTGCCGGTGGTGCAGGCCGTCGGCCTGATCTTTGCCGCTGTCTACATCACTCTCAACATCATCGCGGACATCGGGGCGATTGTCGCCAATCCGCGCCTCAGACATCCGAAATAGGCGGCGGGCATGCTCGATATCAAACGCATCCCCATTCCCGCGCTGATTGGCATCGTACTGACGACGATGTTCGTCGTGGCGGCTGTCTTCGCGCCATGGATCGCACCACACGGCAATGCCGAGATTGTCAGCGACGTTCCTTGGGAACCGATGTCCGCAGCGCATTGGCTGGGCACCGACAATCTCGGCCGTGATCTTCTGTCGCGCATGATCTACGGCGCTCGCATCACGCTGTTCATTGCGGTGCTGGCAACCGCGCTGTCATTCTCGCTCGGCGCCATCCTCGGCTTTTCGGCGGCGGTGTTCGGCGGCTGGTTCGACACGCTGCTGTCGCGCCTTGTTGATCTGCTGATGTCGATCCCGACCCTGATCATGGCGCTCGTCGTGCTTTCGGTGCTGCCGACCAACCTGGTGACGCTGATCCTGGTGATGGGCGTCCTCGACTCGACCCGCGTCTACCGGCTGTCGCGCGCGGTGGCCGTCGACATCAACGTCATGGATTATGTCGAGGCCGCCAAGCTGCGGGGCGAAGGCAGCGGCTGGATCATCTTCCGCGAGATCCTGCCCAACGCGCTGTCGCCGCTGGTTTCGGAACTTGGTCTGCGCTTCATCTACGCGGTGCTGTTCTTGTCGACGCTCTCCTTTCTCGGCCTTGGCGTGCAACCGCCGGATGCCGACTGGGGCGGCATGGTCAAGGAAAACAAGGACGGCATCGTCTTCGGTATCGGGGCGGCACTCATCCCCGCCGCGGCGATCGCAGCACTGGCGATTTCGGTCAATCTGGTCGCCGACTGGGTGCTCAACCGCACGACAAGCCTGAAGGGAGGACGCGGGTGATGGCTGACACAGCAAAGCCCGGCCTGCTGCTCGATATCCGCAATCTGCGCATCGAAGCGACAGTGTTTCCGCCCGGCGAGGCGCCGAAGAACATCGTTTTGGTCCACGATGTCTCGCTGACGCTGGAAAAGGGCAAGGTGCTCGGCCTGATCGGCGAGTCCGGCGCCGGCAAGTCGACCATCGGCCTGTCGTCGATGGGCTATGGCCGTGGCGGCGTGCGCATCACCGGCGGAGAGGTGCTGCTCAACGGCCGCGATATTCTCAAGGGCGGCAAGGAAGGTTTCCGCAAATTGCGCGGCCGCGAGGTCTGCTATGTCGCGCAGTCGGCGGCCGCCGCCTTCAACCCGGCGCACAAGCTGATGGACCAGGTGGTGGAAGCAACGCTGCTGCACGGCACGGCGACACGCGCCGAGGCCGAGAAACGTGCCGTGGCGTTGTTCAAGAAGCTCAGCCTGCCAAACCCCGAAATCATCGGCGAACGGTTCCCGCACCAGGTCTCCGGCGGCCAGTTGCAGCGCGTGATGACGGCGATGGCGCTGTGTTCGGAACCCGACCTGATCGTCTTTGACGAGCCGACCACGGCGCTCGACGTGACGACGCAGATCGACGTGCTGGCGGCGATCAAGGACGCCATCCGCGACACCCATGTCGCGGCGCTCTACATTACCCACGATCTTGCCGTCGTCGCCCAGGTCTCGGACGAGATCATGGTGCTGCGCCATGGCAGGCTGGTCGAATGGGGCGGCACTCGCCAGATCATCAAGGAGCCGCGCCAGGAATACACCAATGCGCTGGTCTCGGTGCATGAGATCGAGCATGCCGAGCAGAAGCCCGGCGCCGCGCCGTTCCTGTCGGTCAAGAACGTCACCGCCGCTTACGGCGGCAGCCACGTCAAGGTGCTGAAGAACGTCTCGGTCGACATCTATCCGGGACAGACGCTGGCCGTCGTCGGTGAATCCGGCTCCGGCAAGTCGACGCTGGCGCGCGCCATCACCGGGCTGTTGCCGCCGGAAGAAGGCACCGTCACCTTCGACGGCAGGCCGCTCGCCAACAGGCTTGCCGACCGGCCGAAGGAGGATCTGCGGCAATTGCAGATGATCTACCAGATGGCCGACGTGGCGATGAACCCGCGCCAGACCGTCGGCACCATCATCGGCCGGCCGCTGGAATTCTACTTCGGCATACGCGGTCGCGAGCGCGACAAGCGCGTCGCCGAACTGCTCGACGAGATCGAGATGGGCAAGGGCTTTCTCGATCGTTATCCGGCCGAACTCTCCGGCGGCCAGAAACAGCGCGTCTGTATCGCCCGCTCGCTCGCCGCCAAGCCCAAGCTGATCATCTGCGACGAGGTGACATCGGCGCTCGACCCGCTGGTGGCCAACGGCATTCTCAAGCTGCTGCTCAACCTGCAGCAGCACGAGAAGGTCGCCTACCTCTTCATCACCCACGATCTCGCGACGGTGAAGTCGATCGCCGATTCGATCGCGGTGATGTATCGCGGCGAGGTGGTGCGCTATGGCGCCAAGAGCAAGGTGCTGACGCCGCCCTTCGACGCCTATACCGACCTGCTGCTGTCGTCCGTTCCCGAGATGGAGATCGGCTGGCTGGAAAAGGCGATCAAGGGACGGCGCATGGCGAGCGCGGGGAATTAGTAGGGAATTCGCGGCCTTTGTCGCGAAAACTTCTTTCAACGGCAAAAGCTTTCCGGAGCCGCCCATGGCGCTCAAGACCAAACTGCTGCTCATCATTCTCGATGGCGTGCCCTACCGGAACTGGCGCCGGCTGATGGGCAATCTCGAGGGCTGGGTGCAGTCGGGCGAGGCGCAGGTGTGGAAGATGCGCTCGGTGCTGCCGTCGACCTCGGCCTGCTGCTATGCCTCGATCCACACCGGGGTTTCGCCGCAGGAGCACGGCATCCTGTCCAACGAGAACCGTTTTCTCGTCAACAAGCCGGATATTTTCTCCGAGGTCAGCAAGGCCGGCGGCAAGACCGGCGCAGTGACGCATTCCTACTGGTCCGAATTCTTCCGTTCCTATCCGTTCGATCTGGTCGAGGACATGGAGTATGACGAGCCCAACGGACCGATCGCGCATGGCCGCTTCCACACCATGACCGGCTATAATGCCCGCAACCAGATGACGCCGAGCGATGTCGACCTGTTTGCGACGCTGACCATGCTGACCCGGCGCCATGATATCGACTACGGGATCCTGCACACCTGCACGCTCGATTCGATGGGCCATCGCTTCGGCCATGACTGCCACCAAATGGACCATGCCTGCTATGGGATGGACGGCATGCTGGCAGCCTTCCTGCCGGGCTGGCGGCAAGCCGGTTACGAGGTGATCGTAACCGCCGACCACGGCCAGACAGACCGCGGCCATCATGGCGGCCGCGACGATGAAATGCAGGATTTCGCGCTGTATTATTTCGGAGCCGGCAAAGGGCCGGATCCGGACACGCTGCTTGATCAGCTGCAACTGGCGCCGACGGTGCTGAAGCGGCTGGGTGTGCCGGTGCCGGAGACCATGAAGGCTAAGCCGTTTTTGGGGTGACGGAGGTCGTCGCTGAGCCGCCGTTCGCTACCCCCTCTCCCCGTCACTATACGGGGAGAGGGTAAGGGTGAGGGGCAGCGCTAACATCAAAATAAATACCCCAACGCCGGCGCCGCCCCTCATCCGCCTGCCGGCACCTTCTCCCCGTATAGTGACGGGGAGAAGGGAGACGTGTCCGAACCGGATAGATAGGTAACAGAATGGACCGATAGCATGGGTGACAGTTTTCTTGTCCGCCGGAGGACCGGCGATGGTT
>NZ_JAMYVB010000036.1:0-25878 GCF_040323635.1 Mesorhizobium sp. M0037 | reverse complement strand
ATGTCTTCGGTCATCGGTGGTCCTTCCGAAATGGGTTGGCGTCAACAACCAAACCCTACCGGAAAGCGCCGATGACCACCCACACCCCCACCAATCGCCGCGCCTCTCCCCGGAAGCGGGGTGGGCGGCGAGTCGCGACCGGAAAGGCCCGCCGTGGTAGGCGGACCGCATCCGAAGGACCGGAACGAAGAGGAGGACCATGAGCGGCACGCGAAGGGTTGCGGGCTGCCGCGGCGGGCCCAGAAGGGAGTGCCGCCCACCCCACGCCACCGGGAAAGGCCAACAGACAAACCGCGCCGCCGCAAGGGCGGCGGCCGTTACAGCCCGAAGGGCTGCCCACGCCAGGCGGCGAAGCCGAATGGCCGAGACCGCCTGAGCTTACCGAAGAAAGCGGGCTCGGTTCACGAGCGCCGGCTGCGAAGCGCGCGGGCGTTCCTGTCAGCAGCATGAATGCCTCAAAGCCTTCTGGCCGAGTCTCATCAACCGCGTTTTCGTCCCCGCTTCCAGAGTTATTCAGAATGAGGGTTGAGTAGATCGGCCGGATCGATTCCGAGCACTCTGGCGAGTTTCGCCACCGTATCAATGCTGGCGGCATAGACCGAGCGCTCAAGTGCGCTAACATATGTTCGGTCAACGCCAGCCTCATGCGCCAGCGCTTCCTGGGACAATTTCTTTTTTTGACGATGCCTACGCAGATTGCGGGCAAAGACCTCTCGGATTTCCATGCACGAGAAGCCACCCTCTTGTCGAGGATTTCACCACGGAGTATTCTCTACAAAGATCAGAGACAACAAAGGGCGAGCGGCTTCACGGCATCATCTCGCGAGGGCAAATCCCCTGAGCCGTGAGCTCAAGGACGGGAATCGTGAAGTTTGGCAGCCAAACAAAGCGCACGCTATCTACAGGTCACGAGCGCGACGCAATTGTGCCAGAAGCTCGCAAGGATCGATACCGAGAGCCTCGGCGACGTCGAGAAACTCAATGACGTCCAGCCGACGTTCACCACCCTCGTACTTGGCCACGAAGGATTGTGGGCGGCCCAACATATCAGCAACCTGGGTCTGGGTGGCCCCTTTGGTTTTGCGCGCCGCAATCAGCCGTTGTAGCAATCGGCGCTGGCGAGCTGATCGAAGTGATTTCGGCATCAGACGAACCGGGCCAAGAAGGAACCGGCTCATGGACTAATCCCAGTTTCGGATTATCCCATTTCAGGATATTGTGCGGTGAAAGATCTGCGCGGCGCGGGATAGGTCTTACGGCGAGAGATGAAATGGTAGACAGATTGCTCAAACCTGCTGTTGCCGACGAGGTCCCATGGGCGGAGAGCCTGACCGCTTACGACGATGAGCACTTCACGACATATTTGAAGCTCTTAGATGCATGCGCCGGCAATGCCAGCGAAGGAGAGATGGCCCAGGCGATATTGGGAATCGATCCGGTGCAAGAGCCAGCGCGCGCCCAAAGGGCGGTTCGCAGCCATCTCTCGCGCGCCCACTGGCTGGTGGTGGCGGGGTACAAGGAGCTGTTCTCTGGCCGCCAAAAGGCCTGATGGTGGCCTTATAGAAGAAGACGCTTATAACCACCATTCATTAGCGAGCGCCCGCGTCTGACTGCACGGCGGACGCTGTCTCGAAGATGGTCACCGGGGTCGGCCCAGTCCTGCTCGACACGGGCTCTGCCGAAGAGAGCAAGGCCGATTTCGCGGTGTGATACGCCAGCGGTGAAGCCGTCGAGGGCATGCAAGACTCGGCGCAACCGCGAGCTACGGGGCTCGGTCGGAAAGAATCCTGATTGCAGCCTGCCGGTCCAACAGAGGCTGTTCAGACATTCCAACGCGTTTAGGCGCTGCTTCAGTTCCTCTGGCGACCAGAGGACCGAGGATGTCAATCGCACAGGTTCGAGGATGCTGACGCCGGAAGCAGCCAGCTGCAAGCTCCTGCCACTGTCCTCGACCAGGAGGTGCTGATGCCCGTCCCGCGTGACGAGCATGGAGATGCGGCAGGAGTGCCGGGCGAGATCAAGCAAGTCGACCCCGCGCGGCGGCGCCGCCGTTTCGGCCACAACGGGCAAAACATGCGGACATTGGCAGGGGCACCAAAAGACGCTCGCATCAGTTCCTTTTGAGCTTGCAAAACAGAAGGCCCCAGCGCGAGAGATCAACAGTATTCGAAGCCAGGCTGATAATGTCCATGGACCGGGCGTTCTTGCGTTCGGCACCGCGTAGCGCGTTCGCCAGATCCTTTTGGAAGTCCGGATTGCGCCTGAGGAATTCCCAGGCCCAGCCTCGGCTGGTGAGCTGGTCGACATAGGCACGATCATCTTGCCTGTCCGGCCAAGCAGGGCCAGGTCTTGATTCGTCCATTGCATCATTTCCAGAAAAGGTCGGATGGCAGGCTCAGGCGATCTTAATGACCGGGGTCCACAGGACCGGGCCTTTGAGCCCGCCATTGCGACGGAGGGAATCCAAGCTCTCTCTCGAGACGTCGAGATATCCGGCAACGGCGCGTGTGTTGCCAATTGTTTGCGGATGGGACAACCGTTCGAGTGGCCAGCCGGCGCGACGCAAAATCCGCTCTATGCGCAGATCGGTTACGGTGACGATGTTGCGCAGACCGCGTGACAAACCAAACTCGACCATTCCGGCAAACAGCTCGTAGGTGCCAATTGCGATGCCCGACTGTTTGGGCGCGGAAGGCGGCAGATCAAGCGCAAAACGGCTGCTTTCCCAAACACGTGGATCTTCCGGCGCTGGACGGTCGGCAAGAAGAGCGAAGAAGCTATCACGCAGCATCGTCGGTCCTGTAGTCGGCAACAGGCGCACGCAGCCGTCGATGCGTCCGGCGGGCGCACGCAGCAATAAGTAATGGGGACGAAGCGCATCGAACGGATCGACCTCAAAGCCGCCGCTGAACGAAACGTCCCAATCAAGTCGATCCCTGAAAACGCGATACCGCAAGCGATGCATCTGCTCGAGCTCGTCGCTGAACTCAGCGTAACAACCCGGCGTGATCAACTGCAACATGATGGCCTTCTCCTCGCATGGATAGCACCTGCGATTGAAGGCAAAGGCCGGAGTTGAAACAACCTGTGTATGTGCCCAGGTTCCGGGAGGTCAGGTGAAGAGAGATGGCCGCGACAGTGCAAGCCGAACAGCTGCCTGAATAGCCGTCTTCACGCCAAGCTTCTTCCTGGCGTTATCCCGATGATAGGCTGCGGTGCTCCGACTGATTCCCAAGATGCGGCCGATTTCCCACGCCGTCTTGCCCCGAGCCGCCCACTTCAGACACTCCATTTCCCTTCGAGATAGGGTAACGCCATCCACGGTCCTGCCGTCGGCCAGCTTGCGACAGGCATGAATATGGAAGAAGATCGCGATGAGTTCGAGCGCGCGGTCATATCGATTAATCAGGCGAAAGAACGGTGGTCGCCTTTCATCGGAGGCGAAGGTCAGTGCTGCAAATTTACCGGTTCTGTCATGGATCGGGATCGTGAAGCCGCAGTGAATGCCAAATTGCGTCGCCTCATCCATCAGTTGTCGCTGCTGCGTCGATAGTTCGAGATCAGCACCGTGCGCATCCCAGTTGAATGGTTCCTGACCACCACGCGCTCGATGAATTACCGGGTCAATCTTTTCATACCGACTGTGAAGGTAGTGAGATGTCCAGGATTGAGGGTAGGTGGAAATCAGGCGCACGTTGCGGCCCTTGCCAGAAGAAGGGAAAAAATAGGCGAAAGACGGCAAATCGAGCGAAGAGGCAATCTCGCCCAGAGCGTTGCGCAGGTCAGTCGCGTCAGCGCTGTCTGCGATCTGCCCTACAAATCTATGAAAAGCGTCTTGCATAGCTAAACTGCAGTGAGTTCTGGCCCCCTCCAGGAGCCAAGACGGGCGGGCCAGCCATTCTGGGTTGAAGGCCCGGCCGGAGACTGAGCTCCGTGCCGGGCCGTGCGCCTTGGGAGGGCGATACGTGCTTCGACGGCGCTATTATCGACGTCGAGACCTCATTCCAGCGCCATCTTTAGCAGGGTGACAGTTGTCCTCTTGGGTTTGCACTTCATTGCGGTCGGGCTGTCTTTTTGCGTCCGGCTTGGGACTGCTCCATGGAGGAGCTCAGCCTCACGGTACATTGGGGTGTGAGAGCGTCACCTCTACATTCTTGCAGCAGCTCACGTGAGCGTCTTCGCACGCGAAGGCGGTACTGTGTCGTTCGCGACTGGCTCGTATTTCGGCATCGGCTGGCACACCCTCCATGCAAGTTGCCTTAAAAAACGGAGCGGATTGTTGCGCCCCTGCTCATGACGCTACACGGCTGCCGCACGTGAATATTCCGGCGATCCGAGTTGAAGGCGTCATCTCACGCCAGATCATATCGCGCCTTCCGCCTGCAGCGCATGATAGGTCGTATCGACTGATTTCGCAGTCGCATCGACGATGATGTCGATCTCTTTTCGGGTAATGATCAAAGGTGGGGCAAAGCCGAGAATATCCCCATGCGGCATGGCGCGGCCTATGACGCCATTTTCAAACAAAGCAGCGGCGACCCGCACGCCGACCTGAAGTTCGGGTTCAAATGGCACCCGGCCCTTCGGATCCACCATCAGCTCCACTGCGGCTAAAATGCCGATGCCGCGAACCTCGCCGACAATGGGATGTCCTTCCAGTTCGGCTTTCATGCGGGCTTGCCAATAGGGTCCGACGTCCCGAACATGTTCCAGGATATTTCTTTCCTTTAGCAATTGGATGTTGGCAAACGCTGCGGCAGCACAAAGCGTGTGACCGGAATATGTCCAGCCATGGCCGAGTGGGCCGTGCTTTTCCGTTCCTTGTTCCAACACCGACCAGACGCGATCGCCGATGATTGACCCGGAGATAGGGAGGTAGGCTGAACTCAAGCCCTTGGCGATGGTCACGAAATCCGGACGCATGCCATAGAGATGGGAACCGAATTTCTCACCGGTTCGCGCGAAGCCGCAGACCACCTCATCGGCGATAAGAAGGATATCGTACTTGTCAAGCACTCCTTGGATCGCGGACCAATATCCCTTAGGGGGCGGAACGATGCCGCCGGTCCCAAGTACCGGCTCTCCGATGAAGGCGGCAACCGTCTCTGGACCCTCAGCAAGAATAAGGGCCTCAAGTTCGCTGGCACAGCGCCTGGCGAACGCTTCCTCATTTTCGCCGTCGCGCGCCTGGCGATAGTAGTGTGGGGCCGTCGTATGGCGCACCAAACTCAAAGGCAGGTCGAAGAAATCGTGGAAAAACGGAAGCCCTGTCAGGCTTCCGGTGACCAGCCCGGACCCGTGATATCCGCGATTGCGCGAGATGATCTTCTTTTTTTCAGGGCGACCGAGGATGTTATTGTAGTACCAGACCAGCTTGATGTTGGTTTCATTGGCGTCCGAGCCGGAAAGGCCAAAATAGACCCTTCGCATGTTCTGACCGAAATATTCGACCACGGCCTCTGCCAAGAGGGCAACCGGCGCCGTGCCTTGACTGGCATAGACATGCGCGAACGGCAGCTCATGCGCCTGCCGGGCGATGGCTTCGGCGATCTCCGTGCATCCATATCCCATGTTGACACAGTAAAGCCCTCCGAAACCGTCAAGGCTCTTTCGGCCGTCGGTATCCCAGATGTACACGCCTTCCGCACCGGCCATGATCCGGTTTGGCGTCTCGCCGCGGCTGTGCTTGGCCAAGTGCGTGGACGGATGGAAGACGAAGCTTCGATCCTTCTCCCGCAGTTGCTCGGTTCCCAGATTACTCAAGCTCATAGTTCCTCTCCTCGCGAGCAGTAGGCAGAAGACACTCACCCAGCCACCTATTAAAAACAAGCATACCCGCAAACACCTCTCGAGTTTCGCGGGACTGCACGTCTTTAGCCGACGAATTCGCGAAAATCGGCTCGAACGCAGTGAAAACCAAGGTTTCTGGAGTTACCTTCTCCTTGAGGCGCATAAGGGGATCTGTGCGGCCGCCGCCGTATTCTGTTCGTCGGCGGCTGTTTGCGAAAGGTACCGCATAAACCCCTGGGATTGGTATTGGGAGATGCGCTGTCCGAAGTCCCCATCCAGGAGCCCAACAGAACCTCCGCGATGTGTTCTTCGTGTCGCCGGGATATGTTCGGGCAATGTCGATGCGCACGCTCGTGGCGGGAGGCCTTGGCTATTCAGGACTGCCACCCTCATCAAGCAGATTCGCAGAGTTGTGAAGGCGTTGGGATCGCTGAGTCGCGCGGCAGGGGAAGCGTGCTCGAGAAGCCCCTCCGCAGTCTGCTCATCGAGCAGCAAAGGTCCCCTCTTCACATCACGATCGACTTACGATCCCAGGGCCTACTCTAATAGTTTCTTCTCTCGCACAGATTGGACGGGCACGCCAATGCTCGACACCGTGTCCACACAGCAGTAGACGCTTCCATCTGTCCCGATTGCAACTGGCTGTCTCCATCTTCAAGCCGTGGTCTTCATCACGGAAGAACTGCTCGATGAGCCAGCGCTGCGTGTACAAGCGACATCGGCCAGTTCGCGGCGGAGCAGGTTGCCGCATGGGTGGTAGGAGCAGCCAATGCAGCGGGTCCGCGCCGGCGGGCTCGGCCGTTTGCGACTTCACCCGCTGCAGCCCACGCCGTCTGGCAGGCCGTCCTCGCGCAGGTTTGCCGGACCATCGCCGGACCGAAGCGGATGTCAGGTCATGCCTTTCATCAAGCCGCCGGCATCTGCGGGTGCAGAGATTTCAAAAGGCCCTTATCTGCACCGGATCGAGATGCAGCTTGTCCCAGAGTACCACGCGCGGCACCGTTTGTGCTCGCCACGCTGTCAGCTGCCATGTCCCGGAAGAACCCCATAGAATCATCATCAGCGGCAGTGCGCAGCGCGCTTCTGGCGTGGTGATAACGCGGCGAAGGACGCCGCGGTCGGTCCAACTCAGCGCGCCGCTCGGAGCGCCGGGGTGGCTATGCCAGTCACCAAGGTAAGTCTCGAGGCGACCCGAACTCTCATAGTGGGCGGCAATCTGCTCAACCTGCCATTGCTGATCCGGCTGGAACCGAAAGCGCTCGTGAAGGGCGCCGGGTCCGGGACCAATCATGGCGGCTACGACGGCGGTATCAGGACTCAACCACCAGCCCATGAACGTGCCGCCGGTCTCTAATGGGAATTTGGTGTCGGCTTCGTCCGCACATTCCTGAATCAGGGTGTTAGGCAGCCAGGCATCGACATCCGGCAACATCAATGCCCGCCCCAGCAGTCCCGATGTATTGGCAGCGGATCGACACGCCAGCTCGGCGGACAGCGCGCTCGTTCATCATCAACAAAGCTGAGTGTCTGCACGACCGAACCCTCGTCCGCCTTGCCCGAGAGGGTATCGATGGCCAGCCTCACCGCCTGCAGCGAGAGTTCCTGCAGATCATACGCGGCACCGGTGAATGTGCGCTCGCTGCACCCGGCCGGCTGGGTCAGGGCCTCGTCACCGGCATCCTGTCCTGGCGGGGGTTCCATCTCGTTCTTGTGCCATGCGTGCAAAAGGCAATTCGGGCAGCCGCTTTCGCGGACGTGCCGGACAACGGTGCCGCCCTCCAGCGTCGGCGTCGCGGACATGCTTATAAGGGGAACGGCTGCGCTTCGGCAGCGGTCATCGAGCAGCGTTGTAACGGCGTGCGAAGCGCTGCCGTCGATAACGAGATCGGCGTCCTTGATGAGCGAGTCGAGTATATCGTCGTCACCCGGATCGCTCAGAGCCTGCGCCGCAATACCTATAAAATGCGAATGGCTACGGACTTCCGTTGCCGGATACTGGCGAGCCAGAAAACCCTGCAAGGCTTCTGTCTTGCACTGACCCCAGGCGGCTGCGCCCAGCGGCCAGCGGATCGTGTTTCCAGGCTCAAGAATGTCATGTTCAACGAGATCGAGGGTGCCGCATCCGTTGCGAGCAAGTTCGATCGCTACCGGTGCGCCGACGGCGCCAACACCGACGACAAGGATCCGCTTTTCTTTGAGGAATGCAACGGCCGGAACACGCCAGCCAATGTCGACCGGCCCGGCGCGAAAAACGGGCAGCGCCGTGATACGCAATGATTTAGGGGCTTTGTTCTTCTTCGGCTCAAAGCCGTGCGCATGACCGAAGACCATGACGAAGCACCAGCCGAGGCCCGTCTCACCAAAGCCGAGCTCGCTCGGATAGACGAGTGCGCGGAGGTCAAACTTCAGACCTGAACCGTACTTTCGTGGCCGGGTACGCTGGAGCCATGAGTAATCTTGGCGGAGCCTTTTTAGCTGTGCATCGAGCTGAGGTTCGGGTAGCATCGTGTCTTTTGATCTTACCCACGGAACCTCAAGCTGATTCTTCGCTTCGGTCAGGTCGGCTGGGAGCGGACCCGCCCATTGGTGAAGCACTTGGCCATCCTCAGCGCGAACCTCTTCGACATAGGCCCTGACCGCCGGAATATGGATTGGACCGTTCTCGGCCTCCACTTTGACCGTTTGATCTTGGATGTAACGCAGCTGCAATGTGCCCTGCGAGGCGTCGCCGACATCCCAGCCGCTGTCGATCAGACAATAAGATCCGGAATTACGGCCAAGGTTGTTCCACCAGTATTCGGCAGGCTCGCCCTGCTGGTCTTCCTCACCGGTACCACGCACGGAGTCGGCGAGCTGTTTTTCGAGCAACGTGCAAAGCGTCCAGCCCGGTGTCCACTGCCGGGTGTCGCGGCCGAGCAGGCAGAGATTGCCCTCGATAGGACTGCGGTGGCGCGTCGGCGGTGGGACAAGGCCGGCGAGCAGAAAGACCTGAGGCCGAAAGTGCGGGTAAGCGTCGGGAAAGACAGCCTGCAACCGGAGGGTCGTCGCCCTATCGAGCGGCCAGTCGAGAGTTAGGGACAATCGCCCGGAAGAGAGGGCCTGCTCGTCAATCTCAGGCGTTATTCCGGCTGCGTACAGCGCGTCGAGTTCGTATTTAAGCCGCCCCGGATATCGCTTCTCCCAGCGGGGAACTGGCTGCGCCGGGGCCGTTATGGATGAATCCGGATCAACCATACTCTCATCCCACCTTGCGCGGCGGGGGCACGGGCGGAACGGGCGGCCCCGGCGGAACACCGTTAGGCGGCCCGGAAGGCACTCCGTGAGGCGGTCCTTTTCCCGGATTATCTGGTGGTCCCTTTCCGGGGTTGTCGGGTCTTCCAGCCATAATTCCCTCCATATCTACATAATTGTGAGCTTGTCGCAGAGCAGCCACTCAAAGGTCTTTGGCAATATGTGCTCTGCTCGCTGCTCTTCGCCCGAAAAATTGAAGCAGAACACTCGATTGAGGGCTCGTTATATCCGCAACGGCCTCTCGGATTTCGCGGAAATGCGCGTATCTGACCGATTAATTCGCGGAATCGGGACTAGTTGCCGACGGAAACGCTTCAGAGTTTATCTCCGCTTGAACGAGGACAACGGAATCGGTGAATTGGCTTTCACTGGCTTCGTCACGACAAGGCTGTAGTATTGGTTGATCCCCAATCCTGCCTGCAGGAGTCCCTCCATGAAATCTTGATACGCAGCCATGGAGGGAGACGAAACGCGCATCAGATAATCGATACGTCCCCCAATTGCCCAGCAGTCCAGGATTTCCGGGACGTTTTGGATGGCAGCCTCGAAGTGTCTTTGATCCTCGAGACGATGGCGGTCCAAAACGACTTCCACCATTATAGAGATTATGCCCCCGATGAGGGCTGGACTGAGTCGCGCGTAGAATCCTTCAATGATGCCTGCGGCTTGCAGCACGCGGAGCCGTTCTGAACAGGCCGACGCTGAAAGGTGAACACGCTTTGCGAGCTCGCTTTTTGAAATCCGACCATCTGACTGGATCTCTGAGAGAATCCGGATATCCCAATCGTCTAGTTGCATAGGGTTTGGTTCCGACTTCATGATTTGTTGCTCTCAAACTGGTCGAAGGGCAGTGGTGCCAGAAATTCTATCATCGATCGACGCGAGGGAGTTTAGTGGACATATCTGTCTTCGGCCCGAAACGGGTCAGTGTGAGGCTAGGAATGTCATCTGACTGAGGGCGATCCAATCAGAATGGATGCAGAATAGTTGGGCATTGCCCCTGATGCGATGACGCACAGAGTGGTGATCGCGTTTCGGCATCGATCTGGGCGTAAATGGATGGCCAGTATCGGCGCTACTTTACCTGGTTTGCACTCTCGGAGTTCCCGAGCATCGATCGCGTGGACGGCGTGGTCGATGCAGTGGTTACATCAGCGCATTTGGCTTGGAGATGAATTGAAGGCCTTTCTTCTTTGGCTCGCCGAGGAGCCTAGGCACCGCAAATTCCGCCCGTGTTGCCGCTACGGCCCAGAGTCCCGCCCGGCCGATTCGCGACATTGAGCCTGGCCGGATCGCCCAGCTGAAGACTCAAACGCCGATGCTGCGGGCGATGCTGTCGGCCGCCATGCGCTTACGCCACTCAAGGGGCCCGGAACTATGAATGGAGTTTCCCTCAACATCGACAGCCATGATAACCGGCATGTCCTGCACGTCGAATTCATAGATGGCTTCCATGCCCAGGTCTTCAAAGGCAACGATCCGTGCCGCCTTGATCGATTTTGAAATCAGGTATGCAGCGCCACCCACCGCGATGAGATAGGGTGTTCTGTGTCTGACAATCGACTCGATGGCCGCGGGTCCCCTTTCCGCCTTACCCAGCATCGCCAAGAGCCCGGTCTCGGCGAGGATCTTTTCAGCAAAAGCGTCCATCCGGCTGGCGGTTGTTGGGCCAGCAGGCCCGACGACCTCATCCCTCACCGCGCGGACTGGTCCGACGTAGTAGATCACGCGTCCCCGCAGATCAACCGGGAGCGGCTTGCCGGCATCGATCAGGTCGACCATTCGCTGGTGGACGGCGTCACGGCCCGTCAACATCTTTCCGGACAAAAGAAGGGTTTCCCCGCAGCGCCACGATGCCGTCTCTTGCTTCGAGAGCGCATTGAGATTGACCCGGCGGACGCTGGTCGTGTGCAAGCCCTCATGACCGATGTGGGGCCATTCGGAAAGGTCGGGCGGTTGGAGCTGCACCGGTCCTGTGCCGTCCAAGGTAAACTTCACGTGCCGGTTGGCGGCGCATTGCGGAATGAGCGCCACAGGCTTGGACGCAACATGGGTTGGATAGGTAGCAACTTTGACGTCAACGACTGTCGTCAGGCCGCCTAGTCCCTGAGCTCCGATGCCCAGCGCATTAATTCGTTCATAAAGCTCAACCCGCAGTGCCTCCTCCGCACTTGACGGCCCCCTGTCAATCAGTTCCGACATATCTATGGGCTCGTTCATAGCCTCCTTCGCCAGCAGCATCGCCTTTTCAGCGCTACCACCGATGCCGACCGAGATCAGGCCGGGCGGGCACCATCCACTGCCAAGAGTCCAAACAGTATCGACCACCCAGTCGGCAACGGATGCGCTGGGGTTCAGGGTGGTGAAACGCGCCCTGTTTTCCGATCCGCCCCCTTTTGCTGCGATGGTGATCTGAATCTGGTTGCCTTGCACAAGGTCGACGTGGACGACTGCCGGTGTGTTGTCCCGCGTGTTCATGCGCCCGGCAAGCGGATCCGAAGCGATCGATGGTCGAAGGGGATTGTCAGGGTCGAGATATGCCTGGCGGACGCCCTCGTTGACGAGGTCCGCGAAACTAGCCGTTGATTTGATCCGGACGCCCATGCCGACCTTCGCGAAGACCACCACGAGGCCGGTATCCTGGCAGATCGGCCGCCGTCCAAAGGCCGCCATGCGGGAGTTCAGCAAGATTTGCCCTATGGCATTCTTAGCCGCCGGACTCTGTTCGCGTGAGTAGGCCTGCGAAAGGTTCAGGATATAGTCGGGCGGATGGTAATACGAGATATACTGCAGGGCGTCGGCGACGCTCCTTGTGATATCCTTACCGGCAATGTTCCGTGTTGTTTTATTCACCGGATGTCATCCCAATGACCAAGCCCGTTGACCAGTTTCAGGCTTTGGAAGCTCCGGAATCCCTGCTCGCCCCCTTCATATCCGTAGCCGCTTTGTTTGACGCCACCGTATGGTGCATCTGCGGAAACCCCTTTCAGGTAATTTACGCTGATCGCGCCTGCCGAAAGACCGCCGATCAGCGCCCGTTTTGCACCGGCGGCGCCGGTGAAGAAGTAGGCAGCCAAGCCATACTCGGTGCCGTTGGCTTCTTCGATCGCCTCCTCGATCGTGTCGAAAGGTGCGACGGCGAGGATCGGCCCGAACGGCTCGTCATGAAGCACTTTCGCATCCTTTGGAACCCCTGTCAGGATGGTTGGTGGCCAGTAAAAACCCGGCTGGTCGAGGCGGGTGCCGCCGGTTTCGATACCGGCGCCGCGATCGACAGCATCCTGGATCAGACGCTGCATGGCCTCGATTCGCCGCGCGTTTGCCATCGGTCCCATCTCCGTGGCCGGATCGTCTGGCGGGCCGATCTTGATCTTGCGAGCGGCTTCCGTCATCAGGGACAGAAATTCCTCGTAGAGATTTCGCGCGACGAGGATCCTGCTGGGCGCATTGCAGCTTTGGCCCGCGCACTCGAACTTGTATTCCGCAATTGCCGGAACGGCCTTTGCGAGATCCGCATCATCGCATACAACGACCGGGGAGTGCCCACCGAGTTCAAGGATGCACCGCTGCAAGTTATTGGCGGCGAGCTTGGCGAGTTGTTTTCCAACCTCAGTAGAGCCGGTGAACGTTAGGACTTTGATGATCGGCGAGTTGAGAAGATGTCGGGATATTTGCACCGGAACGCCGAAGACGAGATTGACCACGCCGTCCGGAATACCCGCTTGTTGCAAGGCTTCGACGAAATGGACAGCCGCGCTTGGTGTCTCTTCAGCCCCCTTGAGGATCACGGGGCAGCCTGCCGCCAAAGCAGGGGCGAGCTTGCGGGCGATGAGAACGGCGGGATAGTTCCAAGGCGTAAAGGCAGCAACGACGCCAATTGGCTCGGGGACGATCATCCGGTTCGGGCCCATCGGAGTAGGGGTCGACAACTCTTCCGCGTGCGTTCCGTTCCACTCCAGCGTTTCGACAGCGCGCGCGTATTCACCTGTCGCTTCGGCAATCGTCTTTCCCTGTTCGGCTGACAGGTCCCTAGCCGCCGCATCAACCTTCGCTGTCAGAATTTTGGCGGCTGCTAGGAGAATCTCGCCACGATGTTTTGCAGGCCGCGAGGACCAGGCCTTGCGGCTGCGCTCTGCCGAAGCGAGGGCCTCATCCAGATCCGGTATCGTCGCCGAGGCCACCGAGGCAAATACCATCTCCGTCGCCGGATTGATTACCGGCACAGTGGCTCCGCTACCACCGGCTCGCCATCTGCCATTGATAAAAAGCTGATAGCTCGTGGCGTTGGACATTCCATGCTCCGCTTGAGTATTTCTGCCAGTGCGAGACCAGCCGATCTCTCCGACCATCGGCTCACTTCTCTGCAGTCTCATCGCGATGGTCACGCCGGGTCAAATATGGAATATCGCCCAAAGCCATCTCGACTCCAGATTGACACCACTCAAGCGGCCACGAAGAGCGATAACACTGGGAAAAACTCGGTTTGGGGTCTGCCTAAACCCGGTCCGGAACCGTGGCCGACCAGTGCCTGCCCTCGATCAAAGTCTTTACGACCTTGGGGATCAGCTTGCGAACCGCAGACACCGCTGGAGAGCGCTCATCTTTCGGGTTGACGGCAAGCACAACGGAACGGGTAATCACCGGATCAACGATCTTAATCGTCCGGACTTGGCCCTGAGACGCCTCTTTCTGAATGGCCGACGGGGCAAGGATAGAATAGGCTTTTCCTTCCATGACCATGTTGATGATCGTAGAAAGGGAGTCGACTTCGAATCTGACGTCCAGCACACGCCCGTGCTGTGCAACGACATCAGCCACCGAACGCCTGACATAGTTGTTGCGCATCGGAACCGCCAGCGGAAACGCATGCAGGTCGGCGAGCGGTATCGAATCTTCGAAAGGCGGTTCACCCCGCGGCACTACCAGGCAAAGTTCTTCCCGTGCCAGCACCGTCATTCGCCCTACACTCTCGGCAGTCCGGTAAAGGACAGCCAGATTGAAGCGGCCAGCCGCCATCCACTCCTCGAGCGGTCCCGTCATGCCCTCGATCATCTTAAGCGAGATTCTCGGCAATTCGCTTCTTACCGATTCAAGCAGGGGACCGCTAAGGACGCGAGCGGCTCCGGACGGAATGCCAATGGTCACCTCTCCGGAAGGAGCAGCCACCGAGTTGGTCAGTTCCGCCTCAGTGAGTTGAACTTCCTTCAGGATGTTCCGCGCGCGCTCAAGCAGCTTGTCTCCGGACGCAGTGACGCTGACACCAGTCCTGTCGCGAACAAGCAGCTGGGTACCAAATCCGTCCTCCAGTTGACGAACATGCAGGCTTAGAGCGCTTTGAGCAACGTTAAGGATCGCAGCTGCCTTCGTGAAGCTGCCTGCTTCGACTACGCCGACAAAGTATCTTAGCTGCCTGATGTCCAAGATGAACAAATCCAACCGGGGCATGATCCCCAGCGCCTGCGTATCTATCTCGAAACAAGATGGCAAGCAAGCAGCAAAGCTCGGCCAAGGGTCAAAACCGGGCGCCTGTCCGGCCCTGGATTAAAAGCAGGTCAATCGCGGAGCGAGAGCCAGGATCTCGTGAGCGCGCCGCACCACTGGCGGATCAACCATCTTACCATTCAACGAGAATGCAGACAGTCCGCGGACGCGGCATCGTTCTCGGCGGCGACGACATCGCGAGCCCACTCGAGTTCCTGTGCGCTTGGCGAGAAAGCCTCATTGAATATGGCCACTTGGGTCGGATGGATCACTAAAGCTCCGGCAAAGCCAAGCCGGCGCGCATGCGCCGCGGCTTCACGAAGTTTGTCAGTGTCCGAAAACTCGCCGATGCTTCCTATGAAGCCCAGGGGGAGCAATCCGGCCGCACGGGCGGCAAAAAGAACAGAAAGGTTCGGCGTCAATAGAAGGTCGAATCCAGGGCGCCGCCGACAGCGGCACTGAAGTCCTCAGGACCAAGCGCCATTGCGACCATCCTTGGATGCGCCGTCGCAATGGCCGCGAGCCTTTGCAAGGCGCCCGGGGTCTCGATCTGGGCAAGGAACCGGATGCGTCCCAGCGAAAGATTTCTTTCTCGTTCAAGTTCCGATACCGCATTCGCGATCTCTGATACCAGCTCTGCCGAATCCGTCTTCGGAAGAACAAGTGCGTCAACACCCGCCATGACGGCTGCATCGAGATCGGCCGCCAAGGCGCGCAAACCACGATTAACGCGGACCAAAACCGACTTGCGCTTCCGGCCCACCTTTGCCACGGATTCAGGAAGCCGCCGCCGTGCCTCATCCTTTTGATCCTGCGGAACGGAGTCCTCGAGGTCGAGTATGACGCCGTCTGCCCCGCGCTCATGGGCGGCCTCCACAAAGCGCGGAACGTGAGCGGGAACGAAGAGCAGGGATCTCCAGCGGAGTACAGACGTCGGCCTTTCAACCACCGGAACGGTGTTCTTGATCATGGGAGTCGCCTCTGCGGTCAATTTTTGTGACGGCGGCGGCACTAAGCTTGTTGGGCGGCCGATGTGCTGAGATGACCCGAAGTGTGCACGCCTTCTATGGATCGCGAGCGCGCCCACCTCATCGACAAGATGCGCGCTCACGCTGACGCGGCTCTTTCGCGCAAACGCCCCAGAACCTCTTCGCGGACAGCCTCTGTCTGGGCACCAAGAGCCGGAACTGGACGCAGCGAGGGGCGCTCGGAGTTGAAGATCGCCGCCGGCGCTATCGTGTCTACAACTCCTTCAGGCGTGCCAACCTTAACCCTCCGAACGTGTGGATGTGTTGACACATCGGCCACTTCATTTAGTCGCCCATACGCCAGACCGGCCGCCTCAAGCTCGTGCATTGCTTCGAGGCAGGATAGTTCGGAAAATCGCCTTTCAATGATCTCATCAAGTTGCGCCCGATTGCCGAGGCGCTCCATGTTGTCTGCAAAACCAGATGCGCGCGTGAGCGCCGGTTGCTTCAGGAATTTCTCGCAGAAATCCACCCATTCGCGGTCATTTTGAACCGAAAAGATCACCTCTTTGCTGTCAGCACAGCGATAGGCGCCATACGGTGCCAGCGATGGGTGTTTCACGCCGGCCCGTGCCGTACGATAGTCACTATAGTCGTGTTGTAGAACCGGAACATTCATCCAGTCGGCGACGGCATCGAACAGTGACACCTGGATGCCTGCCCCTTCGCCGGTGACCTCGCGGTGGTATAGTGCCTGAAGAATGGCGCTGTGCGCTGTCATGCCCGCTGAGATATCGCAGACCGAGACCCCTACGCGCGCGGGCCCTTGTTGGTTGCCGGTGATCGCGCATAGACCTGTTTCCGCCTGGACAATGAGATCATAAGCCTTCAAATGGGAATACGGCCCTTTCTCGCCGAAACCCGAGATGTCGCAGGTGATCAGCCGCGGATATCGTCGACGGAGATCAGCAGACCCAAAACCCAGTTTTTCGATACTGCCCGGCTTCAGATTCTGGATAAACACGTCGGCATTGGCAATGAGCGTGTCGAGGACCTCGCGATCCATCTCCAGCCTCAGGTCCAGACAAACCGACTCCTTGCCCCGATTGAGCCAGACGAAGTAAGCACTCTGGCCGCGCACCAACTCGTCGTAGTTGCGGGCAAAGTCGCCAGCCGGTCGTTCGACCTTGATGACACGTGCTCCGGCGTCAGCAAGACGAGACGATGCATAAGGCGCCGCCACGGCCTGCTCCACGGCTACGACAGTTATCCTCTCAAGAGAGTTCTGCATGGGACACCGTGCTTTTCATCCCAATTTTTTCGTCTTGATCCCGACGACGATTCAGCATCGCCAACAATCGGTTTTGTTCGTTCCCAACAATTGAGAATGCCTCGTCGACACCCATTCCGGGCTTCGCGAGCATCATGTCGGCCTGGGTCGCTACCGAAATGTGGACTGACGCTTGAGCGGAGAGATCCGTCTCAGTACAGCTCCCCCCGACATATGCCCCTACCTTATTCTCTTTGCAGATGAGAACTGCGCGCGCCGTATCGGCAAGTGAGCCCACATCGGGGGTCTTGATTTGAACGAGATGCGTAGCCTTCGCTTCGGCAAAGAGTTGGACATCCTCAACTGTATTGCATCTTTCATCCACGACAATGCGCGCGCTAGAACCCCGGTCATCCAGGATCGATACGATCTGGGCATAATTCTCAATTTGAGCGTGTGTAGAACCAAAGTCCGCCGGCGACTCGATGTTGATGATAAACCCCGGAACAGTGTCTGCAACCCTGCAGATAAAGTCGGCGATGCGTTGCGGCTCCAGGCCGATTTCCTGACCGATCCAGCCATACACATCAAAATGCAGCACCGGATGATACCCGGGGCGGCCGAGTTCGCGCATTCGCGTTACAACCCACTTAACAAACTCCATGAAGGTCTGGCCGCCGACGCCGAATTTCTGCCGTGAGTTGATCAGGCCGTGGGGAAGCACATCCACGGCCTTCAGAATCATCTTGTCAATGTTGGTTTCGCGAGCGTCACCGCTTTGACAGTAAATCGGGACCTTACGTGTTGGCAGCGGTAGATCAAATTCACTGCATATGATCTCCGCCATCGTCGTACGTTGAAGATGGGCTGCTGCGTGTAGGAGCGCCTGGCTGACCCCATACTCAATCGCGAGAGGTAACCGCTTGTGTCCGAAAGGCTCGAAAACCTTGGCGCATGCATCAAGGTAACGAGACGCATCGACATCGAAAAGCCGGGGCACCACAACCCGCGACGTCAAGTCCGACATTTGAGAAGTTGCAAACAGTGGATCACGTCCACCAGCACCAGAGTACTGAACGCCCATCATGTCGCCCCAAACAACAGTGTCGTCGGTAAGGACAAGCCCGATGCTCAGCGAAGATGCCGGAGCGCGCAGCGACGTGAACCCGGGCGTCATTGGTTCGCCGACATAGATGAAGCCGTCCTGGGTCGCGCCGGACCGAATGGCAGCTTGATCATCATAGAAGAATGCGCCGTTGCCAGGCGCAAGTAGGACGTCTTTGATTTGCATTCAGTCACTCGATTCATTCCGGGATCAATTCGATCTACTACTGACACTCGAGGCGCCGCCTGGCCTGCACCTGATTCTTAGATATTCACGGGGCGCGAAAGGAGCGCCACCCCCTCGTCGGCGTCGACATGCGCTCCGGATCGGATAGCGCAGACGATGGACGCGGTAGGCGCGCGGAGATCAATGGACTCAGCGGACAGCGAATTCATCGGATGCAACATGCCTATCAGATCTCCCTGCTTCACGTCGTCCAGCACCGAGCAGCGAGGTTCAAAGATGCCCCGCGCGGGGGATTTCAGCTCGTCAGACAAGAGCGTTTCAAGTGTCTGGCTGGACTTCTGGTGGCGGAAGGTCGGATACTCGGCTTTTCCCTCGGCAAGTCCCAGCGCGATCAGTGCGTTACGTACCCCGGCTTCGTAGATCGTGAGAGCTTCGGAGCCAACTGTTCCGCCGCCGAGTTCAGCGCAAACGAATACCTTGCCATGGCTTTGGACCAAGGTATCGAACATTCCAAGCGTATCGTGGTATTCCCAGACCAATGTCATGGGAAATTTAAATGCTTCTGCCATTCTGACCGTCTTGGCCATCAAATCGACATCAGCAATGGGGTGCGTTACGCTTGCCGGTGGCAAATCCCACGTTGGTCCGAAGCTGTGCAGATCAAATACGGTGTCGGCCATTGGCAACAATAGGCGCGAAACCGCATCGGCGATTCGTTCGGTTACCGACCCCTCGGCGCGGCCCGGAAACGCTCGATTAAGGTTCAGCCCGTCGACCGGCGTGTTGCGGCTCCAAGCCTGCACGGCCAATGGATTGAGGACGGGTAGGACGATGACCCTTCCACAGGTTTGCGCTTCTGGCAGCCACCCAATGAGCCGCCGCGCGACAATTGGCCCTTCCAATTCATTGCCATGGCATCCGCCCGTGACAAGGAGGCGCGGCCCTCCCCCTTTATTCATGCTGAATACCGGGAGCGAAAGCTCTTCGCAGTCGACACCTGCCGGGACAACAAGATGCCCCCTGCTCTCGCCGGGCATATCGAAATCAAACGTAAGATGTGGTGCTTCGCTCATTGTTCAACCTATTGCGAGTATTCAGGCCCGCCGGGTTTACGATAGCTGTTGCGCGTTTGCATTCTCCCGCTCTGGAAGTATGCGCCTGGCGGTGTTCAATTAGCCAATATAATCTCCCGGACGATGCCATCGCGTTTTTAGATGGCCGCCGGCTAGGTTGATGGAACACCGCGGCTCGATGTTCGCAATGAAGTCGGGAGCCAAAAGCCGGCTCCCGCGCCTGCGCCCAGGTCCGCCCGCATGCTTGTCCGCCACACGGGCCAGTCCTCAGTGATCTTGTCGAGCTTGTTCAGACACTGGAGCGTTTCAACACCGACCGAGGGCTAGAAGCATGTTGCCCGCTACCGCGCTTTCCTGGGGGACATTATCAGCAGCCAGATGCGGTGCCAGTCGCTCTAGATGCCGTAACGGGCCGGCGCTCCTCGCATAGGCAGGAAGGGGCTGTCCCTCAGAGCGATGATGTTGAACGCGGTGCGATTGTGTCGACCCTAAGCATCAAGCGAGGGACAATCATGGACTATTATGCAGAATTGATGTGTCGCTGGAACTCGCAGCGTTTGCGTGGTGGATCCATCGCGCGGTGCAGCCGGGTAAATTGGTTCCGCAATACAGCCCGGGCAGCAGCAAGTGCCGAAGCGCTGGCCAATTGCTGCATCTACCTAAGACCCGAGCTTGTGCGAGATAAAGATGAAATGAAGGCGATGCCGATCCCCTCTTTGCAGATCCATGGGCAGGTTCAGGATCTGGGCCGACACGAAGACGTCAAGGGCCGAGCCGGTCTCGTCGGCGATGCTTTGCGAGACTTGAGGGGCCGTTTCCGCGCAATGTGCCGAGCCGCTGGCGCGGGCCAACCGAAGTGCGGACGGGACTTTGCGGATGACGAGGGCCTTGGTCATGCCGCACAGTAGGAACGGCCCATCGGAGCTTAGGCCCATCTCGGCGCTAGATGACCCAGATATGAATACCGCATTTGACGCAAGCCAGGTGATCAATCCGACTGGAATGAAAATACCTAATGGGGGCAGTCTGCGCCTGCACATCTTCCGCGAAGGCGAGTCTGTACGAACCGTCAGACAGGAGGCGACGCTCCGAAATAGCGCAGAGTGTCGGGCGAAGACGAGGATGCAGGTTCGCCAGCGCCAATCTCGGCTTCCGATCTGATGGTTGCGCTGGTGCCGGCCTCATCGACGCTGCCCGCCTTCATTCTATCTGGTCGTCGGGGCCCTCCCCGACAATTTCAACCATCGCGGGTCATGTTCGCCGGCCTGTGCATTATAGTGATAGCATCTGCTCACCGTGTCTGTGGCGCTGGCCTTTGTCGATCCCGGATGATCCTCGGCTTCAGCTTTTTGATTGCATGCGGCGGTGCTCTCAATGATCCTTCCTGGCAAGCCTCGGTTGGCGATATAGTGGAGCGACACGATGTTCCCTCTGCCGTCGCCCTGCTCTCCGTGGTTCAACACTGTCCGGAGTGGGCTTGGGTCGGCGGCATCATCGTTGCCTCGTTCGGGCTTGTGATGGCTCTGGCCGTGACCCTGGCACCGACCTCTTCCATTGCAATGGCGGCAGTTGCGCTCGCCTAGGGCGGCGCGGGTTGGGTCACCGCCTCGCCCGAGGTTGGCGAGTGCGCAGCTGGCGAGCCCGCGATTGATCGTGGGGCAAAAGGCCGGGAAACCCTACCTTCCGGCGGCCCAGAGAATGGTAGCGGAGCAATCTCGATCTATTACGCAATCGATAGATGGCGGCATCGCGGCGGTCCACGTCTGTCAATGCGAGGAGGTCACTGCCCCCCGAGATCCTCGAGCTGCGTCCTCCGCCATCTCGGCTGGCAAGCCGACGGCCGCACAAGCCGCTCGCTCTCGTCCCTGCTGGACAAGGCCCCTCCAAACCCGGACCAGGTCAAGCGGCGCGCGGGGATGGGACCGTGCCAAGGACGACGCTGCGGCGAGCAGATAGCGGCCTTGCTGGCGGTGCTGGCCTTCGCGTCGCTCGCGGCTATTCCTCTCGCAGGCTACCGCGCGCCGGTGCGCCCGCTGCCGCTGGCGATCGCCAGCCAGCTCCTGGAATCGACAGATCAGACCCGGCATTGGGAGCTCTGGTTCGGAATCCCCTCGCATTGGCAATCCCCACGGGAGATTCCCGAATTTTGTACAGTTGCGACTAATGAATCGACCGTCGCGGTGAATGGTACGCAAGGCAGCAATGACTGAGGTCAAAGGTGCGCCGTCATCGTCGGCGGCGGTGTTACCGGGCTGAGCGCCGCTTGGTGGCTGGCACAATCCGGCGTCGACGTACTAAAGCCTGTCGCGATTTAATGGATCCGGATCATCTGGTTTCGAGATGGATGTCACATTGGGTCTGATGATGAGGGGATGCACGGCGCGTTACGCGCCGCGCGCAGCTCGGGCGCGACCAAGCTGTCAAGTTCGAGGTGCTCGCCCTTTACGCGCGTTCGGGCGGCGTCGTAGAACGGCCGGAGGGACGCAACAGCGGCATGCCTCTGGCCTGCGATCTCGACCTCAAATTTTCCGTCCTTGAGCCACTGGGCACTTACGCCGGACGCTGCAGAAAGATAGCCCATCCCTACGCCGCAGCCGATGGTGTGTCCGAAAGCGGCGGAGCGCAGATAACCGACGAGATTGCCGTCGCGCCAGACCGGTTCCGTCCCGAACATTAGAGGCGCCTCCCCGAGAACGGCCAGTTGCACTAGCCGGCG
The DNA here is from genome assembly GCF_040323635.1 of Mesorhizobium sp. M0037. Taxonomy (NCBI): domain Bacteria; kingdom Pseudomonadati; phylum Pseudomonadota; class Alphaproteobacteria; order Hyphomicrobiales; family Phyllobacteriaceae; genus Mesorhizobium; species Mesorhizobium sp. M0037. Next base: position 3,998 of record NZ_JAMYVB010000036.1, on the reverse strand, counting down.
GCGCGGGATCTGTCCGCGCTGGCCGTCGAGAGCGGCGCGACCGATGAAATCCGACTTCTTGTCCCAAGCGACTGTGAAACCGAGCCCTGATTCCAGCGGCGTGTCCTCGTCACCCACGTCAGAGCCCCAGTCGCGGTATCCGGCCTCGATGCGCAATGTATTCAGGGCGACATATCCGGCATGGCGAAGTTTGAGGTCATAGCCGGCGGCCACGATGGCGTCGTAGATGCCAAGAGCTTGTTCAGCCGGAATGTGGAGCTCCCAGCCGAGTTCGCCGACAAAGGTCATCCGGAACGCGAGAGCCATCCCATAGCCGATCTCGATGTCGCGAGCCGTTGCAAACGGGAAAGTGGCATCCGAGAAGTCGGCGGGGCTGACGCGTGACAGCAGGTCGCGCGATCGCGGGCCCATGACCGACAGGGTGACATAGCCCGATGACACGTCAGCAACTGTTACATGCCCGGCCCCCTTCGCGTGGTCCCTGAGCCACGCGAGATCGCGAATGTGCTGTACGGCAGCCGTGACGACTAGGAATTCCTCGTCGCTTGTCCTGCAGATGGTGACGTCGGACTCCATGCCCCCGCGCTCGTTCAACCAAGGGGTATACACGATGCGCCCGATGGGCAAGTCGACATCGTTGGTCGAGAGGCGCTGCAGTAGCGCGAGCGCGTCCCGTCCCTGGACCAGTAGGTGGGCGAACGATGTCTGGTCAAACAAAGCAACGTCCGACCGCGCGGCCATGTGTTCCGCTCCGCTCTGCCTGAACCAGTCATCCTTGCCGAAGGTGGCGTGCGTCGCCTGTTGGGAACCAGGCTCACCAAACCACTGTACTCGCTCCCAACCCGCGCTCTCGCCGAAGTTCGCGCCTGCCTGAGCGAGACGGTCATGGAGCGGCGAAACCCGAACGTTGCGTGCGGTTTTCGGGGATTTGTGAGGCCAGTGGAGATTCCAGAGGTTGCCCACGGCCTCGGCTGTGCGATCGTAGAGATAGCGGCGATTGCGCTGGAAAGGCATGGCGCGTCGTACATCCATTTCCCAGTAGTCGCTTGCAGGGACGCCTGTCGACATCCATTCGGCCATGACTTTGCCTGCACCGCCCGAGGATTCGATGCCACATGAGTTGAACCCTGTTGCGACGTAAAGCCCCACGATCTCGGGCGCCGGACCGAGCAGAAACCGGTTGTCAGGCGTGAAGCTCTCCGGGCCGTTGAAGTTCAACTGAATACCTACATCGGCTAAGGCAGGTATGCGCCTGACCGCAGCTGCCAGATAGGGCTCGATATGGTCGAAATCCTCGGGCAGGGAGTCGAAGCTGAAATCGCGCGGGATGCCGTCCATGCCCCATGGCTTGGCACGCGTTTCGAAGAAGCCGAACAGCAGCTTGCCGGCATCTGGTTTGGCATAAACCGCGGCGTCCATATCGCGGATCGTCGGCAAGTCGGCAGGCAGACCTGGAATGGCTTCAGTCACGACGTAGAAATGTTCCGCCGCATGCAGCGGCACCGTCCAACTGAGATCCGCGGCAATATTGCGGCTCCATAGCCCTGCGCAGACGACGGCCTTTTCGGCGCGAATAAGGCCCTCAGCGATCTCGACCCCGACCAGACGGCCCTTGTCGACCACAATCCGGTTCACGGCTGTGCGTTCGAGGATCTTCGCCCCACCCTGTCTGGCGCCCGCAGCGAACGCCTGTGCGGTGTCGATCGGGTTAGTCATGCCGTCGGAGGCGATCCAGGCGGCACCGAGAACGTCGCTGACCTCGAGCAGCGGGACACGCCGCTTCGCCTCGGCTGCATCGATCATCTCAACGTCCAGGCCAAAAGAACGGCCCATTGACGAGCCCCGCTTGAGTTCTTCCAGGCGGGCCTCCGTCGCGGCGACAGTGATCGAGCCGCTCTGCCGGAATCCAGTCGGCTGCCCGGTCAGTCGCTCCAAGTCGCGGAACAGCTCGGCGGAGTACTGCGCCAGCTTAGCCATGTTTTCGTTGGCTCGGAGCTGGGTAACCAGACCGGCGGCATGCCATGTCGTGCCGCATGTGAGCCGGTCGCGTTCAACAAGCAGGACATCGCGATGCCCGAGCCGCGTGAGGTGGTATGCAATGGAAAGGCCGATGATGCCGCCACCGATGATTGCGTATTCCACGTGGGAAGGAACTTTGCTCAGCATTTTAACAACTCGCGAATTGACGCGCCCGACGTTGCTGTCGGTTCAACGCGGGTGAAAATGGGTAAGCGAGTCGGCGACTGCCAAAAAATGGTCAGGTGCCAGGAGGATCAGGCGAATTTTTCGTGGGGATGCACCATCCCATCGTGAGCCAGTCATCCACACCCCGCCTGCTATTCGAAGTCCAAAGACTAGGCTGAGGCGAAAGTCGGATCTCGTCGAAGGTTGATCCGATCAGGCCGAAAATCTGCGTCTTTGCCGAAGAGCTGAAGGATTCCACCTCGACGGCGCCGAGCAGCCGCTTATTGCCACACAGGTCCAACCGCAGAACGAGCGCGTAGGCACTTCACGAAATGATGGCCGTCGCATTGCCTGGACTTGCCCAATTCTCGCCTTGACGAAGGCATAGCCATTTGCGCATTCCAAGAGGAATTTCTGCATCTTTGGTTTGCTGTGAGGTTTCCGCAGTGGCTTATCGCTTCCCGGCCAAACACTACGACCGTATCGACGCTCGAATTCTCGAACTTGTTCAGAAGAATAACCGATTGACGTCCGAGGCCATCGGGGAACAGATCGGACTCTCGGCAACCGCCTGTCAGCGGCGACTAAAGCGCCTGAGGGAAGAAGGCATTATCGAGGCGGATGTTTCGATCGTGTCCGCTAAGGCAATCGGCAGGCCGATCCAGATGCTGGTGCTAGTTACCCTTGAGCGGGAGCGTGTCGACATTATCGACAAGTTCAAGAGAGACATTAAATCTTCGTCAGAGATCGCAACGGGCTTTTACATCACAGGCGAGGCGGACTTCCTGCTCTACATCACTGCCCGCAGCATGGAAGATTACGAAGCGTACACGCGCCGGTTCTTTTATGAGAATCCCCATATCAAGAATGTCAAGACGCTGGTCGTCGTGGACAGGGTGAAGGCTGGATTTGCCGTGCCGATAGACGATCCGGAGGACAACTGAGGTCTCGAAGGTTTGACATGTCGCAAAATCGGCGGGGCGGGCCGGCGTTGGCACAACTCGGATTCCGCTCGTATTTAGAGGGTCAGGAATTCACCGGACCTAGAATGGCGACCGGACGGGAAGCGGTCATGCACCGTTAGATGCTGCCCTCCCACGGAGGATAAGGGACCGTCGCCTGTCATGGCCTCTCCTCCGTTGGTTCGGTTTACAGAGCTTCTGGATAGGAGGCGGCAATGCCATGACTGTATCGATCAGCACGGGCGCATGCGGCAGCGTTGCCCGTGCTCGTGATCTCGCCGCTAATGCGCTTGCCCCTGAAATGCTCGTCTCGTACCAGCCCAATCAAACGCAACGACTGCCTGGGTCGAAGGGCTGATGCCCCCGATATCTAAATTCCGAGAGATAGGTCCGGGTATGACGCTCTACTGAGTCCACGAGGCCTTCACGATTGATTGGGGTGGTCATCTCAGGTGTCACGATGTAAAATGAACATTGGTGCATGAACCCGCCCGGTTACTTCGGCAGACTTCAGCGATCGTGCCCGAGCAGCCGGCTCGTTCCGTAGGCGCACGGAATCCTCGGGCTGCCACAGATCTTGCGACGGTCATCTGCAGGCCTTGCGGATCGCGCGTTGCGGCTCCCCTCTGCCGAAGCAAGGGCCTTCTGGTAGGACCTGAGGCCGCGGCCACCGAGGTGATTGTTCACGTCACCTGATTCCCGCGAAGGAACGCCACCATGACCAAGACAGAAGGTAAATCGACCAGCGCTGCCGTCAAAGACATTTCGCTTTCGAACCCGGATGGATTGCACGAAGTGCTCCGTGCGGTGATGCAGGAGGTGCTTGAGGCCGAGATGGACGAGGCGCTGGGT
>NZ_JAMYVB010000035.1:0-27395 GCF_040323635.1 Mesorhizobium sp. M0037 | reverse complement strand
TCGCGGTCGTCGTCACCGACGCCGACGGCGACAGCGCTCCAGCCGGCAATCTCGTCATCACCATCGTCGACGACGTGCCGACCGCGACGAATGACACCTGGGGGCCAACGATCACCGGTGCGACGGTCCTCACCGGCCTCCTGACCAATGACAAGTTTGGCGCCGATGGCGTCGATACGGACAACAGTCCGGTCAGCGGTCAGGTGACCGTCACTAACGGTGCTCACGGCACCGTCACCTACAACAACAATGGAACGTTCACCTATACGCCGACGGGCATCTATGTCGGCTCGGACTCTTTCACATACACGATCAAGGACGGTGACGGCGACACTTCGACGGCCACGGTGACCCTGAATGTGCAGACCAACACCGTTCCATCGGGTGGCGGGACTGCATCGTTGACATTGAACGAAGCCGCGCTCGACACCACGCTCGATGCTTCGGCGCCTGCGGATCTCCAAGCCGGGGCCGTGACCGGCACCAACCCAGGCAGCCGCGGCGAGACGGCGCAAGCAATCAGCGGCATCACCTTCACCACGACCGGCGAAGCCATTAATGTTGCATTCGCCAACCCGACCGGCGATCCAAACTGGGTGGCGCCGACTGTTTCTGGCCTAGCCTCTGGATACACAATCAGCTGGGCGCTCGTCGGCAACCAACTCGTCGGCAGTCTGATACAAACGGCCGGCAGCGTGAACCTCGGCGCATTCGTCTATCTGGCGCTGTCAAACACAAGCGCTGGCGCCAACAGCTCGTTGACACCGATCATCACCGCGACGCTGACTGACCAGCTCCAACATATTGCCGGCTCGGGCAACATCACCATTAACGGGCTTCAGGTGGTGGCCACCGACACCAGCGGTGATCATGTTTCCGGATCGGTCAATCTGACGGTACTGGACGACGCTCCGAACGCTTTCGTCGGCGATGGAATCTATTTGCCCGATTCATTGCACTCTACGCTGACTGAGCATCTGAATTTCGCCGCCGGCGCCGGCGCCGACGGCGTGGGGAATGTCGTGTTCAGCGTAACCGAGGGCGCGGCCGTTACAGACGCCAACGGCGCGAGCATCTTCCTCAACGGCGAGCAGCTATTCTATCACATTTCTCCCGATGGACACACGGTCGAGGGTCGGACATCGGCGGCAAATGGCAACGATCTCGGGTTCACGGCAACACTCAACCAGGCAAATGACACCTGGTCATTTGTATTGAACGGCACGATCTTCAATGGATCTCAATTCACGACGGCTGGCGCCACGGCCACCGGCGGCAACAATCAGGTGAATGCGTTCACCACGTTGACCAGCCCGGACACCCCGAACGATCTGCTGGTCACGGCCAACGGTAGCAACACGGTAAATACCAGCACCGGAAACTTCGGCGTTGGCAGCGGTCAGAGCATCGCAAATGGAGAGACGATCCGTTTCGATTTCGTGACGAACGCATCGACCAACGGAAGCCTCGCCGGGACCAGCTATACCGACCACTATGAAGTATCGAGCTTCACTCAAGGGCTAACCAAAGTGGTCGGCGGCACGGTTGATATCAAGATCAGAGCTTTGAATGTCGACAATGACAATAGTTTTGTTGGTGACCTCTCGGGGGAAACCGTAGCCACCGGGATCACGGTTGTCGTTGTGAACGGGTCCGGAGGGGCCGTACCGACAGTGACGTACGACGCGGTGACCGGTACCTTCGCGTTGCATGGAATGGACCAAGGCGACACTTTCACCGTTACGGCAAGTTCGGATCCGTTCAGTGCGGTCGAGATCTCGGGCGCCTCATCGGGGACTTTCAAGCTTGGGGCCGCTAGTTTCGCGACCGCCAACGCGGTTGACCCATTCGATATCAAAATCCCTGTCACAGGAACGGATGGCGATGGCGATACGGCGGCCGGCAGCGTGAGCGCACACCTGTACCCAACAACCTCAACCCTCGAGGGCAGCGGCAGCGCTGACAATCTGGTGGCGACCGCGACAAAGACCACGGTGCTGGGCCAGGACGGCGACGATCATCTGACCAGCATCAATGGACATGATACGATCCTTTCCGGAGGACAGGGTAACGATACCCTGACAGGCCTCGATGGAAGGGATACGCTCGACGGCGGTTCCGGCACTGACACACTTAGCGGCGGATCGGGCGCGGACACCATGACAGGTGGAACCGGTGCCGATACCTTCCTGATCGGGGCTGGGGACTCCACACCAGTCATCGGTGGATCAGGCAACACCGGCACTATCTCCGGCTATGACATCATCACCGACTTCGTTGCCGGCACCGACAAGTTGAGCCTGCCTGGCACGCTCGTGTCAGCTACCGCCGGCGCGGTTGACGGTGCGGGAGATTCCGTATTAACGATCGGCGGAGATACGGTTGAATCTCATTCGGTCGCGAACGGGATCGCCAGCTTCTTCGGGACCGATCTCGGCGGTTCGCCTTTGGTTATCACCACAACGTCAGGCGTAGCTGCGGCAGTCCAGTATCTAATGGGCACAGACATCGGAAACGCCGGAGCGACGCTCGCCTTCATGGCGACGATCTCGGGGGTAAATCACACCTTCGTCTACACGCAGACTACCGCGAGCGCAGGCGTCGGAACATTGGTCGATCTTCAGAACGTCACGGTAGCGAACTTGAACACCTTGATCGGCGGATCGATCGATCCCATCATCCTCGATATGAATCATGATGGCTTCGCCTTCTCCGACGTCAGCCATGGGGTCCAGTTCGACATGAATGGCGATGGCACGAAAGAACAGCTTGCCTGGAACACATCCCATGACGGCATGCTGGCCATCGACCTCAACCATGACGGCAAGATCGACGACGGCACCGAACTGTTCACGCCAAGCTTCGGCGGCGGCAACTTCGCAGGCGGCGCGGCGGCACTTGCATCGCTCGACAGCAACCATGATGGCCTCATCGACCACGATGACGCGGCATTCGACAGCTTGCTGATCTGGAAAGACGCCAACGCCAACGGCATAAGCGACGCCGGGGAGTTGTCGAACCTCGCCCATAACGATATTACTTCGATCGGCACGACAACGTCCTCCGCTGTCGGCGAAATCGATGGGCAGACCGTGACCGGCAGTGGGACCTTCCAGATGGCCGACGGGACGACCGGCAACTATGTTGAGGTCGAACTCGACACCTCGCTCGTTGCACCGGCAGAGCCGACCGTCGCTTCCGATGGGACAAAGACCTTCGCCATCGGCTCGCTCGAGGTTGCAGACCTGATCGCCGACTTCCACAACGGCGACCAGCTTGATCTTTCCTCGTTGCTCAAGGGCTTGGCTGGCGTCACCGATCTCGTCGGCGGCGGCTTCGTGGAGATCGCGCAGTCCTCGGCCAATGCGGCCAATGCCGAGGTCAAGGTCGATACCAACGGCGGCGGCGACAACTATCATACGGTCGCCGTGCTGGAGAACTACACATTCCACAGCGCCGCCGATGCGGTGAAGATACTTTACGATGACAGCCACGGCACCAAGACGGACGTGGCCTAAGGGGCGAAAGGGACGGGGTGAGGAGCATGACCAGAATTTTGCGAGTGACTTTCGGGGCCGGGCTGCTGTCGTTATGCGCGACAGGACTGCAGGCTGCCGATATTATCGAAGGGCCGGTGGCCGACTATTGCCGGACCGTCGGCACATCCAACCTGGTGCTGAACGACAACATCGTCGATCTAAAGTCCGAGGTGGTGAAGCTGATGGACGAGTCGGTGGCCGTCGCCAACAGCTCGGAATGGATCAATTCTTCGCGCCCCGCCTTCATCTGGGCGTCGGAAGCCAAGGTCGCCTGCGGCATGGCCTATGGCTACCTCAAGACGAACTACAAGGACGAAGACACCCTCAACAAGTGCGAATGCTTCCACGACCGCATGGTCGAGTACATGAACTGACCGGAAGGGATCCGGCAGTGCCGGTTGGCTGACCCGATGGTCGGCGGACGATTGACGAGGGCGATCGCCGGAGCGATCGCATTGACCGGTTTTGGCCAGCTTGCCACGCAAGCCCGCGCCAACTGGCTGGAACGACCTAGCCTGGCGAGACCAGCACCGTTCGGCTTGAGGCGGCCGGTTCGCTGCGACGCCGCCTCCGAATGGACTCGCGCGACATTCAAGGCGTTTGCGACATGCCAGGCATCGCTCTACGGCTTGGAACCGGTGCTGGCGCACGCGGTGATGGAGATCGAAAGCGGGTTCGATCCCGATGTGCACGGCGCCGATGGTGAGGTCGGGTTGATGCAGGTAATGCCCGCGACGGCCCGAATGCTGGGCTTTCGTGGCTCGCTCGACGAGCTTGGCGCGCCGGCGACCAACATCGCGCTCGGCGTCAGATATCTGGCGCAGGCAAACAGCCTTGCCGCAGGCGATCTCTGCACCACCGTCATGAAGTATCGTGCCGGGCACGGTGAAACCCGGTTCTCCGAACTTTCGGTCCGCTACTGCCGGCGTGCGCGTGCAATCCTGGCGAGAGAAGGTTTTGCGGTGGCCGGGCCATTGCCGGTGGCGACGTTCGGATTCTCCGCATTCCCGACAGCAGGAGACGATGGTGCCCCTGCCCCGGCGAGGCGGATTTGTGTGCGCCGACTGTTCGTGCCGGGCCCGCGATACATGAAATGCGCGGACTATCGAAGCGCCGGGCAAGCCAGAATGATCAAGGCGCTCCGGGCAAGACTTTTCGACGGCTGAGCCATAATCCAGCAATTGCAAAGACGGCGAGGCAAGTCTGCCGTAAGATGAACGGATGAGACCGGGACAAATACCCGGCGGGATATGAGGGAGGCATCATGGATTCTGGCCGGCAGCGACACGGTTTGTGGACGTGGGCGATCGTCTTTGCGTTCGCGGGCATGGTGTCGGGCTGCCAGTCGAAAGGCAGCGTCTCGGACGCGCTCGATCCGGCGGCGATCGCCGCACCCGGAGCGCCGGCCGCCGGCACCGCTGCCAGCCCGGCCCAAGCCACGCGATCGCTCGGCACCGGGTCGACGAAGGTCACGATGCTGCTGCCTTTGTCGGCCCCGGGCAACGCCGGCGAAAACGGCCGGAAGATGCTCGATGCGACCAAGCTGGCGATGGCCGACCTTGGAAATGTCCTGCTCACGATTACGGTCGAGGACACCAAGGGCGACAGCGCGCACGCCAGCGAATTGGCTGTGAAGGCGATCACCACTGGAACCAAGATCGTCATCGGCCCGGTCGAACTCGCGGCCGCGCAGCACATAGCCAAGCTGTCGGGATCGAAGCGACCGCCGGTGCTGGCGTTGGCCGACAATTTCGCTGGCGGCCCGGGCGTCTATGCGGTGCGCCTCAACGAGGCCGACAGCGCGGCCGCGGGCGCAGCCGGCCTGGCGGCCAAAGGCAGCAAGAAGTTCGTGTTGCTCGTTGCGGCGGGCGCGAATGCCAGCGTGGTTGAAAAGCGGGTCGCCAACAGTCTCAGCATCTATGGCGCGACGCTCGCCGTCACCGTTCCGTATCCGGCCGGCGATGGCGGCACCAAAGTGGTCAATGATGTGGGCTCGCTGGTCGAGGCTCCCGATGCCATCATCATCGCCAGCGGCGACGACAATCCGGCGCCGATCCTTGCGGCGCTCAAAACGAAAGGCATTCCTGGAGAAGCAATTGCCGTCGTTGGAACCAACCGCTGGCTGGAACATCCGATGGAGCCGCTGTTTGAAGGCTCCTACATCGCCACGCTCGACCCAACGGAAACCGGCCCGATCGCCGACCGCTTCAAGACGACCTACAATTATCCAGCCGACGCCAATGTCGCCTACGCCTATGATATGGTCGCCCTGACAGCAGGAATTGCAAGTTCGGCCGGGCCTGACGGCTTCAGCAAGCAGGTGCTCGAAAATCGGAGCGGATTTCGCGGATCGACCGGCCTGTTCCGGTTTCGGGCGGATGGCTCCAGTGAGCGATCCATGCCCTTCTATCAGGTTCAAAAAGGTGCACTCAAGCTGGTCGCCAAATCGACATCGGGGTATTGAGGGGCAAGGAACCTTGCTTGAGTTGATGGGCTGGCTGAGGCACAATCGCTTGATAGCGCTCGGAAGCCTGCTCCTCCTGGCCGGGGTCTTGTTGATCATCCGGGCCGCAGATCTGCTTCCGAACAATCGGCCAGCGCCACGTCAATCCATCGATCATAGCCAGGCAATGCGACCACCTCCGAGCGCCGCCAATACGCCATGGCGAGGACGGGCACGCAAGATTGCTCAGGACCTTATCGCGCCGCCACAGCTTGATCCGGCGCAAATCGAACGGGTCGAGCCGCGCCCGCCGCTCAGCGACCTTGGTCTGGCCGCGCCTGCAGGGATGCGAATGCCAAAGGATTGGCCAGAGGTCTTGCTTTTCCAACCGGTTGCCACCTCGTCGGCAACCTTCGAATCCATGGGGCGCAAGGTAGTCGTCAGCGGGATCCAAGGCATTGACCTGGACGAGACCTGTTCCTTTCGCGGCGTCGCCTGGCCTTGCGGCCAGCGTGCGCGCGCGACGTTCAATTCCTGGCTGCGCGGCCGGGCGCTGAAATGCGTCGTGCCGCCGGAAATCGATCGTTTTGTCATTGGGGCACCGTGCAGCTTGGGCAGGCAGGATGTCGGCGCCTGGCTTGTTTCCAATGGCTGGGCGACGGCCTTGGCGAGTGGCATCTATGGCAAGGCGGAGGCAGTGGCCAGAGACGCGGAGATGGGGATATTCGGCCCGCCACAATAGCCGACAATTCAGTGTCTTTGCTTTTGCCGCCGTAGCCTTGCTTTTGAAGGCCTGATTTCGGGCCAATGGTAGGTGATTGCGCCATTACTAAAATTGTATGTTTCCTCGAAACTGAAAGTGCAGCACCTTGGCCTTATGACAGCCGATCAGGCGGGAGATTGGCTAATGATGACACCAATGGCGAATAGCTCGCCCCGGCAATGGAAAGATATCGCATGGCTGACTGCCCTGGGTTCGGCGGGAATTCTGCTCCTCTCGGTTGGCCTAAATTATCTGCTTCTGTTCTCGGAAGCCTTGACGCCGTTTGGCCGCAGCATGGTCACAGCGATCCTGTTGCCGGTCATCGTCGGTGGCCCACTTTTCCTGTTCATTGGCCTGCAGCGGACCGAGCTCGTCCGTTATCGAAGGGAACTCAACAAGTCGGCGACCTTTGACAGCCTGACAGGCTGCCTCAACCGGACGGTCTTCACGTCGATGGTCGAAAGGAGAGCAACCAGGCCAAAATCGTCTGGTCCAAGATCTGGCGCCTTCCTGGTCATTCATCCCGAACACATCAGGTCCATCAATCTGCGCTTCGGCCTTGGCTGGGGTGACGAAGCCTTGCGGCTCATAGCCTCGACCATCCAGTCATCGGTACGCAAGGAAGATCTGGTGGGCCGGATCGGAACCTCCATGTTCGGGGTCTTTCTGCCCGGTGCGACAGAAGACGACGCTAGGGAGATCGGCGAGCGTATCCGGGCGCGCGTGGCCCAAGCCTATTTCGCGCCAAAAGGAACCGCGGATACGCTGACCATCAGCGTCGGCGGCGTGGTGTTTGAAAACGAGTTGGAATTCGAGGACATGTTCCGATCGGCGGAATCGCTGTTATCCGGCGTCGAACGCCAGCCTGGATTTCAATTGTCGCACCTCCACAACTAGAGCCTGTCGCGATTTAAGGGATTCAGGATTCCCTTTGGTTTGAGTTCGTGATTCATTGCGGTTGAAAGGAGACCGCGGTGGGCAAGCCGCTACCGCTTGAGTTGCGTCAGCGTGTTGTTGCGTATGTCGATGAGGGGCATGGTCACCGCGAGGCAGCGCGCCATTTCCGCGTTTCGCCTCGCTTTGTGAACAATCTGATCAACTTGCGGCGGCAGACCGGTTCGCTTGAAGCGCGCCGGCAGGGCCATGTGGGCGGCGGCAAGCTTGAGCCGCATGCCGAGTTTGTGCGTTTGCGATTGGCCGAGACCGGCGAACTGACGCTGGATGAGCTTTGCGTCGAACTGGAGGTGCGTGGTGTGAGCGTGCACCGCTCCAATGTCGGGCGCCTGCTCCATCGCCTTGGGCTCAGTCATAAAAAAACTCTACTGGCCAGCGAGCAGCAGCGGGCCGACGTGCGCCAGGCGCGTGAGCTGTGGACCGGGCGGCGAAAGCGCTTCTTCAACAAGGCTTTGGCGCGGCTGATCTTCATCGATGAGACGTCGACCAACACCAAACTGACCAAACGCACCGGCTGGGCGCCGAAGGGCGAGCGCTTCAGGACGCATGCGCCCTTCGGCAAATGGCAGACGCAGACCTTCATCGCCGGGCTACGATGCCACGGTCTTGTCGCGCCGTGGATCGTCAACGCGCCGATGAATGGCGCCATCTTCGAACACTACATCGAAACACAGCTTGCTCCCCAACTGTCGCCCGGCGATATCGTCATTCTCGACAATGTCGGCTTCCACAAGAACGAGCGCGCCGCACAACTGGTTCGCCAAAGGGGCGCTTGGCTCCTGTTCCTGCCGCCATACTCACCCGATCTCAATCCGATCGAGATGGCCTACTCAAAACTCAAGGCGCGGCTGCGAAAGAAAGCGGCCAGAACCTTCGACGCACTCCGCCAAGCTCTCGGCGACATCTGCCACCTGTTCGAGCCAGCCGAATGCAGAAACTTCTTCAAGGCTGCCGGCGGCGATCGCGTAGAGCTCGTAGAAATTGCCGTGCGAGCTTGGCAGGATCGAGCGTGTGTACATTGCGAGAAAGATGGATGACAGCGCCGTCAGCCCGGCGCAGATCACATAGGCGCAGATGATAACCCGGCCGGTACGGATTCCGGAAAACCGCGCGGCCTCTTCATTTTTGCCTACGGCGTAGAGATATCGTCCGAAGGCGGTACGGTGCAGAACGACCTCACCGCCGCCAGCACGAGCAGGAAGACAAAAGAATGAGGAATGGGAATGGAGGTGTAGGCGTTGTTGATAAGAGCCGAGACCAGATCGGTGCGACCGGTGGTGAGATATTCCAGATCCTCGAAGCGGGTTTCGTAGGGCAGGCGGTGATCGCCGAGGAGCTGTCGCCGGGCGGGGCCGCCGACCTTTCCGATCAATCCATAACAGACCACATCCTCGAACATGCCAAGACGGTCTATCACCCCTGCGGCACCTGCCGGATGGGCACCGATGACCAGGCGGTGGTCGACCCGCAATTGCGCGTGCGCGGCGTGCCGCGCCTACGCATCTGCGACGCCTCGATCATGCCGCGTCCCATCAGCGGCAACACCAACGCGCCGGTGATCATGATCGCCGATCGGTGCGCCGATTTCATCCTCGGCAGCGCTTAGCGAGAAACGGGCAGCCCAGAGAAATCCAGGCTGTTTTGAGACGGTGTATCTGTCCAGCGCATGCAGCGACTTTGTCGCGACCGAAACCGGACAGCTTGACGCCGCCGGGCGGCACGGTGATGTCGGCGCCGCCATACATTGCATAGGTCCTATCAAATCGAGACTGGGATAGCGATGCCAACGCGCTGCTGTTGGCCGCCAGAAAGCTGGTGCGGATACGCCTGGAGAAATTCAGGCGATGCAGGCAGCTTCACCAGACGCAGCAGTTCCAGCAGCATCCATGACGGCGCCGAAGTCGCGCCCGGCTTCCAGATCATCGCTGCGCCGGCCACACGCCCGGCCACTCGGTCTACCTCGCAAACTACGGCAAGGAACAGCGCATGATTTCGGGCGACACGATGTATGTGCCAGCGCTGCTGGCGCCGCATCCGGAGTGGCAAGGCAGCTACGACCAGGACGGGCCGATGGCGATCACCACGCGGCACAAGCTGATCGATCGCGTGATCTCCGACAACATCCGGATCTCGGGCGGGGGGCTCTCAGAGAGGTTCCTGCTATTGCTGCTGCAGGCCGGTGATCATGGCAACGATCTCGTTCTTATCGGTCTTCGCGGTCTCGCGAATTCCAATCTGCTTGCCACGCCTGAGAACACAGATGCGGTCGGAGAGCTTGAAGACCTGGTCGAGGCTGTGGCTGATGATCAGGATGCCGACATTGCGCTGCTTCAGCGACTGGACGATAGCCTCCACCCGGGCGGTTTCGGCAACGCCCAGCGCCGCCGTCGGCTCATCCAGCAGGATCAGCTTGCTTGCCCAATGCGTGGCGCGCGCGATCGCAACGCCCTGGCGCTGGCCGCCGGAGAGATCGCGGATAGTGGCGTGGGCGGAGGGGATGCGCACGTCCAGTTCCTTCACCAGTTTCTCGGTCTCGTCGATCATGCGGCGGCGGTCGAGCAAACCGAGGCGGTTCAGCGGCTCGCGGCCGAGGAACATGTTCATGTAGACCGTCTGCTGGTCGGCCAGCGCCAGGTCCTGGTAGACGACCTCGATGCCGTGCGCGCGCCCCATGGTGGCATTCGACATCGTCACCGGTTTTCCTTCGATGACGATGGTGCCGGACGAGGGCGGGTGGACGCCCGAGACGATCTTGACCAGCGTCGACTTTCCGGCGCCGTTGTCGCCGACGAGTGCAACGATCTCGCCCGGGAAAACCTCGAGCGAAAAACTCTCGATCGCGGTGATGCCGCCGAAATTCTTGCGAATGTCGTGCAGCTGAAGGATGGGCGCGCTCACCGTCATGTGTTTCTCCTAGACTGGCCAGGCATAGGGTTCACCGAAGCCGTTCTCGATGGTTTCCACTTTCGGATTGTCCGTCGAAATGCCCGACACGCCGACAATATGGGCGCGGGTGACGAAGGCCTGGCCACGGAAGCCGAACACGGCGCTGTCGCCAGGCTTCGGCGCGTTCGCGCCGGCGGCATCGATCATGGCGTAATAGTCGATCGCAGAGGGCGGCGGCACCTCGACGCTGCGCAGTGCCGACCCTGCCGTCGTCGGTTCAGCCGAGACGATCGCCTTGACGTCGTAGTCGGGGAAGATCGGATCGATGTAGAAGCCGCCGCCAAGGCAATAGGCCTTGCCGCCGGAGAGATGCGAGACCTCGGTGAGATAGAGCACCGCCGGCAGCTCCGGCAAATCTTCCATGACATGCAGCGCGGTGGTGCCATGCAGTCCATTGCCGGGCTCGCACTGCGTCGCGCCAGCCTCGGCGAGTGCCGCCAGCATGACACTCGACGTGGTGCCCGGCGCGTTGATCTCAATGTCCTTGCGGCCTGCCTTGGCCAACGCTTCCGCAGCTTTCGCGAGCGTCGCCAGATTGGGGGTCGGCAGCACTTTCCGCGAAGCATGGTCGAACAGCAGAGCAGGGAAAGTGGTGATGCCGGCGAAACGGCCGCCTTCGACGGCATCCAGCCGGTCGGCGACATCGATAATGTCGGCGGCATTGAAACCGCCTTCATGGCCGCGATAGAAGATATCGCCTTCGGCGGCGATGCGGGCCAGCAGATGCTGCACATAGCCGGCCGCCTTGGCGCCTGTTGCCGCTTCCCCAGCCTTGGTATCATTGAACACGGTCCAGTAGTCCGGCTTGAAGGTTTTCGCCGCAGCCGCCGCTTCGAATTTTGCGACCTGCTGGAGATGGCCGAGATGGCCAAGCTTCATGCCTGCCTTGTGGGTGGCGCGGGCGCAAGCCATGTCGACGGCGACCGCGCGGTCAATGCCGCCGCGCATCACAGCCCGGCAGAACGACGAGGAGCGGCCGACCTGCTTGGTCATGGCGAAGATCTTCAGGCCGTTGCGGTTGGCCTCGCTCTTGAGAACCCGCGCATTGGCCTCAACCGTGTCGAGATCGAGCACATAAGCATTGGCCGGCAGCTTACCTTGCTGGTGCAACCGGATAGCTGATTCGATGAAGGCGGGGTTGCGGCGGCGCAGAATCTCGAGAAACATGGATGGCTTCCTTCAGCGGTTCTTTTCGCGCAGCGACACGGCGACTGCGGTCAGGATAATGAGGCCGCGCACGATCATCTGGTCGGAGACCGACAGGCCCATCAGGATCAGGCCGTTGTTGAGCATGCCCATCATCAACGAGCCGACCAGCGCGCCGACCACGGAGCCCTTGCCGCCATTGAGCAGCGTGCCGCCGACGATGACGGCGGCGATGACCGTCATCAGGTCGGTTTCGCCGAGAGTATATTTCGCCGCCTGCAGGCGACCGGCATAGAGCAAGCCGGCAAGACCGGCGAGCCCGCCGCTGATGGTCAGCACGGCGAGCCTGATCCTGGGCACGCTGATGCCCGATACGCTTGCGGCGCGGGCATTGTCGCCGGTCGCCAGCACATGCGCGCCGAAACGGGTCTCGCGGAACACCAGGTGGCCGATGGCCACGGCAATCACCGACCACCAGACGAGTGAGGGGACAGCGAGCAGCGAGCCGGAACCGAAGAAGCCGGTGAACGCTTCGTTGGTCACCGAGATCGAGCGAAGGTCTGTCATCGAACGCGAAACGCCGGCGAACAGGCCGAGCGTCGCCAGCGTCACCAGGAAGGAGGGCAGCCTGACATACGCCACCAGCACGCCGTTGATGACGCCGATCAGCAGGCCGGCGCCGAGGCCGGCGACTATCCCTGCCGGCATGCCGTACGCGTTGATGGTGACGGCGGCTGCAAGGGCCGCCACCGCCACGATCGAGCCGATCGACAAATCTATTTCGCCGGCCGACATGACGAAGACCAGGCCGATGGCCATGATCGTCACCGGCGTCGTCTGCAACACGATGTTCGATAAGTTTCGGACGGTGAGGAAGCCGCTGTCCCTCAGCACAATGGCGAAGAACAGGAAGATCGCCAGGAAACCGAGGTAGACGACATATTGCTGCAGATTGAAGCGGCTGGCGAAGCTGCCACCGGCGCTGGTGTTGGCACTGGACATTTTATTCCTCCGGTGGTGAGCGCTTCGCCTCGAGCCTATTTCACCGCGTCCGCGATAGCCGCCGGTACGTCCCTGTTGAGGGACTTCTTCCAACCGTCCTTCACCGTGTCCTTGGTGACGGCGATGGAATCTACGGCATAGAATGGTTCGGCCTTCTTGCCGACCAGAGAACCTGCCGAGGCGCGCGCCAGCGTCACGCCAATGCTGTAGGCCTCGTCGGCGACGAGGGCCGCGATGTTGCCGCCCTTGACCATGTCGAGCGCGGCAGGCTCATTGAGGTCGAGCGTGACAATCTTGGTGTGCGTGTTGCCGGCACCGCGCAAGGCCGAAAGCACGCTCAGCGCCGGTTCGGCCCAGGTGACATAGATGCCGTCCAGGTCCGGATGCTGGGTGATCATCGCCTGGGCGATGTCTTCGCTGCGCGCCGGGTCGGCCATGCCGGCCTCGGCCTCGATCTTCATATCGGGATAGTCCTGCTCGATGGTCTTCTTGAAGGCCTGGTCGCGCTGGTTGGTGACGTAGAAGTCGGCATCGTGGAAGATGTAGCCGATCTTGCCTTTCTTGCCGAGCGCCTCGGCCATGGCGATGCCGGCCTTGTTGCCCATCTGAAAGAGATCGTCGGAGACGATGGTGACATAGTCCCTGCCCTGCTTGTAGCCGGCCGGGGAATTGTCAACGAAGCCGAGCTTGACGCCGGCCTGGCGTGCCGGATCGTAGACCGAAGCTGCGGTCGCCGGATCGACGGGAAGCGACAGGATGATCGACGGCTTTTTGGCCATCACCGTCTCGATATCGGCCTTCTGTCGCGCGGCGTCGAAACCGGCATCGGTCTGCGCCACCACCTCGATGCCGAGGCGCTTGAATTCGTCATGGGCGCCGGCGTTGACGGCGTTGGTGTATTCGCTCATCTCGTGCCAGACGAGGGCGGCGGTGAACTTGCCGTCCTTGATCTGCTGCTCTTCGGCTGGCGTCAGCGTAAGACTGCTCGCCGGCACCGGCTTTTCACCATTCGGTCCTGTGGTGACGCCTTCGGCGGCGAAGGCGTGCATGGCTAGCAGGCTCGCCACTGTCGTTATGATTACAGATGCTTTGCGCATGTCCCGGTTCCCTTTTTGTTGTGTCGAAGAAAGCTCCGGTGCGGCGGGCCGCGCCGGAGCGAGAGCCTTACTTCGCCGCGTCGAGCACCGGCTGCGGCGCGTCGCGGTTGAGCGAGTCCTTCCAGCCCTGCGCGACATTCTCCTTGGTGACGGTCAGGGCCGGGGCGACGACGAAGGCCGGGGTCGGCTGGCCAAGCAGCGACTTCATGCCGGAAGCAGCCATGGCGCGGCCGAGTTCATAGGCCTTGTCGGCGACGAGGGCTGCGACATTGCCGCCCTTGACCATGTCGAGCGCGACCGGCTCGGCGAGGTCGAGCGTGACGATCTTGGTCCTGGCGTTGCCGGCGCCGCGTAGCGCCGACAGCACGCCGTCGGCCGGCTCGGCCCAGGTCACGTAGATGCCGTCGAGATCGGGATGCTGCAAAAGCATCGCGTTGGCCAGTTCCTCGGCGCGGGCCGGGTCGGATATGCCCTGTTCGGCGACGATCTTGATGTCGGGATACACCTTCTCGATGGTGGTCTTGAAGGCTTGGTCGCGCTGGTTGGTGACGTAGTAGGCAGCGTCGTGGAAAATGTAGCCGACCTTGCCCTTGCCGCCGATCGCCTTGGCCATCGCGTCCGCAGCCTGCTTGCCCATCTGGAATAGATCGTCAGTCACGATCGAAGCGTAATCGGTGCCCTGCTTGTAGCCCTTGGGCAAGTTGGACAGGAACACCAACTTGGTGCCGTCCTTGACCGCCTGGCGGAAGGCTTCTGCCGAGGTGACCGGGTCGAGCGGCAGCGCCAAGATGACGTTGGGCTTGGCGGCCAACGCCGTCTCGATGTCGCTGCGCTGGCGGGCGGAGTCGAACTGGGCATCCGTTTTGACCGCAATGGTGATGCCGGCGCGGGCGAATTCGTAGGTGGCGCCGGCGGTTACCGCATTGGTGAAATCGGACGAGGTGTGCCAGAGCAAGGCAGCCTTGTAGCCCTTGTCCTTGAGCGCGGCGATGTCGGCATCGCTTAGGATCACGTCGGCGCTCGGCGTGGCGCTCTCGCCCTGCGGGCCGACCGTCTGTGCGAAAGCTGGGTTGGCGGCAAGCATCAATCCGCCGGCAAAGGCGGCGGCGATCAGTGTCTTCATCGGCATGTCAGTTCTCCCATTTTGCTTCGTTGGTGGTTCAGTCGGCCACGCCGCAATAGCGGGCCATGAAGGCGGCGAAGCCGACTATGCCGGCAAAATATTCCTCGACATCGACGTGCTCCTCGAATGTGTGGCAATTCCTGATGTCGCCGGGCGCGCAATAGACGGCAGGAATACCGAGCTGATTGATGATGAAGGGGGACTCCGACCAGAACGGTGCGCCCTCGATGACGCCGCGTCCGCTCATTGCGCCGGCCATCGCGTCGGACAGCATGGCGACTTCCGCCCGCGTTTCGCCGATCTCGGCAGCGGTGCCGCCCAGCCTGTGGTCGCGGCCGGCGGGGTAGGCGAACTCTACCGAAATATCCGGATCGGCGATCGCGCCGCGCACGGCAGCCTCGATCTCGGCGGCGGCGGTGTCGAGGTCCTCGCCAGGCAACAGCTTGCGGATCAGCGAGAGCGTGCAGCGCTCGGGAACGGCAATGTAGCCGCCGCCGGCAAGCCCGGTGATAAGCAGGAAGCCGCGCCCGACCAGTTTGTGCTCGGCGCGCGCGGCGACCTCATCCGAATGCTTCCAAAGCGCCGTCATCGCGGCATGGCTTGCACGGAGCGCATCCTTGCCGAGTTCTGGCACACCGAAATAGGCGGATTTGCCGGTAATCGAGATATCGGTGATGAAGAAGCCGATCTGCGCCGCATAGACGGCCAGGCGGGTCGGCTCGACATAGATGGTGAAATCGGGTGCTGTGATCTCGCCGGCCTCGATGCGTCCGACGAAGTGCTTGATCCCGGCGGAAATGCCGGTGCCGGGCTGGCCGCTCTCCTCGTCGCCGACGAAAGCGAAGGCGACGTCGCCCTTGAGGCGAACGCCTGCCTTTTCGAGCAGCGCGAGTGCAGCCAGCGAAGCAGTGATGCCGGCCTTGAGGTCGCCTGAGCCGCGGCCCCAGACAGCACCATCAATGATCGGGGCGGCGAACGGATCCTCACGCTCGGTGCCTGCCCAATGCTCGCGCCAGCCGTCGACATGGACGGTGTCGGTATGGCCGATGAACAGCAGGCGCTTTCCCTGGTCGGCCCCCTTGCGCTCGCCCCAGATGTTGGGCCGCCCAGGAAGGAATTCCGTCCTGGTCAGGCCGCTGAGGTCAAGGTCGCGCATCCTGGCTTCGAGGAAGTCGACGAAGTTGGCTTCGTTGCCGGTGATGCTCTCGCGGTCAATGGCGCCGCGAAACAGCGTTAGTGCGTCGTCACGGTCGAGCGCTGCCTGTAGGCGGGCGGTAATATCGTGAGTCATATCGCGGCCTCCTTCAGCGCGGCGGCCTGGGCAGGCGGCAGCGAAATCCGGCCATCAGGCGCGTCGACGCCGAACAGCGTGTTGTGCAACTGGCCAAGGCCGATTGCCGCCGCGCCGATGAGGGCTGCGCGTGCGCCGAGTTCGCTCGCCTCGACCCTGACTGGATAGGGGAAGCATAGCGGCAGAAGCGCCTGCACCCTGGACAGGATTTCGGGCCGCAACCCAATCGAGCCGCCGAGGATAAACTTTTCTGGATTGGCAATTGCCGCGATTGCCGCAACGCCTTGCGCCAGATGGCGGGCAGTTTCGTCGAGCACGGCGAGCGCGTCCTTGTCGCCAAGCGCGGCATTCTCGAATATTGCCGGCACCGAGACCTGCCTGCCGGTGAGGGCGTGGTAGCGATCGGTCATGGCGTGGGTGGCCACCGCGCGTTCGAATGCGCCGGTGCGCAGTGATTCCTCGGCGAAGGGATCGGCGCCGATCGGCATAAAACCGATCTCGCCGGCGGCGTGCCCAGCACCCCGCACCAGATGGCCGCCCAGCATCAGCCCGCTGCCGATGCCGGTGCCGAGCGCGATGTAGGCGAGATTGTCGATGCCCTGGCCTTGGCCGAGCCAGTTCTCGCCAAGCACCGCGAGATTGACGTCGTTCTCGATCATCACCGCGACGCCGAGCGCTTCTTCGAAGGCATCCAGCACATTCATTGTGTCGAAGCCGGCAATGTTCGGCGCCATTAGAATGCGGCCGGTGGCCGGGTCAGGAGCGCCAGGCGCGCCGATGACGGCCAGGCGTATCTTCTTGCGCGCGACGTGCTGTCTGGCCGCGGCATCGAAGGCCAGCGCTGCAATCTGATCGACGACGAACTGGCCGCCGCGCGGATCGGTCGGTGTGGCGGCTTCGGCAAAGATCTGGCAGGCAAGGTCGGTCAGCGCGACCCGCACCTTGGTACCGCCAAGGTCGACGGCGATGATATAGGCTGCGTCGTGGACCAGTTCGTAGGTGACGGCGGTGCGCCCGACATGGCCGCTGGTGCGGCCGGTTTCCTGGACCCAGCCCTCCTGCTCGAGCCCGCGCATGATTTCGGAGATGGTCTGCTTCGACAGGCCCGTCAGCTTGGCGATCGAGGCGCGGGAGATCGGCCCGCCCTGGACGATCGCTTCCATCACGGAGCGCTGTGAGAACTGACGGGATATGCGCGGCAGGTCAGTCACATTGAACTCCGGTTAATTCGTTCTATGACCGAACTTATTATTCGGAACTGGACCTGTCAATGTATGTTCGCGAGCGGCCGTTTTTGCGTACGCGAACATTGATCCGAAGGCAGGATTCAGGCGCGTTGCTGTTGTTCGGCAGAAGATAAATGCGGTCAGCGAATGGCTGGATCAGCTTCTTGAATCAATTTGGCGAACAGCTTCGTAGCCATTGACGAATAACGATCATGCTAGTGTCTGAGGGTCACTGTTTTCTACAGGAGATCAATACAGCGGATGGTTCGCCGGTCCATATCTCTCGTATTCTCTCGTATGGGTCTGTCGAACCAAAGGACGATGAACGAGACTAACTACTGGCTTCGAGAATATTGGTGATGTACCGCGGGTCTGCCTCCCAGTGAATGGCTCAAATGGGGCCGGCAGCGGAACGTCCGCTTGCAGTTTGCAAACGTGGATAGCTACCATACCGCTTTCACTTGCAAAGGCGCGTTTGACGCCAACTGGTCTGGCCCGAAGCCGACATCTCCGTCCAGCATAGTCCGACCATGTTCGGCGCAAGCTGCTCGCTTGAACCGTGGGATAGAATTCCGCCAATTTCAGGCACGTGGTTGTCAGGCGCCTACCGAACTTGACAAGCAGTCTTGCAGGAACTGCGTTGAGCACTGAACGTTTGACCAAGCGCGGGCATCTCCGCCTTGGCTAAGGACCATCAATGTTCACGTTCATGTTTGCCACCGGCATCGAGAACAGCACCCCCACCATTCGACAAGGCCGGGAGCGCGTCGACGAAATGGAAAAATGCCGCTTCTACGAACGATGGCGCACCGACTTCGAACTGGTCCAGGATCTCGGGGTGCATTTCCTCCGCTACGGACCTCCCATCCACAAAACGTGGCTGGGTGATGGACGTTATGATTGGGCATTCGCCGATGAGACCTTCGCGGACCTGAAGGCGAAAGACATTCTTCCGATCGTCGACCTTTGCCATTTTGGCGTGCCGGACTGGGTTGGCAACTTCCAGAACCCGGACTTTCCGACACTATTCGAGCACTACGCCAGGGATTTCGCGATGCGCTATCCGTGGATCCAGCTCTTCACCCCAATAAATGAGATGTTCATCTGCGCCACCTTTTCGGCTCGCTGGGGATGGTGGAACGAACAACTGAGCAGCGACACTGCTTTCGTCACCGCCCTCAAGCACATCGTGAAGGCGAACGTGCTTGCCATGCGGGCGATCCTCGAGGTGCGGCCGGACGCCATCTTCATACAGAGCGAATCCTCGGAATACTTCCACGCCGATTCTCCCGAGGCGGTCGGCAGAGCGGAACGGTTCAACAGCGAGCGTTTCCTGTCGCTTGATCTCAACTACGGTCATGACGTCGACGCGCACACCTATCGCTATCTTCTCGAAAACGGGATGACGGCCGAAGAATACAGTTTCTTCCTGGAGAGCCATCTGCGCAGGCATTGCGTGATGGGCACCGACTATTACCAGACCAACGAACATCGGGTTTGGGCAGACGGAACGACGTCCGGGTCCGGCGAGGTGTTTGGCTATGACGAGATCACGCGGCAGTACTTCAACCGCTACCGGCTTCCCGTAATGCATACGGAGACCAACATCAGCGAAGGCCCCAATGGAGACGAAGCCGTCTATTGGCTGTGGAAAGAGTGGGCCAACGTGCTGCGGATCCGCAACGATGGCATCCCCATCGTAGGCTTCACCTGGTACTCGCTGACGGATCAGGTGGACTGGGACAGTGCGCTTCGGGAGAACAACGGACGGATCAATCCGCTCGGCCTCTATGACCTCGACCGAAATCCGAGGGCGGTGGGGCGCGCTTTCAAGGCGCTGATCGCGAACTGGAATAAGCTGTTGGCCACACAAAGTGTCTGCCTTGCTTTGCCGGTCTTTCTTCCCTCACAGCAGGATGATGCCATTGTTCGCGCGCAACAGGATTATGCGCGCAGCCTGCTCAGCGTGGATCGGGTCGCTGAAGGCTGGACTGAACCACTTGCTGCTCCCCAGAAAGAGGTCGAACCCGATGCGCCTGGATAACAAGACTGCATTGCAACCGGTGCTGCAAGCGGCATTGGACTGGCCATCGCCATGCGGTTGGGCACCGAAGGTGCACGGGTGAGCCGACGTGGGTGGAGGCAAGGTCGAGAAGGCGCGCATCGGTTCGACAAGGGGCGCGCCGGGGGAGGCCGCTATCACGGTGCTGTCGACTTGCGCTCACGCGTTCGGCAGGTTGGTAATAATCGTCAACAGCGCGCCGGCCTGATAATCTTTAAACCCATTGAGGCATTCACTAGAGCGGGCTGGCTGAAGGTGCTGAGCGTCGACCTGCTGGGAGCAATTTATTTCGCCGGAAAGGCATTCGCTCATATGACATCTGGCGGCGTCATCGTAACACATATTGAGTGTGCGCGGTCGAGACGAGCTCCGCATGTCGAGCTATACGCCGCGGCAAAGGCCACCCTCCTGTCTCTAACCGAGACCCGACGCAGTTCGCACCTTGGCCGACTGGGCATGAATCCGGACGATTACCGAACCAAATGGAACCTGCCTCGCAATTACCCGATGGTGGCACCCAACTATTCGGGAAGCGTTCCGCATATCGCCTCTAACACCCAGTAGCGGACAGCTCTCGCCTGAGGCGTCAGTTGTCGTTGAAGCGCTCCGGCATCGCATTCGAGACCAAGGCTGGTGCACAAGGATCATGACATCGAATTCCACTCTATACAGGAACAAGTGCCTTTCCTCGAGATTAGGGTTCGACGCCGCAACGGCGTCGAACCCCAAAGGAGACTCACATGAAACGTAAGATTTTGACAGCTACAGCGATCTCTCTCTGTCTCGCCACCGCGGCCTTGGCGCAGTCGTCGGGAACATCCAGCGGCACGAACGGAACGTCCGGCTCATCGGCCGGGTCGGGTATGAGTTCTACGTCCGGCTCAGGCCAAAGCGGTATCCCGAGCGGCTGGGACAGCAAGCTCTCGGGCTCATTCTTCAGCGACGCCAATTCGGGAAGACTTCTGTCGCAGGATGAGATCCGCAAGAACTGGTCGTCCCTGAGCTCTGAACAGCAGGCACAGGTTCGCTCCGACTGCTCGAGAATGACGGCCAGTAACGGCACTGGCTCTGGCACAATGACCGGCACGTCAGGTAGCTCGGCTTCGACCGGCAGTGATACAACGGCGAGTGTCGGCACCGGCTCTGGCACAGCCACCGGCACTTCAGGCAGCTCTGGTTCGACCGGCAGTAACACCACGGCCAGCAACAGCACTGGTTCGGGTACAACCACCGGCACGTCGGGATCCTCGAATACAGCTGGCGATACGACCGCCAGCACCAGCACGGGTTCGGGCGCGAACTCGGCTGCTCAAATGGCTTCGATGCAGCAGCTCTGCACTCAGGTGCAAGGGATGTGAGTGAATGCGGCGCTCCGGGCCGGCTTGGCCGGATTAAGAAGAGGCCTTGAAGGCCCGGGCATCGCTTTGGTTTGGTAGCCATTTCGGCGCTGAAGTCGGCCGGAGACCGGGGTCACAACTCGGCGCTTGTCGCGCTGTTTCTCGATCGCCGGCGATCGTCCCTCGACAATAGCGCGCTTCGCGTCGAGACACTTCTCTCGGGCAAGGGTAAGTGAGATTCCGCCCCGCCCATACCTGCCTAGATAGACCGTCTCCTGGCGTCCGTTGAGCCTGTAGTCCAGCCGAACCAGATCGCACCACTGGGCATCGCGCGGACATACATGCCGTCACGGTCTGCAATCTTATAGATTTTCTCTTTTGGTTTCAGTGCCTTAAGGGCGGCATCCGTCTGAAAAGTACCGTCAGTACAATTTCGAGGCTCTTCGGCAGAAATTTTGTTTTATCTTCAATTCCTTAAGGCATAAAAAAGTACCGTCAGAGCCTCATTGGATCTGACGGCACTTCGAAAAATCTGAGCTAGCAATATGCGGAAGGTCCGTCAGCCGGTCCGTCAATCCAATCTCTGCGCACCGATTGTCGCCGAATGGGTTTATATGTGTTGTCAAATAGTTATGGCGTACAATGGCGTGTTTTCGGCGGCGTTTGAGTGGGCCTGAATCACTCCCACTCGATGGTGCCTGGCGGCTTTGACGTCACGTCGTAGACGACGCGGTTGATGCCGCGGACTTCGTTGATGATGCGGGTGGCCGCCGCGCCGAGGAAAGCCATGTCGTAGTGGTAGAAGTCGGCGGTCATGCCGTCGACGGACGTCACGGCGCGCAGGGCGCAGACGAATTCGTAGGTGCGGCCGTCGCCCATCACACCGACGGTCTGCACCGGAAGCAGCACGGCGAAAGCCTGCCAGATGGCGTCGTAGAGGCCGGCCTTTCGGATCTCGTCGAGATAGATGGCGTCGGCCTCGCGCAGGATTTCGAGCTTTTCGCGGGTGATACCGCCGGGGCAGCGGATGGCAAGGCCTGGTCCGGGGAACGGATGGCGGCCAATAAAACTTTCGGGCAGGCCGAGTTCCTTGCCCAGTGCCCTCACCTCGTCCTTGAACAGTTCGCGCAGCGGCTCGACCAGCTGCATGTTCATGCGCGCCGGCAGGCCGCCGACATTGTGGTGCGACTTGATGGTCACCGACGGGCCGCCGGTGAAGGAGACGCTCTCGATGACGTCGGGATAGAGCGTGCCTTGCGCCAGGAAATCGGCGCCGCCGAGTTTCTTGGCCTCTTCCTCGAACACCTCGATGAACAGCCGGCCGATGGTCTTGCGCTTCGTCTCGGGGTCGGACTCGCCTTCCAGCGCGGAGATGAATTTTTCCGACGCGTCGACAAGGATCAGCGGCAGATTATAGTGCTGGCGGAACATCGCCACCACGCCGGCGGCCTCGTCCTTGCGCATAAGGCCATGGTCGACAAGAATGCAGGTCAGCTGGTCGCCTACCGCTTCGTGGATCAGCAAGGCAGCGACCGATGAATCCACGCCGCCCGACAGCGCGCAGATCACCTTGCCCTTGCCGACCTGTTTGCGAATTGTCTCGACCGCATGCTCGCGATAGGCGCGCATCGTCCAGTCGCCTTCGATGCCGGCGATGTTGTGCACGAAGTTTCTCAGCAGCCTGGCGCCATCCGGCGTATGCACAACTTCCGGGTGGAACATGATGCCGTACATCTTGCGCGCGACATTGCCGAAGATGGCGAAGGGCGAGCCTTCCGACTTGCCGAAGACTTCGAACCCCTTGGGCAGCGAGATGACGCGGTCGCCATGGCTCATCCACACCTGGTGGCGCTGGCCTGGCGCCCACAGGCCCTCGAACAGCGGGCTGTCCTTTTCGATCTCGACGAAGGCGCGGCCGAATTCGCGATGGTTCGAGCTTTCGGCGACGCCGCCCATCTGCACGCACATGGCCATCTGGCCATAGCAGATACCGAGCACAGGTACGCCGGCATCGAAGACGATCTGCGGCGCGCGCGGGCTGCCGATGTCCGATGTCGAGGCGGGACCGCCCGACAGGATCACGGCTTTCGGATTGATGCGCTTGAAGGCAGCTTCGGCCGATTGGAACGGCACGATCTCGGAAAACACGCCAGCCTCGCGGATGCGGCGGGCGATGAGTTGCGTAAACTGGCTGCCGAAATCGACAATCAGGACTGTATCGGGATGATTGGCTGTCGTCATGGCGAGCCTTTAGAGAAAGAAACGAGTCGGCGCAATGGGGTGCGCAACCCGACTTTCAGAGCGGCGCCGACTCTTGCCCAGGCTGCTCCTTGTGTAGCGTGCCGGAGCCGATGGCCTGTTCGAGCCGAGCGACCGCATCCGCCAGCTTCTCGTCGATGACATGCAGATATTCGGTCCAGTCGCCAACGTGGCGCAGATCGGCTGCACCGTCTGAAATGCCGCGCAGGCCGATAAGCGGGACATCGAACAACTGGCAGGCGCGCAGGCAGGCGAAGGTTTCCATGTCGACCATATCGGCGGCGATGGCGTCGTAGGCGGCGCCGGTGATGATGGCGCCGCCGGTCGACAGGCTGGCTTCTTTAATGCCCGGTATCCTGAATGATAGCGGGACGGTCACCGGCAGGTCGAGGAACGGCGTCGCGCCTTTTTCGAAGCCTAGCGGCGAAGCGTCGATGTCGCGATAGCTGACCGAGACCGCCTGGTAGATTTCCGTCTGCTCCAGTGTGCGGCTGCCGGCGGAGCCGAGCGAGACGACGAGATCGGGCAACGCCTTCTCGGATTTCAGCCATGACAGTTCGGCGCCGAGCCGCACACCTGCCTCTACCGGGCCGACGCCCGTCATCAGCGGCGTGAACAGTTTTTGCAGATGCGGACCGTACTCGGCCTGCGCCGCCATGACGAAGAGGACGTCCTTGCCACCAATTCGCGTAATTTTGGCCATCAGCCTGCTATCCCGTCACGGCCAACCACCGTCATCATCGTGCCGGTCATGGTCGCGATCAGCTTGGCCTCGCCATCGGCGGCAAAGGCGTACGCTTGGCCATCGGCGACAATGATGGTGCGGCCGGGTTTGGTCACCGAGCCGCGGAACAGGAAGCGTTCGCCCCGGCCGGGCGCCAGGAGGTTGACCTTGAACTCAATGGTCAGCACACCGGAATTTTCCGGCATCAGCGAAAATGCGGCATAGCCGCAGGCCGAATCCAGCGCCGTCGAAATCACCCCGGCATGCAGGAAACCGTGCTGCTGGGTCAGTGCCTGGGAATAGGGCATTTCGATCTCGATGATGCCCGGCGTCACAAGCGTCAGCTCGGCGCCGATGGTCGCCATCGCCTGCTGGCGGGCGAACGACGCCCTGACGCGGTCCTCATAATCGGGTGCGGGTACGATCTTTGCTGCCATGGCCATCGCCCTGATTTACCTGCAAAGCTTATCGCAGACGCCTGAACGCCACGCAAATGCTTTTGCTGCACTGCAGCAAAGCACTCAGTTCAACAGGAGCAGCGACGCGTTGAGCAAGGTGGCGAAGGCTACCCACGCGGCATAGGGCGCAAACAGCCAGCCGGAAACCCGATGGCGGTTCCACACCGTGGCTATGAACAGCGCAATGCTGGCGAGAAGAGCCAGGATCACGACCAGTGCCGGCCCCATCTGTTTGGCGCCGAAGAAAGTCGGCGACCACGCGAAGTTCAGAACAAGCTGGAGGGCCCAGATCTTCATCGCGGCGCCTGCTCGTTCCCGCTCCCATGTCCGCCAGCCGGCTACGGCGATCAGCACATAGAGGAGCGTCCAGGCCGGCGCGAAGACCCAGTTGGGCGGGTTGAAGGGCGGCTTGGCGAGCGAGGCATACCATTCACCCGGCAACGTCGCATAGCCGATCAGCAGGCCTCCGCCGAGCACCAGAATGAGGAAAAGCAGAAGCGACACATATCTTTGCAAGAATTCTACCCCGTCTGGCGGCCGACGCCGCGCATCTGCAACTGGCGCTATGTCAGCTGTCAATCGCAGCGTCAATTCGCCCCACGCAGCGCACAGAAATAGAACCCGTCGGTGCCGCTCAGCGCCGGCGACAGCGAGATGTCGCTTGTCTTGCCGATCCGGGCGGCCGCTGCGTGACCGGGGAAGCTGATATCCCAGAGCGCGCGATGATCGACCGGGACAAAGCCCTTGTGGCGCTCGCGAAAGGCGGCGATCTGCTCGCCATTCTCCTCGTCGAACACCGAACAGGTGATGTAGACCAGCAGGCCGCCGGGTTTGACATAGGCCTTGGCCGCGTCGAGGATCGCCGACTGCTCGCCCTTGCGGGCATCGAGCTGTCTCTGCGTCAGCCGCCATTTGGCGTCGGGACGGCGCCGCCAGGTGCCGCTGCCGGTGCAGGGCGCATCCACCAGCACGATGTCCATGTGGCCTGCGAGGGGGCTGAGCTCGGCCGGCTTGGTGACGACCTGGACGTTGCGGTTTTCCGAACGGCGGATGCGGTCGAAGATCGGCGCCAGCCGCGCCTTTTCGGCATCATGGGCGAAGACCTGGCCTTTGTTGGCCATCGCCGCCGACAGCGCCAGCGTCTTGCCGCCGGCGCCGGCGCAGAAATCGAGCACCTGCATCCCGGCTTGCGCGCCGGCAAGGGCGGCAACGATCTGCGAGCCTTCGTCCTGGACCTCGAACCAGCCTTTCTGGAAGGCCGGCTCGGCCTGTACGTTCGGGTGCCTGCCGTCGCCGTCGATGGGCGGGATGCGAATGCCTTGTGGCGCGATAGCGGCTGCCTTGGCGCCGGTTTCGGCGAGTTCCGCCAGCACTTTGGCGCGGTCGGACTGCAGCGTATTGACCCTGATGTCGAGCGGCGGGCGGGTCGCCAGGGCAGCACCTTCCGCAACCCAGTCTGTGCCAAAGGCTCGTTCGAACAACGGCGCGCACCAGTCAGGTATGTCCGCCCGCACCGCCTCCGGCGCGTCTTCAGGCCGGCGCTCGGCCAGCGCCTGCAACTCGGCGGCGCTGAGCAGCGGCGGCGCGAACTTGTCACCCTGGAGCGCATCGTTAAGCGATTGCGGCGTCTGGCCCCATTCGATGAGCAGCGCGCCGAAGCCGATGGCGCGGGGCGTGTCTTCACCCAAAAGCCAGCCGGCGGAACGTTTGTGGCGCAGCGCGTCGTAGACGATGTTGCCGATCGCCGCGCGGTCGCCGCCGCCCGCAAAGCGATGCGACAGGCCCCAATCTTTCAGCGCATCGGCCACCGGCCGGTGGCGCCGGCCAATGTCGTCCAGCACTTCAATGGCTGCCGCCAGCCGTCCGCCCAGTCGCATTCGTCATTCCATCTATCGAGCACAGTATCTTTCGGCCTGCTCTTAGAGCGTTTCGCGTCGAGATTGAACCCCGCTTGAATTTCGCGGCGACGAGGCCTTCCGCTCGCGGCCGACAATTTCCCCGCCGGCAAATGTCCGCCCGCCGGCGATAACAAATCTCAAATATATGCAAGGTCTCTAATGTTGGTAACTGGCCGCCGTAAGCACGATCTGTGGCGCAATTGCTCTGCTTTCCAAGCTTTTGCGTTGGGAATACTCTTTGCGCCATGATTCGCGGCGCGGAAAAGCGGACCGACGGATCGATACGAGGAGAGGGCAATGAAAACGTATCTTGCGGAAGTTCTAGGGACATTTCTATTGGTGTTTATCGGCACGGCGTCGGTGGCGACGGGTGGCTTTCTCGCCGACTTGCCGCTGGGCCAGGAAGCCATCGGCCTGGCGTTCGGCATCGGCCTGATTGCGGCGGCTTACGCGGTGGGTCCCATCTCAGGCGCACATCTCAACCCGGCCGTCACGCTCGGCGTCTTCCTTGCCGGCCGGCTGCCGGCCAAGGATGTCATTCCTTACTGGATCGCGCAGATCATCGGCGCCATTCTGGCCTCGCTGGCGCTGTGGATCATCGTCTCCGGCCAGACCGGCGGGCACACCACCGGTTTCGGCGCCAATGGCTGGGACGTAGCGAAATGGGGGACGAGTTCGGCCTTCCTGTGGGAGCTGATCGGCACCTTCACCTTCGTCACCGTCATCCTCGGCGTCACAGCCGAGAAGCACTCGACGGCGTTCGCCGGCCTGGTCATCGGCCTGACGCTGGCCGGACTGCACTTCGCAATGATC
The DNA here is from genome assembly GCF_040323635.1 of Mesorhizobium sp. M0037. Classification (NCBI taxonomy): domain Bacteria; kingdom Pseudomonadati; phylum Pseudomonadota; class Alphaproteobacteria; order Hyphomicrobiales; family Phyllobacteriaceae; genus Mesorhizobium; species Mesorhizobium sp. M0037. The sequence continues at coordinate 314 of NZ_JAMYVB010000035.1, read as the reverse complement.
CCAGTGACCGGCACCTCGCTCAATCCGGCGCGTTCGATCGGCCCGGCGCTGTTTACCGGCGGCGCAGCCCTCAGCCAGCTCTGGCTGTTCATCGTTGCGCCGCTGATCGGCGGCGCAATCGCTGGCGTCGTCGCCAAGGCACGCATCTTCGAAAAGGACTGATTTCGAAGCCTGCGAAAACGAAGGGGGGGGGGGGGGGCGCCCCGCCCCGCGGGGGGGGGGGGTTTTTTTGGGGCGGGGCGGGGAGCGGCGCGGGGGGGGACCGGGGGAGCGGGGGGGGGTAGAAAAAAGTGAGTGGACCCGCGCGCGGTAGT
>NZ_JAMYVB010000034.1:0-28816 GCF_040323635.1 Mesorhizobium sp. M0037 | reverse complement strand
CCCGTGGCTCCGGTCGCACCTATTGCTCCAGTCGAACCTGTTGCACCCGTGGCGCCGGCTGCTCCAGTCGCACCTGTGGCACCGGTCGCGCCGGTTTCACCCGTCGAACCGGTTGCTCCGGTCGCGCCGGTTTCACCCGTCGAACCGGTTGCTCCGGTCGCGCCGGTTTCACCCGTCGAACCGGTTGCACCCGTGGCGCCGGTCTCACCTGTCGAACCGGTTGCACCCGTCGCGCCGGTCTCACCCGTCGAACCGGTTGCTCCGGTCGCGCCGGTCTCACCCGTCGAACCGGTTGCTCCGGTCGCGCCGGTCTCACCTGTCGAACCGGTTGCTCCGGTCGCGCCGGTCTCACCCGTCGAACCGGTTGCACCCGTGGCGCCGGTTTCACCCGTCGAACCTGTTGCTCCGGTCGCGCCGGTCTCACCAGTCGAACCTGTTGCTCCGGTCGCGCCGGTCTCACCCGTCGAACCGGTTGCACCCGTGGCTCCGGTCGCACCTATTGCTCCAGTCGAACCTGTTGCACCCGTGGCGCCGGCTGCTCCAGTCGCACCTGTGGCACCGGCTGCTCCGGTCGAGCCTGTGGCACCGGCTGCTCCGGTTGAACCAGTGGCGCCGGCTGCTCCGGTCGAACCGGTGGCGCCGGCTGCTCCAGTCGCACCTGTGGCGCCGGCTGCTCCGGTTGAACCTGTGGCGCCGGCCGCTCCGGTCGAGCCTGTGGCGCCAGTCGGGCCGGTATTACTGGTGGAGGAGGCAGCGGTTAGCTGGAAAACGCCATCGCCAGCAGTGGTGTCCGCGCCGCTGATCACCCCTGCAGTAGTAAAGGTTCCCGCCGAAATTTGAGTCCAAGTGTTGGCGGGGCCGTCCGACTGCACAAACGCGGTAATCGTATACGTTCCAGCCGCGGGAACATCGACTAGAATTGCGACCGAAGTAAAGGGCGCCACTCCGTTTGACGGCAGCGAAAAACTATCAACAATAACGCCAGTCGAAGTTGTGATATAATACTGAACAGGTTTCTGGGTGCTGGTGGTAGTATCGAGCGACCCCGTAAGCGTCACCTCGAGGCTCAGCACGCCGGCATAACTTGCCACCCCGGCGTCGGTCAGCGGTGGCGCCACTCGCGCGCCAGCCGATACGGCTAAGTCCCACCGCCCGCCGAGCGCCTCGGCGCCCACCAGAGCTGCCGCAGCCGATACGTCGGCGCCGGCCGCTTCGGAGAGCGCCTCGACGAACGCCTCGCCAGCCGCGCCTCGGCCGGTCTCGCAGCTCCACAGCCGCAAGTCGCCGTCCTCGGCCAACGCCCGGCCGATCGCCGCCAGGTCGCCGGCGTCGCGCGCAAGTGTCTCAGCCGACCATTCGCCGGCCGCGAAACCGACGCGACCAGGCGCGCCGTGGGCGATGATGTGCACCGCGGCAAGGCCTCGTCGGCCAACCAGCGCCGCCGCCATCTGCGCGGCCCCCGGCCGCTTGGCATCGAGCAGCACCGGCCGCACGCCGGGCCGCAGCCCGGCCAGAAGGGTCGGCACGTCGCTGACGGCAGGATCGATGAAAACGATTTCGGTGGCATGATCGCCCCGCGGGTATTCGGCCGAAGCCTCCCGTGTTGATGCGGAAAGGCGCGCGGCGAGCGGGCTATAAAGGGAAACTGGGTTGTTCAGCATGGCCTTACCCTCTCGATCCAACGGCGCCGGATGGAGGCGCGGGTACATCCACCGTGAAGCCAGCCGAGGTGAACTTGCCGGTTTCGTCGAAGACACCGACGTCGAGGCCCGTCGATTCGCTGGGCACCCTGACGGTGATCCGGAAGGGCTTGTTCGCCATGCTCGGAAGATTGACGTTGCCGACGATCGCACCGTGGTCCCTGTCGACCACGAAGTAGGTCGTCGAACCGCCCGTCGAGCCGCTTGGGATCAAGCCGGATACCGTGATCTCGATCGCGGCCAGCACTGCTGTGAAGCTCATCATACCCTCCGTGGTCAGCGGCGGCCGCGCTGCGGCGTCCCCCGTCCGTACATTCAGTTTCCAGTCGCCGCCGAGTGCCCGCGACCCAACAAGTTCGTTCGCCGCCGCGACCGGCGTTCCCGCCGCGCGCGACAGCGCATCGATAAAATCCGTTCCGGCGGTACCGGCGCCGGCGTTGCAACTCCACAGAAGCAGTTCGCCGAAACCGCCCAGCGCCTGGCCGATCACGGCGAGGTCGAGTGCATCGTCGTCCAGCGTCCGCGCCGACCACTCACCCGCCGCGAAGTTCACAAGCCCAGGCGCGCCGTGGGCGATGACGTGCACGGCGTCGAGGCTGCGGCCTTCGAGCGCCAGCGCCATCTGGCGCGCGGCCGGGCGCTCGGCGTCGAGCAGTATCACCTCGACCTGCGGTCTCAGGTTTCGCAGGATCGTGCCGAGATCGGATACCGAGGGATCGACGAAGACGAGTTCGCAGGCCATGGCGAAATCCTGTCGATGCCGATTGGGTTCAAGCTGAAAGCCGGCGGCGCCGGGCGTGGCCGGGTCGATCGCGCGGGCAGGGCGCGAGGCGCTGATGGCGTCGTGGTTTTCAGGGAGGTCGGAGCAGGGGCGGCCCAGCGGCCGGCCGCCGGCCGCGGCAGCCCATGGCCGCTTTAGGGGTTCATCGACGTCGGAACTCGTTCCGCGCCGGCCCGCCCGCAATATCACTCGACCCACCACACACCCCCAACACCGGTCGCGCCGACGGATCGGCGTCAAACACGCAAGGAACTCCGGTATGGGAAACCTGTCCGTCTTCGCCGACGGCAAACGTGCATGCGGGTTTCTCGGCACGATCCCAGGAACGCGCCTTGTTCATCGTCCGCAATGTGGCTTTACGACCCCAGACCTCAGCCCCAAAAATTTTCGCGGCACCCCCGGCCAACAGACCGTAAGACCCGCAGTCACCCCCTCGCATGACGAATATTAGTAGATGCGAAAATTAGCAGATTGTAAACTACAAAGTAGGAAAACTGGTAAATGGCCAGGAATAGACCAGCAGAGCCTGGTCAATATCGAAGGGCCAAAACCGCGCAAATTCTCTTGAGAACCGCAGGCTTGGCGCTCCATCCAGTTCCCGCCAGTCGGCAAGCAGTCGTGATGGCCGGCACCAAAAGAAATGATCGGAAATGCGCGGCCCCGCTTTTCAGCGAAGCCCGCGCGCCACGTTTTTCACTTGGGACCAGCTTCGGTCCGTGATCCATTCGATATTGCTGTTCAGCGGATACTGCCGTCTAACGGTGTCGTCGTCGTAAACCGCGTGTCCGCTTCCTGGAGATATATTAGTGGTGCAAAAATTAGGGTTTTTGAAATATGAATTGACCCGATACGTGGCGAGGGACAAGGCGGCAGGCATTGCTCGACGGCAACTGTAAAAATTCTCCGAGAATGGCAGGCCTATCGCTTCCGCTTCAATTCTCGCCATCGCGCCGATGCAATCGAGGTCAACTGTCGCGGTTCTTCGCGGGGTGGCTACGTATTGACCACGCAGTGGGTGTCTCGCCCTTGACGCCATCTGGTATAGGCAGTGAAGTGCGCATGCGGAATTGGCCGACACGTTTTGGCAGCACCCGGATAAGAAAAATGATCGGGACCGCGGGGGGAGTGCATGAACAATGCGAGCCTTGGTGCGGCGCACCAGACTGATCCTGGAGTGCGAAGAATGGCACTGTCCGGGCGTGACGGACCGTTAGTATGACGACCATCGGCCTGTGCATGATCGTCAAGAACGAGGCGAAGGTCATCCTGCAATGCCTCGCCAGCGCGCTTCCCATCGTTGACTATGTGCTCGTCGTCGACACGGGTTCCGAGGACGGTACGCAGGACCTCGTCCGCGCCTTCCTGGCCACGCACAATGTCAAAGGCGCAGTTATCGACGAGCCCTGGCGGGACTTCGCATACAACCGGACCTTCGCCCTTGACCGGTTGCGTGAGGTTGAGACTGTCGACTACGCCATGATCATGGATGCGGATGATCTCATCGTCTGGGACCCTGATTTCGATCAGCTGGCGTTCAAGTCGCAAATGGAACCCGACATATATGACGTCGAAATAACCGGGGGCGGTATTTCATACTATCGCCCACTAATATGCCGAAACCGGCTGCCATTCTCCTTCAAGGGTGTGTTGCACGAATACCTCGAGACGCCCCCCGGCAATATTGCGCGAGAGACGGCCAAGGGCTTTCGTGTTTTGTCGAGGCGTGGCGGAGCGCGCAGCCAGAATCCACTAAAGTATCAGGACGACGCGGCCGTTCTTGAAAATGCGCTTGCAACGGAGACCGATCCCTTCCTTGTTTCGCGGTACACCTTCTATTTGGCGCAGAGCTACAGGGACTCCGGTGAACGTGAAAAATCACTGGCGAACTATCTGAAGCGCGCCGAGCTGGGCTTTTGGGACGAAGAGGTCTATGTGAGCCTGCTCGAGGCGGGCAACCTCATGGCAGCGCTGGGACGGCCGTTCGACAAGGTCGTTGCCGTCTTTGAGCGTGCCGCGCAGGTCGTTCCGGCCCGCGCCGAGGCTCTTCATGCCGCGAGCCTCTATTGCCGCAACCAGAGCCGGTATGCGGAAGGAACGGAATTCGCGCGTCGAGGGCTCGCCCTTGCTCAACCCGCCGGACTTTTCATTCAGCCCTGGGTCTATGATTACGGACTGCTCGACGAGTTTGCTGTCAATGCCTACTGGACAGGCGCTTACCGGGAATCGCTTGACGCCTGTCTAAAATTGCTTGCCAGCGACAAATTGCCGGCGGAAATGGCAAAACGCGTGGTGGCCAACGCGCGCTTTGCCGCCGACAAGCTTCCGGTCGATGAGCCCCCGAAACTTGAGGCATTCGAGACCGAGGCGCCGGCTCTGGCGGCGACAGGCTCTTGGGTCCCGGAACGCCCCGCGGCGGGCACCGAACTCATGGTTGAGGGTTTGAGAGAGCGGCTAGGGGAAGAACTCGATCGGATCAATCTCCAAGTGAACCACCCGGGATATGATAAAGCCGATGTCAGGCCCCGCGTCGTTTGGATGCATCACAATGTCGACCAACGCTGGGTTCAGTGGTGCCATGACAGGGAACTCGTCGATTCTGTTCGTTGCTTCGTCTTCGTGTCGTACTGGCAAAGAGAACAATACCTGACCGCCTTCGGGCTACCCCCGGATCGCTGTGTAGTGCTTCGACACGCGTTGGATTTGAGCACGGATCCGAAACGCTGGGAAACGAGAACGACCTGGCGCTGCGCATATACAAGCACGCCGTTTCGTGGGCTTTCCGTGCTTCTTGATGCGTGGCAGCGCCTCAGTCCTGTCAACGCTGAACTCCATGTCTGGTCATCCATGAAACTGTATCTGGAGGACGACAGTCCCTATCAACACCTCTACGACAGGGCGCAGTCCATGCCGGGAGTGACCTATCACGGCCTTGCGCCCAATTCTGAACTCCGCAATGCGCTGCGGACCATGCATTTCCTGGCCTATCCCTGCACTTTTGCTGAAACCGCCTGCCTCGCCGTCATAGAAGCAATGGCGGCGGGCTGCCGGATTATCGTTCCCTCCTTAGGTGCGTTGCCCGAAACCACTGCCGGCTACGCACGGGTTTATCCTTTCAATCCCAACGCAGAGGAACATGCCGTAACGTTTTCCGAGAACCTGGCTGACGAGTTGGAAACGCCGTGGGGAGGCCAGCCGGGATTGTCGCTGAGCCAACAGGCGCACTGTGCTGTGGTGTACGATTGGCCGCGGCGCTTGCGCGAATGGCGACAGTTGATCCAGTGGCTCACTCGCTAGGAGATGGTGATGCGTATCGCTCAAGTATCGCCGCTTTTTGAGGCTGTACCACCCAAACTGTACGGCGGCATCGAACGTGTCGTTCATTGGTTGACCGAGGAACTGGTCGCCATGGGTCATGAGGTCGTCTTGTTTGCAAGCGGCGACTCGACCACCTCTGCGAGCCTGGCACCGATCTGTGAGCAAGCTCTGCGGCTCGATCAATCTCTCGAAGACTGGCCTGCCGTCTACAAACGCATGATTGACCTCGTATACAGCCGCAGATATGAGTTCGATGTCCTGCACTTCCACATTGAGCATTTCCCGCTTTCATTGTTCAGTCGCCAAGAAGTGCCGTTTGTGACAACCTTGCATGGTCGCCTCTATCTGAACGAGCTGATCGAGCGCATGGAGCTTTCGGTCGAGAGCCTGAGCACGCTTGAAACCGCTCCCTTGGTTTCGCTCTCCGATAGCCAACGCCGACCCATTCCGAATTTGAACTGGGCTCGGACGGTGGCGAACGGCATGCCGGCCAATCTCCTGACGCCAAGGCCAGTTAAGCCGGATTACGCTGCATTTCTCGGCCGCATGTCACCTGAAAAGGGAGTTGAACGGGCCATCCACATCGCATGCAAAGCAGGGTTGAAATTAAAGATCGCCGCCAAGGTCGATAACAAGGACAAGGATTATTATGACACGGTCATAAAACCGCTCGTCCGTGACAATCCCAACATCGAGGTTATCGGCGAGATCGATGACCTGCAAAAACCGGGCTATCTCTCTGGCGCTCACGCCGTGCTGTTTCCAATCGAGTGGAACGAGCCATTTGGCTTGGTCATGATCGAATCGATGGCTTGCGGCACGCCGGTCATCGCGTTCGATCACGGGGCCGTCCCCGAGGTCATTGACGATGGCATTACCGGCTTCATCGTCAGGGACGTCGACTCTGCCGCCGCCGCGGTGGATAGGCTCCAGACATTGGATCGCGCTGTCATACGCGCCACTTTCGAGCGACGCTTTACCTCGAGGCGCATGGCCCAGGACTATCTCAAGGTTTATGAGACCCTCACGCAACGGACGTTTTGGCTGGGCAAGTACGGCGGTCCTGTCACCGCAGCGGTGGCAGGACAATGACCATGAAGCGCCTCTGCCTCAATATGCTCGTAAAGAATCAGAAGGAAGCCCTTGCGCACTGTCTGAGCGCCGTCGCGCCATATATCGCATGCTGGGTGATCGGCGACGCCGGTTCGACGGACGGGACACAAGAATTCGTACGATCGTTCTTCGCGGATCGCGACATCCCCGGTGAATTACATCAATTGGATTGCGACAGTTTCTCTCGAGCGCGCCAGGAGGCATTTGATCGCGCTCGTGCGTCTGAATTGAAATACGACTATGTTCTGCTCATGGAAGCGGACATGGAATTTGGAGGCTCTGCCCCCCCGGACAATCCGACGACCTTTGCATACAAAGTCGTGCCCCGTGCCGGAGCAACTTACTTGAACAACAGGTTGCTACGCCGCTCTTCCATTGACCAATGGCAGCAGGATATCTTCGTGAGCCTCCTGAACGCCGCCAGGCTGAAGGAGGCTCTCAGCTATTCCAAGGATCAGATTTTAGCGGCCTACACCGAGGCAGCCGAGGTGTGTCCGACACGAGCGGAGGCCCTTCACGGTGCGGCCAGGTTCTGCCGCAACAACGGTATCCATCAACAGGGGTACGAGTTCGCGGCAATAGGCTTGCGGATCATCCCCCCGACCGACACGCCCGCGTCGGAGAACTGGATCTATGACTACGGGCTTCTCGACGAACTTGCAGTAAACGCCTACTGGGCCGGAAGATACAGAGAATCTGCCGACGCCTGCGATCGACTATTGGCCGAAGAACAGATACCGGAAAATCAGCGCGATCGCGTGCAAAAGAACAAGGCAGTCGCCGAAGTAAAGGATCAAGAGAGCCGGAACGCATCCATAAATCATGACGAGATGTACAGGCGATTTCTGAACGATCTTGACATAAGTCTCGTCGACCAGAAATCGACTATGGGATTTTGGCAGCAAACATGTGAAGCAATAAAGAAAGACGCAATCACGGGCAGCAGGTTCGATTTTTTGCGCTGGCCTAGCTTGGGAGTCTTTAGCGTCCCCGAATCGTCTGTTGGTCCGACATGCTATAGCGAACTTCGAGCCAGCACAGACTGGGAAAGCAAATGGTTCAATTTAACGCGGGATTGCATGGTTGGTACGCCAAGGAATTTTTCAAGAGACTTTGGTACAAGCCCGATCCTGATCCAACACGCGTATCATCTCTATCGGTACGAGGCCGCAACCGGCAGGTCCCTTATCGATTGCGATGTGATTTTTGAAATAGGTGGCGGGTATGGATCATTTTGCCGCCTCTTGCGCAATCACGGATTTAGAGGAAAGCATATAATCTATGATCTTCCACATGTGCAGTCGGTCCAGAGACTGTTTCTGAGTATGTGTGGGGCTAAAGAGCTAAGCGCTTCAGATACAATCCGGAATTCTGCCGAGCATGGGTTTTGCTTGGTTTCGGATCCCGGCTTGGACGAGGCGTTTCAATTACTTAAATCGGCAAATTTGCGAGTCGCTTTTGTCGCTACCTGGTCATTGAGTGAGATGCCCATTTCTGCGCGTGAACGGATATTCCCCCGCCTTCACGAAGTCTGCGATCGATACTTAATCGCCTTCCAACATGAATTCATAAACTTGACTGATACGAGACATAATATCCCGAACGCGGAATATTTTGATACTCTCCGCTCGGAGCGGCCCGAGCTAGAATGGCACATTCAGGATATAAACCCAGAATTTTATCTAAAGCGACACCAATATCTCTTTGCGTAGGTTCCGACAGTCGAACAAATTTCGATGGAAACCCAACGTCAGAAAAACTCAATGCGACGGCGAGGAATCCTCGCTTCCTCGTGACCGCAACGTCCACGTCGGAAACTTTTCGCCTCAGCAGTGTGTTTGGGGGCATTCACTGGACCGCGCGCCGTTATGCCTAAGCTCGCCACCCCAGCCTTCGGCAAGAATGATCCTGGTTCACGAGAAATACAAGCAGTTGCTAATACGTTGATATTTCCCCTGGGTTGGGGCAACGATGCGAAATCGACGCCGGTCAGTTGTTTGGATAGCGATTGCCCTTGTCCTGGCGGCGTTGGCGATCACGGCGGCGATCATTGGCTTTCAGAATGTACGGCGCGCGTCACCGATCATGGTCTCGGCTGTCTCGTCCTTTAATAGTGGCGGGCTCGTCCCTGGCCCCACGGCTAAGGCGCCCTCGAAAAACCTTGGTGCTGTTGCTGCCGGTCGGGATATCTGGCTCGAAGTCTCATGGAAATTTTTCGGGGAGTTGCGGACGCTGGATACCGTCACTGTCGGCGACCTTCCGGCAAGGCGCCTGGTGCGCAGTCATGATGTGCCCTCAAGCGCCAATTCCGAGATCTGGTTCATATCAGCCGGCAGCGGCGACATATTGTGCCTTCCATGAGGAACTCGAGGAGCGCCGACACCAGCCACTCGGCGCTGTCCCTGTCCAGGGTCCCGCGAGACTCGGCCGGGCTCGCATCACCTCGCCGCCCACAATCGCGGCCATCTGGTCCGCTGCTTGAGCTTGGGCTTCATCAGAATGAAGGGCGACATGGTTCATCCGAATGTAGAAATTTGCGCTGGGGGGAGGTGAGAATGAGGCTACCAGGAAATGTGTTGGCTGGGAGAACGCCGAGGTGCAGTGCGGTCCGCGAAAGCGATCAATGAGGTTGAATGCACAGAACGTGCCGCCAAGACAGCCAGGTTGAAATCGCTACGCTTGGCTCAGATCTTGCCAGAGGCCGACCCGCACTTTTCGTTCAACGAGGAACTCGACTGCTCGGTACTTGTCGCGGTGCTGGCTCGGGAACCGCATAACTATCCAAAGCGGCCCGAATCCCATTCTTTCCGGCGGCTGCCCCTGCGACGAGGCCTTTGATCTCCTCAAGCAGCGCCGTTAGGCTTTGTCAACAATCGGCTTTTTTCGCCGTGGCGAACCCGCACGTGCTCGGCGTCGACAGTCACCAGTGGCCGGAGGCTGACGGTTACCTTGTCGCCGTCGATGCGCGTGACCGGGCCGACTGAAGCCGATCACGGCCTTCGAAGTCGAATCGACAACCGAATGCGGGAAGCCATAGGAGGGAATCGTCACGCTCATGCGATCGGGTGTCACCCGGCCCGGGGCGGGTGCGGTGTCAAGGATGAGAGGTTGCTAATAAATGAGCGTCCGTGGCCTGAAGTTTCTCGACAAGTGGGTAGCCAAACAACTGCCCATTGTGGCGCAGGGAGACCGCATCTCGGTTGGCGACTTGAAAGACCAGTTGATGACAGCTGCCGAGAAGGCCGGCATTCCTGCCGACCAGATCAACGGCGAGCTTGAAAGCGTCTTCTATGGATGGATAGCGCTAGCTGATGCGACATCATGCTACAGCGATATTTTAGAATCAGCTAATTGCGCAATCGCTAATTGATGAAATGCGTGAGGAATGTATTTTCCACAGGGCGATCTGGACCTACATCGAAGCCGGTTCAATTTGGACCGCGCTCGGCTGTGCGGTCCTTGCGCTGATCGTTCTGCAAGTAGGGTACGCCGGGCCGGTCGTTTGCTTGATATACTGGCGATCTCGGAAGCGGCTGACTCGACTTGTCGAATTTCGGTCGCGGCTCAAGAGAACGTCGACGGCATCTGATACCCCGCGACCGTCTCGGCACGGTCACAACCTCTTTCTCACTGGCCTTTGCAAGCCGAACGCCGGCCTTCCGGACCTTTGCCGTCACAACAACTGCCTCGCCCTTGTTCTGTTCGGCAGAGCGAACCGCGAACCATTCGGCGATGTCGCGGTCTATAAACAAATACCCCACGCTGCCCCAGCCGCAATCAAGCCGCGAGCCCAACGGGGCAATCTCAATGTTGAAGAATATCGCCGCTTCGGCGGATGGCGAAGCTTTGCCTACAAACGTGGTCTCAATGCTGTGGCCTTAGGCAGCAGTTTTGCCTCGCAGTGCCGCCAGCAAGTGGGCCTACAACGTGTTTGCGGTGACAGACACCTACCCCGAGCTTCGGGCTGAAAGCCTTATCATTGATCCAGACGCGGAACTGGAGGACGGGTGCGTTGTGGTCGCTGTGTTTGGAGGCGGTCATCCGCAAACCGTGAGGTGGCGCAACAATCACGGGCGAGGCTATGGGGGCCGCTTTGCCGCCAAGGGAAGTCTGGAGGAGACGTTCCTCTCGATTCCATGGTGTGCGGACGAGGGCCATCTTCTTGCATTCGCATCCTCGGCCGGGTGTTCGGCGACCGGCGGCGCTTCCCGCGCTACAGAACCTGGAACGATCCAGTTTAATTCTCGAATAATTTGGCTCGCTGACTCACGGTGGTGGGCTTTTTTGTTGCTCAGCCCCAACGTCTCGACGCCGGGCTGCGGAACGCAAACATCGTGATGTCGTCGCGGGAAATCCCGATGTCGCTGAGCATGTCGTCTGGTGACTGGCTCAACTCGTCCGTTGCCTTCAACAGCGCCTTCTGCTCGGCTCGATGACGGACCCAATCGGCAAGGGGACCAACTGCGACGAGAGGAAGATTCACAAGCATAGGAAGGTTCACAAGCATCGGACCACTCCCTTTACCGCTGCAGGAAACTGCACGTAGCCTACGCCAATACGTCGATGCGTCTGTTACAAACCTCACAGATCGATCCGAACGGGCAAAAACTGCCCGGATGCCTGACGGTGGCGGGCTTTTTATATATTAGCAATGCATAAAATTCGAGAAGGTCCATGGCATGGTTGTTAGCAAACTCGCTGCTATCGTGCGACGCAGGGCTCGGTGGATGGTGTGCTGGAATGCGCGGGGCTGGATGGATCAAGGGTCTGATGGAAGCTGACGCTCGCGATCTGCGGAGCGAGATCAGTCGGCTCCAAATAGACTTGATCGCTGCCGCCAACTCTCAGGGTAAATCCAGGCTGCATGACGTCGCGCACACACTGCGAAGCCACAAGGCGCGGCTGGAACGTCTGGAGGAGTGCCTCGCTTCAATGACGTCGAATGTCCGGCCAGAGACATCCGCAACCCCGCCCCATGAAGGCCCGCCGTAAAAGGCAGCCCATCATTTCCGGAAGAGAACTCGCTGCCTCACAGTGGCGGGCTTTTTATTGCTCAGCCCCTACGTCTCGACGCCGGGCTGCGGAACGCAAACGCCGTGATGTAGTCACGGGAAATCCCGATGTAGCTGAGCACGTCGTCTGGTGACTCGCTCAACTCGTCCGTTGCCTTCAACAGCCCCTTCTGCTCGGCTCGATGACGGCCCCGATCGGCAAGGGAGCAACGGCGACAAGAGGAAAATTCACAAGCATAGGAAGGTTACAATCATCGGGACCACTCCCTTACCCGTGCAGGAAACTGCACGTAGCCTACGCCAATACGTCGATGCGTCTGTGACAAACCTCACAGATCGATCTGAACGGGCAAAAACTGCCCGGACGCCTGGCGGCGGGGGCTTTTCTATTTTGCCATCGGATCACCGAGCGCAAGCCAAGTGACTTCACCGGTGGCTGTACGCACCAAGTACCACGTCTGAGCGGTCTGTCGGTCGAGCAAGATGGTCCACCTCGCCCGTCGACAAGGCCGCCATGCGAGCGGCACGATCTGTGATAAAGATGAATTCCACCTCGTCGAGATAGGGCTTGCCGGTTTTGAAGTAGTTTGGATTGCGCTTGAGTTTCGCCGAAACGCCTGGCTGGAAATTCTCAAGGACGAAAGCGCCGGTGCGAACCCCTGAAGCCCAGTCCGCCTTGCCGTCCTTGGCTGGCATGATGACCAGATGGTAGTCACTCATGATGTAAGGGAAATCGGCGTTGCCGCTCTTGCGCGTGAAGACCACCGTTTCCGGGCCGTCCGCCTTGATCCTGGCGACGGACTCCAACAGCGACTTCGCCGCCGATTTTGTGTCCTTGCCCAAGTCTTGCAATGACGTCACGACGTCATCCGCCGTCACAGTCTTGCCGTTGTGGAAGGTTGCGCCTTTGCGCAGCTTAAAGGCCCAGGTCTTGGCCCCGTCCGAAGATTCGAAGCTCTCGGCGAGTTCCGGTTGGACATTGCCTTTGGCGTCGACCTCAGTGAGGCTGTTGGATAGCGAGCCCGAAAACGCGGTTTGTGTGAACGTATCGGGGTAGCCGGCCGGATCGATTGAATCCGTCGTCGCGCCGTGAGCCATGCCGAGCTTGGCGAAGCCGCCCTGCATCGGTTCGGCACGCGCCCTGGCGAGAAGAGCGTGTCGGCGGCGGCGACCGTCAGGCCTGCGGCTATTCCAAGATGAATGAAGTCGCGGCGGGAAACTTTGCCGCCACCGACCAGGCTTTGCGCGATACCAAGCTTGTATTCAGATTCTGAGATTTGACTCTCCCATTGCGGAGTTCTCCGCGTTATTTTTTTCAAGCACCGCGAACAAATCTGCTAGTTGGCTGCGGCCATCTTTCTTCGAATTTTTCCAATCCCAATCGGCTTTTGGGCCAATCAGGCCGTCACATAGATGCTGCCGGCTTCGACGGTGACTGGAAATGTGCGAGCGCGAATGGATGGATCAACCAAGGCTTCACCTGACTTGATGTCGAATTCCCAGCCATGCCAGGCGCATCGGACGATCTCGTTTTCGCGATGATAGATGAATTGCGCTTGTTCAACGGGCGCGGTTGTCCCGCATTGCGGTCCTTCGCAAAGTGGAGCGCCGCGGTGCGGACAGACATTCAGCAGCGCGTGGAATGAATCTCCGATGCGGAAAATCCCGACCGAAAGGCTGCGGATCTTGGCGATAAACGGAGATCCTGTTTCGATCTCGTCGACGCGGCAGATATATGTTTTTTCGGGCATCGTATGCTTCCTCAGGCGGCATTCGCGGCTTGCGCACGGGGGATGCGTTTGTAGACTTCCAGCGCGTTCAGTCCCATGATCTTGCTTTTCCACGCAGGAGGGATTTGCAGCGTGTTGGCATCGTCGTAATCCCAGTGCGGATAGTCCGACGCAAACATCAGCGTGTTTTCCCCGTCCATCGCTTCGAGCGTGGACCAGAGATGTTGGACATTTGCAGGCTGCTCCAGCGGCTGCGTGGAAAAGCGAATGTTGCGCCGGCAATATTCCGAGGGCAGCATCTTCAGCCATGGCGTCTCTTTGCGCAGCGCTTTGTAGTCGGCATCCAGGCGCCACAGGACCGACGGAACCCAGGCGACACCGCACTCGATGATCACGAAGTAGAGGTCCGGCCACTTCTCGAAGACGCCATGGGCGATCATGCTTGCCACGTGCGACATCGCCGACATGTGCAAAATGGCATGCGTTTCCCAGAAGAATGTCGTGGGCGCAGGCGCAATGGCAATTGAATTCACGCCGCCATGCCCGCCAAGATGTATGGCGAATGGCAACCCTACTTCAGCGCAAGCTTCGTAGATCGGATGGTAGAACGGGTCTCCATACGGCTTGACGGACCCTTGGGAAGCGAGAACCTGGACCATGCGCGGATGACTGCCCAGACGGCGTATCTCGGCGGCAGCGAGCTTCGGATCCTGTGGTGCGATGATGATCGAACCCATGAAACGATCGTCTTTCGGCAACCATTGATCGATCTGATAATCATTGTAGGCGCTGACCAAGGCGCTGGCATAGTAAGGATTGGCGAGGGTCGACGCCTCGATCGGCTCATCGCCGGTGAGGATCGCCACGTCGACTTTGTACTTGTCGAGGTGCTTCTCTTTCATGATGAGATAGTTGTCGGCTTCCGTCTTCGGACGGACGTCCTTGCGGGAGAAGTCCTGCGGATGAAACCAGGGGCGATGGCCATGCGGAAATGCGCCAACGGGACCTGTTTTCTCGCCCTCGGTGAACATGTCTTTCCACAAGCCGGAAAGGTATGGCGTCAACACAGTGGCGCTTGACCAGTAATTGTGACAGTCGCAATCAACTATGAACACTTTGTTCCGCTCCGTGGCCCGTCCCGGCGGTGCGCCGGCCGATCATCTGGTGCAGCTTCCCCCTTGAGTATTGGTTGATCAAGCTTATGGTAGCCAGGAATATGATCGAATTTTTCGATCGGGATTTCCATGCAGCTTGATCACATCGAAACCTTTCTCGACATCATCGAATCGAGAAATTTCAATCGCACCGCAGATCGGTTGGGCTTAACCCAATCGACAATCAGCACCCGCATCAAGAACCTGGAGAGCGCAATCGGATCTGAACTGTTCCAACGCGGACGCGCCGGGGCAGAGCCGACTGCCGCAGGGCGCCGGTTCGAAACCTACGCAAGATCTCTGGTATCCACTTGGTCGCAGGCTCGCCACGATGTTCGGGCCTTCAACCGTTTCGAAGGCACCTTGCGCGTTGCCGCCCAAGTGGGCATGACCCGCTCAGTCCTGCCCGGGTGGGTCGAAACCCTGTGCCAAGCACTTCCGAAGTCCTCAATCCATGTCGAGTCGGATTATTCGAACCAGATGGTCAGCGACCTCAGCATGGGAAACCTGGATATCGCAGTGCTTTATGCCCCCCGCTACTTGCCTGAGATCGCATACGAGCACCTGATGGTCGAGGAATATGTAATGGTTTCGACTGCCGCCAGAAAACTGTCGGACGTCGATCCCGACACCTACATCCGCCCAGGCTACACCGTCGTGCTGGAGAAAACGCACGCAGAGATGCTGGCTCAATTGGCGATCTGCCGACTTTCGACCGGATCGGAAGCTCTGGCGGAGATCATGCTCCGGCGAACGGGCGGCACTTGCTATATGCGCAGCGATGATGCGCGCAGGTTTACCGGTGAGCTTCCATCGTTCCTGGTCGAAGGAGCGCCGACGTTGCACCAGCCAGTCCATACGGCGATACTGGCACGCCGCAAACACGAACCGATCATTCGCAAAGGCATCCGTGCTCTCCATCTCGCCGTAATGTCGCTGGAGGTTTAATCGATATTCCCGATCATAGCGCTGGAATAATATTGCTGTTCAGCGGGGTAAGAACTGGCATGTTGCTCGACCTAACGCCGAGCCGCACGATGAATGCATACGCTTCCATCCAAGCCTCAGATCCGCTTCATTCACAGTGCGAAAACCCCAGGCGACATCATCTTCCGAGCGGAACTGGAAGCACTTGCCGCTCGCTTTCCCAATGTTAAAGTGACTTTGGTTTGCGGCCAGGGAGGTCCCGCTTGGACGGGTTCAACCGGCCGAATTGATGGTCGGATGCTGCTGAGCCTGGTTCCCGATCTTCACAAGCGCACCCTTTTTGCCTGTGGGCCCGAAGGGTACATGAAGACGGCACGCGCCTGCCTTGATGCAATAGGATTCCCGCCGGCGCAGTATCACGAGGAGAGTTTCGGAGGCAGCAATGGTTCGCGGCCGAAATTGGCTCGGCGATTTCGTCTTCGGTCCGTTTTGTCCGCTCGGGTGTGGAGCATCGCTGCGCGCCCGGAGAGACCCTGCTGGACGCGGCGCGGAACTGTGGCATCTACATCCCCGCCTGCCAGCAGGGCGTTTGCGGAACCTGCCGAATAGCCAAACTATCTGGCGAGGTTGCCATGGACGATTTAGGCGGACTGAACGCTGAAGAGAAATCGGCTGGCTATGTCCTGGCATGTTGCAGCCGCCCGCGAGGGACGGTTTTGCTCGACGCTTAACTCGGCGTTGTTGACTGTTGAAGATTCCGTCGGCGCACGCATCGGCGTCAGGGTCTAACCCCAACGAGCTGGCGCCGGCGCCGTCGAAGTGGGCATTAGAGGGAGCGCCTGAACGTCCGCTTCTCACGCCTTGACGCTCGGAGCTGCCAGTCCGTTATCGGCCCCCAAATGAGACGTTGGAAGCATTGAGGGCAGGGGACAGTTCGTGGCGCAAACGAGGTAGCAGCTCCGAGTAGTCATCGCTGTTCGCGAAACCGTCGATTCCTGGACATCGCAATGTCGCGTATCGATTAACGCGCTATCTCGGCTCGCGGACCAATTCAGGTACGCGCCTGACATTAGCTATTGAGCATAGATCCGTGCGTCCCGGAAAGCGGACGCGGCACGATCCGGGTTAGGCGAGTAAGATACGCTCGATGACGGCGCCGCGCGCGGAACCGTCGAAACAAGGATGAAGCTGTTGCTGGAGTCGAGCGGGCATTCACGCGGCCATTGCCGGAGCAGATCGGCGCTAGGACGGCCCAGCAGCCTTTGTCGCGGGGGGACACTTTGCGGCGGGCGGGCCGCTGGGCCCAACCGGTGAGACTCAGCGCCGGCCGGCAAACAATATACGCACGCCTGCCAATGCCAATAAATCATACAAACGGAGGAAGCGATCTAACCAGCGATCGCCATTTCCGATGCCAGCGCCTATGAGACCTAAGCGCAGCTTGCCGGCCGCAGCATGGTCCCAATTTGGGACGAATAGTTTGGCACCTATATTGCACCCACATCTTTCGCCGGCTGATCCCCGGTCCTGATCGCGTACTCTGATCAGGTGTAGGGCTCGCCGGGCTCGAGGTAGTTGGGGTCTTCGCCCGGCGAGTTGTCTACCAATGCGCAGTCACAGCCACATGGTGACGCCATACTCCGAAATGCCGCAAGCATTCCGCAGTTGTGCATCGCCCGACCAAGGTCCGATCGGTATGGGACTTCAGTCGCGCAAAAGGCCGATAGGGTCTGCGACTCCGAATTTTTTGTTAAATTTCATACGCTTACAAAGATCTTCGCAGTCGTCAGTCGCTCATTGCAACAAGTATTTATCTAAAGTTCCTTCAGTCGGATTAGGAAACTCTTAGAAGCCGCTCTATAACGAATCAGCGAGGTGACTATTCGCCTGAGGAGGTACCATGACATCCCGAAAAACCCTTTTGGCGGCGCTTGCCGTGCTTGCGCTAGTGACCGCTCCTGCTTCCGCTGGCGCGGGTGGAAACGGTGGTGGTCACGGCAATGGGGGTGGTCACGGCAATGGCGGTGGTCACGGCAATAGCGGCAAGTCCGGCAACAGCGGCGGGAAGTCCGGCAACAGCGTTTCGCACGGCAAGTCGGCATCGGCTCACGCCGGAAAGAAGGCCTCGGCCGACGACCAGGTCGCCGTCGACGACATTGAGGTCGCCGCGACGCCCAAGGACAAGAACATTCACGCCAAGCTTGGCCGGCTGAACTCGCTGCAGCGCAACATCAACGCTTATATGAACTCCAAGAGCAAGAAATTCGCCGGCATTCAGGCTTATGTGACAGCTTCGGCCGCCGCCAAGGGCGCCCAAGCCGCGGTAGATGCCGCCCAAGCCGAAGTCGACGCTTTGAACGCCAAATTGAACGACCCGAATACTCCGGCCGACCAAGTCCCGACCCAGGAGCAGATCGATGCAGCGCAGGCGGCGCTCGATGCGGCCAATATAGCGGCGGCCGATGCTGCTGCCGCCGTCCCATCGCTGGATGACGCGCTCGCCGATATGGCTAACAAGCCGGTCGACGCCGATGTCACCGAATGGGCCAACGGCGTGCTTGCCGAGAAGATCGACGAGATGGCTTCCAAACAGGATCCTGCGCCAACGCCGTAAGACCGGTCACCGCTGAAACGACCCTAGTCGAACGTGCAAGCCGCCGGGTCACACCCCCGGCGGCAGGGCGACGACGAGCTTGCCACCGAAATACCGTGTTGAGGAGATGGCATGCGATGCCGTGACGGCCACCCACACCGTCAACGCGAAAACTCCGATCAGGGCGGCGCGCGAAGCGACGGGAACGCGACGTCATTCTACCCCCGGCCACATCTTCGAATACAGCTCAGCCCGTAGGGCGGTCCATACCCGGCTGGCCGACGGCTCACGCTGGTTTCTTGAAACGCACCATGCCGTCGACCTCGATGCGCAAGTTCGACTATTGACCCGGACCAGGGTTCTCTCGGTCTGGTTTTGAGCCAAGGGTGAAGCAATACGATTTCCTGGACGTGGCCGCTTGAGGCATTTGTCGGTTCAAATCTGCCTTCGCCAAGGGCCGCTATTTCAACAATCACATCCGCAACTAACTATGCATTCCGACTCGCCCAAGATCCGACTCGCCCAAGAAAAGGCTGCAGGCTCGTTGGACGATTAAGGGAGGTACTTTCCGAAAAACGGCCCGCGCTGATCGAAGGGCGCGCAGGCCGGACCGTTGCCGCCGGTCGGCAGCGGGAGGCATCCATTCCGGCCGGTGCAAACCGGCCTCTCCCGGCACAATTAGCAACCTTCGGCAGTCGTTTTCATCTGTCCAGGGGCTGCGGACTTGGCACTGGTGTCATCCTGTTGACCAGGAGCGGCCTGCTTGGCACTGCCACTCTGCTGGCCCGGCGCACAGTCCTTCGCTGAGTTCGAATTGGTCGACTTCGTTGTGGTCGAATCCGTGTTGTTATCTGTCGTCGGCATCGTTGTGGTAGTGGAGGAGCCACTCGACGTTGTCCCTGTTGTCCCTGTCGTCCCCGCGAACGCAAGCCCGCTGGAAACAGCCATCATGGCAGTGGCAAAAAGAAGCCGTTTCATTCTTCATCTCCTAATGACAAGTAATGTCCCTTCCATTCGATAACGGGGGATGCGAAGGATCGGTTCCGATGCGACCTTGTGTTGACCGGCAGCTTTGGGGCGGCCGTTAGCGGACTGGCAGCCTTCAGGCGGCGGATCTTCGGTAGCTGACATTCCGGCTAGCACGGACATCGCCTTCCCCATGGGCAGAAATTATTCTCCTGGGGCCCGCCCACGTTTCTCTCAAGCCTCCGATTTCATGACCGACAGGTTATCACGATGTGTCTGAAAGTGCAGAAGCTGATCGTCGCCCCTTGGTTGTGCAGCCCTTCAGCCGTGGGCCAACCTCCCAACACCCTTGAAAAGGACTTGAAGTCGTCCCGCACCAGAGCGAACGTCTTCGCATGCATAACACGACGGTCACGAGACACCTGACGAAGAAGGAATGGGAGCGACGCTCCCTGGAAGGCGACTTCTCGCAAATGCCGCGCCCCTTCCATTGGCGTCAGTCAGCCCGCTTTGCGCATTTCATGAATGGCTATAAGGAGGCGGGCGGTTTGATGAACTCGCTCGTCTGCACCGCGGAGAGCTTGCTCTTGAGGAACGCCTCCTGGCGTAGATAAACAAAAGCGCGCCATCGTGAGGCAGCGGGGCTGGAGCCCGGCAAACTTGCAAAGGTTCAAGGGGATACCGTTCCGCGTCTTTTGCTCGCTCGCCGGCGCAGCGGCAAATTGATCATAGCACGGCCTAAGTGGTCTTGCTGCTCCGGCATCTCACCGTGAGGAAGAAATGACGCTGAGCATGCCCAACTGTCGTCGGGTCCGCTGGCCGCGCATATGGGTCACGCCGCAGGCGTTGCAATCCCTTCTAAAGCGATGATCCTAGTGTTAGCGGAACGTTTGCGGATCTCGATCAGCCGGGCGTATTCCGGCGAATTATACCAGCCCATCAATGACGCCATGTCGGGGAATTCGACAATGACCAGTCGGTGTGGATCCCAATCACCTTCCAGAACCTTGGTGGCGCCACCGCGGCCCAGGTACCGCCCACCGTACCGCTCTTCGGTAGCGGGAACGTCCCGCCGATATTCCTCGAACAAGGCAGCGTCTTTTACGTCTACATCCGCTATCAGATAGGCAGCCATCTGTGTTTCCTCCTTAGACCTAGCTCGCCCTCCTCGGCTTCGGCGTCGTCGGTCCGCACCCTGTCGACGATCTCCGTGGCGACATCCAGCGCCAGCGCGCTTTTCGATGATTATTGGCGCTGCCACGGCTTTCCTTCTTTCGCATGGTTCGCAAAGATTAGCATGATCGCATGCTCTCGTGTCTGGCGTCGTCTCCCTCAAAGCGTCATCGACCGCCCTTCAGATGAGACACCGCCGTCTCGACAGGTAGGCTCGGCAGTGTTCGGTTTTTCTTCGGTTCTTTTCATCCAAAACTTGTAGAAAAGCGCGAATGAAAATAGGAAATATGCAACCTGAAAGATGATCAAAATCAGCAAGGTCGATGCAAGGGACTTCCAGAATGAATCCGTTGCTAGGTGAATCCGGGTCGCTACCACGGTCAACGTGGCAAACATCCCAATCAGGAATCGCGGAAAAAACATTATGTTCAATGCCGCCCCATAGCTGGACCGACCGGTCTCACGTCTACTCCCCAGAAGCACGTAAGGTTTCACTAAATTAGGTAATTGCGCTAGCGCCAATGGCCAGAACCAAACCTTCCGACCAGCTTTCCCGGGCTGAAATCGACCGCTTCCTGGCAGCAGCCGAAGCGCTGCACAAGAGCATCGTCGGGCCGCTGTGGCGTACCACAGCGAGCATGCGAAGCTCTGTGAGGTCCATCGACCCCTTTTGAAGGCGATTGAGAACATCACCGGCCAGAAGGCGCAGTTCATCCAAAGGAACGGGACAGGGCCGTCTCGGCCGCGCGGCAGCCGTCTGGCTAGCCGCCGGTCAAGTCCTATAAGCTCGGATGCGAAGCTTCGCTTCGTCTTCCCGCAGGGTATTGCGATGCATTTTAAGCGCTTGAGTTTGCTGACGGTCTTCTCGACGAGTCACTTTATTACCTGGGTGGCGAAGCCCGCCAGCCGAATGGTTGCCCTCCGCTCGCAGCCGACCGGCTCCGTGGCTCGGTGAATGGCTAGCACTGTCGCAGCAGTCCTCCGAACGCCCCGCCATGGCGGTGGCCGGCTTAGCAGTCTGATGCCCCCTCGCGGGCGAGATTGTCCACGTTGAGCGGCTTGCTGACCAGTTTCAACGCGCCGTCCGGGTTGCGCGGCCATTCCGCTTCTGGGCGATCCCAATAGAGTTCTACCCCGTTGCCGTCGGGATCGCGCACATAGATCGCCTCCGAGCCGCCATGGTCATTCGCGCCGGTGAGCGTCACCCCTGCTGCTCGCAGGCGGCGCAGCGCAGCCGCCAACGCCGCCCGTGTCGGATAGAGAAAGGCGACATGGTGTAGGCCCCGTCGTGCCAACGGGGGCCGCGGCGCCGCCGCGGCTTTTCCAATTAGTGAGCGCCAGATGATGGGATATCCGCCCGCCGCGAGAAAGGCAGCCTCCTCGCCTAGCGACATGGTGACGCCGAACCCGAGGGCGCCGCAATAAGGCTAGCGATCGCTCGATGTCGGCGACGTTGAGATGGACGTGACCGACCCGAACGCGCGGGTTGATGGCATATTTTTCGACGACGCTGGCGGCGTCATTGGGATTGATCGATTGATCGTTCATGACCTCCGCTCCCCTGCTGGCGATTTCCACAAGCGAAAGTATCGCGCAAATGCATTGCCCGGAAAATATGAGATGACTAAAATGAGCATCCCGTTTTCTGCATAATCCGGGAATGCGCATCGACGAGATATGTGTCTTCATCAACGTCCTCGAGGCAGGGAGCTTTGCCGGCGCGGCGCGCCGTCTCAGCATGCCTGCAACGACGGTGAGCGCCAAGGTCGCGGCCCTGGAGCGACGGCTCGGGCTCTCGTGATCCAGCGCACGACCAGAAAGCTGCGCGCTCCGCCCGAGGGCCAAGCCTATTTCGAGCGGTGTCGCATCGCGCTGCGAGAAATCGAGACCGTCGAAGCTGAGCTGCGCGCAGAGTCGGCGGGGATGGGCGGACAGCTTCGGCTGACGGCGTCAGTGGATATCGCGCAGACGCTTCTACCGCCTGTTATTGCAGCGTTCCGTAAGGCTTATCCGGCGGTCGCCGTTGATCTCGTCGTCACCGACCCCGTTGCCGATCTCGTCGCCGACGGCATCGACCTCGCCGTGCGCGTCGGCCCGTTGCGCGATTCCAGCCTGATCTCACGCGCTTTCGTGACGGGTCCTTCAGGACTGTTTGCTTCCCAGGCCTACCTCGACCGCCGGGGCACACCTGTCTCACTGGAGCAACTCGAACATCACGATCTCATCGCCCTCAGCAAGGCATGGGCGCGACCGCTGCCGATGCTGGCGGGCGACCGGAAGACCTGACAGGGGGCCTCGCCTGCGATGATCTGCAGCGTTTGGAAACGCTTCGACCGGCTGAGCAAGGCGGGCGTGTTCGAAACGTTCTTTGATCATCTCGCTGCGCTCTCGTCGTCGGCGCACCTGGTGCAGATGTTCGACAGCTCCGTGGTGCGCGCTCATGTCTCGGTCCGTAGGGGCAAAAGGCCATAGGCGATAAGATAGGTATTGCTCTGCGGAATCGGGTGGGATTCTAACTGCGATGACACACGAATTGCTTGCAGACGACGGTTGGGCCGAGACGATTGAGCTTCTCGGCGGCGAAGATTTGCTTACGCGGAGCGCCCGCGAGACGAAGGCGTTCCTGCGCCCGCGGGGCGTTCAATCGGCGCCCGATCTGTTGCGCCTGGCGCGCAGCGGCTTCTCGACCAAAATCCATCTGAAGACACCGAACGCGTTCATTTGGACAGCGACCCATACTTGGCCCGCCGGCTCATGCTGGCGGGCTTTTTTGCGTCAGTCGGGAACATCCTCGCTCTGAGGCTGTTCGGTCACACCCGGCTCGTTCTTCAGCGATTCCTGCCGGTGACCAAGATGTCCTCTCCACTCGTCATGGTCGGCCCGCGCAGCCTCGGAAGCAGGGCGCGGGCCTCTTTTTTCGCTACTCCGCATTTCTGACTCCATAGATCTCATGCGCCTCGTGCAAGCTCTGTCGGGCGTGTTGCAGTGATCGATGCAAGTTCGCCAGCAATTCGTCGGCGTCGGCCGTCGGACTGCCTTCTCTCTCGCGTCTTGGCGCGAAATCTCGGAGAGATAGCGCAGGATTGTAGCCTGTTCAGTCAAGTCCTGCTGAATATCGTTCAATTCGGCCAGCTTCCGTTCGATAGAACTCATCTAGGCACCATGCGCCTAGAAGTGGCCGCGCGCAAACGCTGCTTCGATAGCGATCACCAGTTGGGTTGTACTGCGCTCTTAAGCGTCGAATTCCAGCGGCTGGTGGTCCGGTTGCTCGTGCCACATCACTCGGCGGAAATCGCGACGGTCTACCTTTTGCGCGCAAATGGGGCGCGCATAGAAATGCTCTTCCCAGTCAGGTCATGTGGCTTGCCGGGCATGGGCGGTCCGAGGTCGGCTATTCTGGTCATGCCCGACCGAACCCGTCGCAGCGGCAAAAATTCCGGAAAGGCGTGCCTGTTGCCCGATCGCCCGCTCGCATTTTTTGTACCATATATACGCGGCTTCCATTAGCATCCTCTCATGGCAACTCTTCGGTACGGCGTAAGGCGGGAACCGGATGGGACGTGGACGGTATTCGACGTGTTCACCGGGCTGCCGGCTATTGTAGCGGGCCACCCATCTGTCGACCTTCCCGACATGGGGTATGCCGAAGAGCTGGCGGCCATCCTGAATGCCAACGACCTAAAGCAGAGGCTATCTCACGGAAGGTTCCCGGGAGGGTTCGCCTGACTGAGGTGTGATTCGCCCGGCTTCGTACTGCCCATCCAGGGTGGTTCGTCCGATCCGAACAACCATTTGTTATTGAACTGCCGACTACCAGGGTCTTAAATCGACTTGCCGTTGCTTTCGTAGGGAGGATGTGATGAGCAACGTGGTGCCAATCCGCAAGGCGTTGCCTCGCGTGGAAGTTGTCCGAGCCAGTGGCGAATGGGTCGTGCGCATCATAGAGACCGACCAGGAAATTACACGCTCATTCGGCCTGGAATCGTTCGCCCTGTCCTTCGCTGAAGGCCAGCGGATACGGCTACATCTCGACAAGGTTGTGCGGCTTTAGGACCCTCCTGCGGCTGGGTAACCTCAGGGCCGCGACGGTGATGGCCCATGGATGTGCTTGAACAGGAGATTGCCGATCTCCTGCATTGCCGTCATATCCGGGTAAGCCGCTAAACGGAGACTTCACCGCAGACGCTGCCGAGCAGCGGGATCAACACGAAGCTGTCATCCCGAAACTTGGGGGTGATCGTGAAATCTTGTGCTCGACAAGCCACACCCATGAGCGGGGACTTTGCAGCGGGCGCGCTGGGCCTGACCGGTGGGGCGGTGTGGAATCCGCCGGCTGGCGAACGTATGCGCCTCCTGCCAACGCCAGCGAAACATCCAAACGAACGAGGCGATCTAACCGCGATCCAAGGCTAACACATAGGCCGATAGCAAAGGCTTATAATCGCTGAGAGAACGAAAATGGCCGACGCCATGGTTGGGGAACCCGGGTGGGTAGGCGCCGGCCACAAGCGGAACAGGCCCACCGCACCACACACATGGCTGATTTGTCATCACGTGGTTATGG
Organism: Mesorhizobium sp. M0037; assembly: GCF_040323635.1. Taxonomy (NCBI): domain Bacteria; kingdom Pseudomonadati; phylum Pseudomonadota; class Alphaproteobacteria; order Hyphomicrobiales; family Phyllobacteriaceae; genus Mesorhizobium; species Mesorhizobium sp. M0037. The sequence goes on along the minus strand of NZ_JAMYVB010000034.1, from coordinate 3,788 downwards.
TGTGATCGCGTAGGGCTAGACCAGCGGAACCTAGTAAACGCCGCTTAGTAAGCGATCCTCGACGCGATCGTTCATCGCCACGACGACTTGGGAAACTTGACGGTTGCAGCCCTCTGCCATGTCGAGCTCAAGTCATGAACATCGGCCCTCCGATCATGAGCAGGCATGCGCCCATCCTACCATATCGCGCTCCCGGTTTCGCAAGGCGCAGCAGCAAGGGGGAGGCGACCAGAGCCGATGTGAAGGGGACTAGCCAAGCTAATATTCGCTTGCGCTAATTTAAATGTGCCGTAACGTCATGCTCAGCATTTTTGGGGAGGAGCAACGGTGGGGAGTATGATGAGAGTAGCTGTGTTTTGCGCGGCGATCGTGATCGCTGGGACTGGTGTCGCTATAGCCAAGGAGAAGAAGGTGGTGGTGAGTGACGCCACGGACCTTTGCTCTACGAAGCACTCTGCCAAGAAGCAGGTGCTCGAACTGGACTGCAGGCCGACCGGAACCGCCAAATTGCCGGCCGGTGGAACGCCGGAAAAGCCGCGCCTCGGATACGACACCGATCCGTGGCTGGTTAAAGGCCTTTAGACACTAGGCGACGGCAACACAGTGCGGCTAACGGGAATGTGCGCTGGCGGTGAAGCCTTCTTTGTTCTCTCGTCGGTGGAACATTGTCGCTTGGAAACGCTTCGGACGGTGCACTGCCCCATCAGTGCAACGTTCCCTTCCTTGTTTGCACTGGCCGGCTGCTGAAAGGTGGCCGGCTTTTTTGCATATAACCGCGACCTGATGTTTGAGGCTTGTTGATTGGACAGCAGCGAGTGGCCGCTGCTGGCTTAGCGTCCAGGATTGGAATCTGTAAAGGCGAGATCACCGAGGCAGGGATGACCAGTTTCGTCTGTTAGCCGCGACGCCGACGAAATTGAATTCAGAAGGGCGTCGGCCGGGCTGCACAGCCGGGCCAAGGCTGGAAAGAGTTCCGCTCCCGCCCAGCCGTGGCCAGCACGATACGCATCGCACCTGCGCGCAAGCCGTACCAATGGCCCGCCTATTCCGCCGCGCCTTTTCGGCAGGAAACCCTCGGCCTCATCACAATGGAGGGCGAAATTCGCACCGCCCTATGGAACCATCCAGAGTGACATAGGCTGTTTCATGGAACTTGCTGATGACATCAGGAGGCCCTGTTAAGCATGCCAGTTGTTCGCGCTCGAAGCTCAGATGCAGGTTGGAGCTCTGCCTACTGCACCAGTATGGCAAGCGAGAACTAGGAACCGGGAGTGCTACGAATAGATTGCCGCAGTCGAGCTTTTATCAGAGCATGGCAAGGGCTGCCTTTCTCTCCACGTTGGCAGTCGTCCTGCTGCTCGCGCTATTGCCAGACCACTTGCTGCACGCCCTCGGATTGGCCTTCACGTCTCATCACGACAAGCTCAACCACGCCGCCGCGTTCGCCACCTTGTCGGCTTTGGGTAGCCTCGGCTGGCCCCAACAGGTGGTCCGGCTGGCGGTTCTACTCGCTTTAACGGGCGCAGCGATCGAAATCCTTCAATGCGTCACAGGGCGTGACATGAGTGTCTTCGACTGGTTTGCCGACTGCGCCGGAATGGCATACGGGCTGAGAACCATGAGTTGGCTAAAGGAGATTCTAGGGGAACCGGTTATTTGATCGCCACAGGCTCCGCCTTACCGCCGCCGTCTTGGCCCACTTGCCAGCCTCACGCCCGGGGCCGCCTTCGAACCCTCGCTATTTTCAATTTCCGACGCAAAGGCCGACAGCAAGGCGAATGGGTTTCGGGCCGCTCACCATTTAGACTTAGGTCCGATTCTTTCGAGCAAATGGCCGAACCCGGAAACATCCTTGTACTTTGTTGCAGTGGCCGTGCCGCTGAGGAGAACATGCACAGTGCCTCTATCAAATGAACTGCGCGACGTACCTTTAGAATTCCAATGCCCCTCCTGTTCACGCCCTATGGTGAGAAGGGGATCCTGGCTGAAAACGATTGCCGGTTTCAAATGCGATAGCTGCAGGTCCAGAGTGCGGCTCGGCTACGAAGAGAAGGTGGCCATATTCGACCGGCACCTTAAGCGAGGCGCGCCGGATCTGGGCCGACGACCAATGGAGTGCGATCCCGGCAACGGTTCCTGAGAGTGTGTCGGCAATTCAAGCTCCAACTGCTTGCGGTCTGCCGCAAGTCCAAGCTTTCATCTGGTCGCAGGGTCAGGCGGCTCTTTCGTCCGTACGGAACCGATGATGGCGAGAGGTTTCGATGCGGTCGGAGCACCGAGCAGGTCGACACGTTTTCGTAGCGACCACCAATCTCTAGCTGACCGCTTCGACGCTCTGACGAGGCGCGAGCAACTTGATCTTCAATAGTCTTTTTCGAGCCAGCATGCTCGCCGCCTCTGCGATACGGTCTCCGTAAGCATCGGCGACGAATGATAGCGTCGACAGGTCAATAATGAGGTCGTCGATCGCGCCCGCCAAGACACTGGACCCGCGCCCAAATTGATGCACCAGCGCCCGCACTTCCTTAAGTGCCGTCGAGGCTTCACCCGCATCCAGCAGCGCCTCGATGTCATCGAAAACCTGCATCCCGACCCTCCCGCTTTAAAACGGTGGCAATTTCGCGCGAAAAGAAAGCGCCTGCCAAGGTGCTCGCGCACGAAGGCGGCTATTCAGACAACAAGACAAACCCGGCTCACAAGCTGTCGAGCAGCAGTGCGCTCAATCGTCGCCGTTTGGCGGGCCTGACCGTCCCGGCCTTCAGGGCGCCGGAACTGCAGAGCGCTCAAATAGGACCCTCGCTAACGGAGAGCCGCCCAAACACGGCCACGTGGCCTCGTCCGAAACCCACTTATGGAACGCGGCGATACGAGGGTCGGTCCAGCAATCTTTTCTGCAACACAAATGATGAGCCTCCGTGTCGTCAGAAATCTGCATATCCTTGATCGGCAAGACCAATTCTCCCTTGGTGATCTCTTCGTTGAGCACAGAAAGGTCTCCGATCGCGACGCCCTGACCATGGCGACGGGCACGATATGCCATATCGGCATTGGGAAAGACCTCACCCGAGTTCAAACAGGGTGTTTCACGGAGCCAGTCTGAACGGGCACCCGATCCGGCAAGCGCACGAACTGATCAACGTACTGAAGAGCGGTCAGATCGCCACGAAAGACGACAGCCTATCTTCTGGCTCGGGTCTGAATTCCAGACCGTCGATCTCACCGCCTATCTCGGCCCGAGGTCCATTTTGCCGCCGACCAACTGGCAGCGCTCGATGCTCGCCAGTGGCGCTACTCGATGGGATACCGCGATCTCGTCTTTTCGTCCTACATCCTCGACACGCTCAAAGTGGGCCGGGAACTGCGGGAGAGGCACGGACCGCCGGTTGGATGAAGATGGCGGGGCTCCCGCGTTGCTGTTCGCGAAATTTGTCGAATTCGGCCGCCGCAAGAGCAACGACTAAGCCGTGTTTCGCATCGTCTTGATCATGAATAGATGTCTTAAGTTGGTATCCGGGAATGCCGACGGCAAGGACCGCATCGGGGTCGGAAGTTGACACTGGCGACTTTGCGATCGAACGTCCGCTAGCCCTTCATCGGCGGCTGAAAGCCGTCGGGTCCGCTGTCGGCCCCACTACAGGCCGCCCCTCCTCCTCGAATAGCATTAGACTAGTTGATCGGCTACAACGACCTAGAGTGCTAGAACGGGAGGGCACATGTCGGCGAGTGCTTACGCATTGACTGGCTTCATCTCGTGGGCGCTGGCCCTGCTGATCGTGATGGAAGTTATC
>NZ_JAMYVB010000033.1:0-42504 GCF_040323635.1 Mesorhizobium sp. M0037 | reverse complement strand
CCCGCCCCCTAGCCCCCCCGCGGGCCCAAACTCCGCCCCGGGGTCTGGCCAAACCGCCACCCCTTTTGGGGCCCGGGGCCTTTCCCCCCCCCCCCCCCCCCCCCAATTGGGGGCGCGGCGGTCCAGTCAAGGATGATTATCAGTCCTTGGAGACGAAGCGGGACGGATGGATGTCCATCACATTGTCATCGAAGCCATGCAGCTTCGAGGAAACGATATCGTGGAAGCTGTAGTAGAGAAGCGGAATGTTGCCGACGTCATCGACAAGGATGCGCTCGGCCTCAGTGAGGTCCTTCATGCGCTCTTCCGGCTTGCCGCCGGCAGCCGCGGCCTTGTCCATGGCCGCCTCATATGCCGGGCTGACGTAGTTCGAATAGTTGTTGCCGCTGGCCTTGCGGGTGATGCCGAGGAAGGTCTCGGGATCCTTGTAGTCGGCGATCCAGGCGGCACGCGCCACGTCGTAGTTGCCCTTCTGCTCGAGGAAGGAATAGTGGGTCTTGGTATCGGTGTTGAGCAGCGTGATCTCGACGCCAAGCGGCTTCAACTGTTCCTGGATGGCAACCGCGGTGTTCTTGTGGTTTTCCGAGGTGTTGTAGCGGATCTCCATCTTCAGCGGATGCTCGGGCGTATAGCCGAGTTTCTCAAGGATCTTCTTGGCGGCGTCCTCGCGGTCGATCTGCGGCATGTCGGCGTATTTGGCCATTGCCGGCGTGTAGCCGGCGATGCCCGGAGGCACCATCGAATAGCCAGGCAGCATGGAATTCTGCCAGACCTTTTCGGCCAGGAAGTCGCGGTCGATAGCCATCGAGATGGCGTTGCGCAGCTCGACATTGTCCCAGGGCGCCTTGTCGGTCTTGATCGCGTAATAATAGGTGCCGAGATACGGTCCGACGCGGACCTGATCGCCGAACTTGGTCTTGAGGTCAGCGAGCTGTTCGGTCGGCAGGTCGCCGTAGCTGTCGAGTTCGCCTGCCTCGAAGCGCTTCATCGCCGAAGAGCGGTCTTCGGTCGGGATGTAGTTGACGACGTCCATCTTGACGGTCGCGGCATCCCAGAATTTCGGATTCTTGACCAGCTTCATGTGGTCGTTGGGAATCCACTCGGCCAATGTATAGGCGCCGTTCGAAACGAGATTGCCCGCCTTGATCCAGTCGGCGCCGAGCTTGTCGATCGAGGCCTTGTTGACCGGGTAGGTAGCCTGGTGGGTCAGCATCTCCAGGAAGTATGGCGTCGGCGCCTTCAGCGTCACTTCCAGGGTGTTGGCGTCGACCGCCTTGACGCCCATGTCCTCGGGCTTGCCTTTCTTGGTGTTGACTTCCTCGGCGTTCTTCACGGGATAGAGCATGGAAGCGTATTCGGCGGCGGTCGCCGGATCCTCCAGCCTACGGAAGGAATAGACGAAGTCGTCCGCCGTCACCGGGCTGCCATCCGACCACAAGCCGTCCTTGCGCAGCTTGAAGGTGTAGACGGTGCCGTCATCCGATACCGTCCAGCTTTCGGCGGCGCCCGGGATGAGGTTCGTCTTCTGATCGTGCATGACCAGTCCCTGGAACAGGTCGCGTATGATATCGGCTTCGTAGACGGTCGAGGTCTTGTGCGGATCGACCGTCTCCGCTTCGGCGGCGCTGCCTCTGTTATAGACGGTCTCGGCAAGGGCCGGCGTCAGGAACGTGCCTGCGGCAAAGGTCATGGTCGCGGCGACAAGCGTCGCCTTCAGCATATTTTTCAGCATGAAGTCTCTCCCTGTGGCGCTGCCCATCGGCTGCGCCTTACGAGTGTTGACGCCCCGGAACCGATTTCTGGCCCCTTCGAGCGCGCCGCCGGTTCCCGTTCCGGCAGCTGGTGGCAGGAGACTAGACAGACGGAAATATTATTTCAACCGAGTCTTGCTTGACGCTAAGTGAGCATCCTCACCCTAAACCAGCCATAGCTAATCTATATTACCAGGTTCAATTGGGTGCAGCTTGCGGTTGTCCTGTATTTTGCGTTTTGCCCTCAGCAGTTGTCATTAGCGCAACCATCTGGAAACATTCCAGGAATGCCGTTCGTGGCCAAGCTCGACGAAAGTACCGAAGAAGCCCGAAAATGAAAACCATGGCGCCGGTGGCGTTGCACGGATCACTCGGCACGGTTGCATGCGGACACGATCTTTGTTGACGCCGGACGGCGTCCCTGAAAGATCAGCCTACCTTGCCGACAAACCAGCCCAGGGCCGGCAGCAACAGCCCCTCCTCCTGCAGGACGGCACCGCCACCCTGAGCGATCGTCTCGACAGGCTGGAGATCCGGCGGCAGCCGCCAGTCGGCCGGCTTGTCGGCGAAATTGAAGACGCAGAGCAATATCGCGTCCTCACCCTGCCGGATGAAGGCAAGGACATCGCCGTCGGCATCAAGAAAGCGGATCGGGCCCTTGACCAGCGCCAGATGCGCCTTGCGCAAGGCGAGCATCGTCCGGTAGCCGGCGAGCACGGACTTGTCGTCGGCGTTCTGGATATCGACCGCCCGAGCGCGGTGGCTTTCCGGCACCGGCAGCCAGGGTTTTCCCGAGGAAAAACCGGCATTGTCGGCGCCCGCTTCCCAGACCATCGGTGTGCGGCAGCCGTCCCTGCCCTTTACCCCCGGCCAGAAACGGATGCCGACGGGATCGCGCAGATCCTCGAAGGTCAGTTCCGCCTCCTCCAGCCCAAGCTCTTCGCCTTGGTAGAGACAGATCGAGCCCCGCAGGCAGGAGAGCAAAGCGATAGCGAATGTCGCCACCGCATCTGGATCGCCGCCCGGCCGCGTCCAGCGGCTGACATGGCGCACGACATCATGGTTGGAGAACGCCCAGCAGACCCAGCCGTCGGCGACAGCTGCCTCGAAGGCCTCGACGCAGCCGCGCACATGGGCGGCTGAGAATTGCTGACCGAGCAGGTCGAAGGTGTAGCACATGTTGAGCTTGTCGCCGCCGGATGTGTAGGCGGCCAGCGTCTGCAGCGAACGGCCTTCGTCGCCGACCTCGCCGACACTGGCGCGGCCGTCATATTCGTCGAGCAAAGCGCGGAAGCGCCTGAGGAAACCGAGGTTTTCCGGTTGCGTCTTGTCAAACAGATGCTCCTGGAAGAGATAGGTGTTGGTTTCGCCATTGGTGCCGGCGACGCTCGACGCCAGCGGCGGATTGCTGCGCAGCCAGCGGTCGTGGACATAGTAGTTGACCGTATCCAGGCGGAAGCCGTCGACGCCGCGCTCGAGCCAGAACCGCACCGTCTGCAACAACGCGTCTTGAACCTCAGGATTGTGGAAGTTGAGGTCCGGCTGCGAGGCGAGGAAATTGTGCATGTAGTATTGCCGGCGGGTCGCGTCCCACTCCCAGGCCGGGCCGCCGAAGACCGACAGCCAGTTGTTGGGCGCGTTGCCGTCCGGCCTGGTGTCGGCCCAGACATACCAGTCAGCCTTGGGATTATCCTTGCTGGCACGGCTCTCTACAAACCATTCGTGCTTGTCGGAGGAGTGCGACAACACCTGATCGATGATCACCTTCAGGCCGAGCCTGTGCGCCTCGGCAACCAGCGCGTCAAAGTCGTCGAGCGTGCCGAACATCGGATCGACCGCCTGATAGTCGGAGACGTCGTAGCCCATATCGGCCATTGGCGATTTGAAGAAGGGCGACAGCCAGACGGCGTCGACGCCGAGCGAGGCGACGTGCGCCAGCCGTGAGGTGATGCCTGAGAGGTCGCCGCTGCCGTCGCCGGTGGTGTCCTGGAAGGAGCGAGGATAGATCTGGTAGATGACGCAGCCGCGCCACCAGTCGGCGCTCTGTTCGGGTCCCGGCTGGGCATTGTCGTCGGCCATCACGGACCCTTCCTGGCGCGGGCCTTTGCGGTCCGGCGCTCGATCATGAAGCTGACACTGCGGCCGGGCAGCGGCCACGCGAGGTCGACCGCTTGCGCTTGAACAGCCGGCTGCCATTCAAACCCTTGCCGCGCGGGCAGCGTGAAGACGCATTGGCGGCGATCGCCATTGACGATCACAGCCAGGCGGCCTTCGCCGCCATCGCCGAGCAGCATGACGAGGCGATGGCGCGAGCCATCGTTCCAGTCGGCTTCGCTGAGCGGCGCGCCGGTCTCGGTCAGCCAGGCGACGTCGGGCGTTTCAGAACCGGCCGGCGGCTCTCCGGTCAGGAAGCGCGTATCGGAAAGCGCCGGCACCGCGCCGCGCAGAGCTGCGAGCGCGGACACATGGGCTTCCAGCCCGACGTCGCGCCCGGCCCAGTCGAGCCAGGTGATGGCGTTGTCCTGCGCATAGGCGTTGTTGTTGCCCCCTTGCGTGCGGCCGAACTCATCGCCCGCCGTCAGCATGATGGTGCCGCGCGAGGCAAACAGAGTGGCGAGCAGCGCGAAGCGATCATGGGAACGGGCCTCGGCAATCGCCTTGTCCGAGGTTTCGCCCTCGACGCCGTTGTTCCAGGACAGGTTCTCATTGTGGCCGTCGCGGTTCTTCTCGCCATTGGCCTGGTTGTGTTTGGCTTCATAGGCGACGATATCGGCCAGCGTCATGCCATCGTGTGCGGCGATGAAGTTGACCGTGCGGCTGGCGGATTGGCCCTCCCTGCCGAACACATCGGAGGAGCCGGCGAGCCTTGTCGCCAGCGCACCGACCGCGCCGGCATCGCCGCGCCAGAAGCGCCTGACGTCGTCGCGGTAGCGGTCGTTCCATTCGAGGTAAGGCGGCCGGAAATTGCCGAGCTGATAGCCATTCGGGCCGATGTCCCACGGCTCGGCAATCAGCACCCTGTCGGCAAGCATGGGATCGGTTGCGATGGTCTCGAGCAACGGAGCCGCCGGATCGAATACGCCAGCGACGCGGCCGAGGACCGGCGTCAGGTCGAAGCGGAAACCGTCGACGCCGGCATGGCGGACGAAATGGCGCAGCGTGTCGAGTACCATGTCGCGAACGACCGGATGGTCGCAGGCAATGGTATTGCCGGTGCCGGTATCGTTGGCCAACCTGCCGTCCGGCTCGCTGCGGTAGTAGGCTTGATTGTCGAGGCCGCGCAGCGACAGCGTCGGCCCGAGCCGGTCACTTTCGCCGGTATGATTGAAGACGAGATCGAGGATGGTGCCAATGCCAACCCTGCGCAGCACCCCCACAGTATCGCGCAACTCGGCGAGGCCGCCCGGCGCCAGCCGCGGATCGAGCGCCATGAAGGTGACTGGGTTGTAGCCCCATGCGTTGCTGAGGCCGAGCGGCGGTAGATGGCGCTCATCGATCCATGCCGTCACGGGCATTAGCTCAACGGCGGAGACGCCGATCTTTCTGAGGTGTTCGAGGATGGCCGGATGCGCAAGTGCCGCAATGGTGCCGCGCTGCGCTTGGGGCACGTCCGGATGCAGTCTGGTGAAGGAACGGACATTGAGTTCGTAGATCAGACCGCCCGGCTGGAACAAAGGCGCCTTGGCCGGCAGCGGCTTGGGCAGCGCGCGGGCGACGGTCTTCGGCATCAGCGGCGCGGTATCGGTGCCTTCGTTGCGCCGGGCGGCAAGCCGCCAACGATACTGGTAGGGCCGGTCTATCTCGACAGCGTAGGGATCGGTCAGCAGCTTGTCGGGATCGAACCACAGGCCTCGTTCGGGCGCATAGTCGCCATCGGCGCGCAAGCCGTAGCAGGTGCCGGCAGCGAGGCCGGCGACGAACAGCGCATAGACGCCCTCGCCTTCCGGCTGGAGTTCGAGCCGGTCGATTTCACGGGCGCCGGTGACGTCGAAGATCGACACCCACAGGCGCCGCGCGGATGACGACCAGGCGGCGAAGCGGATGCCTTCGGGAGTGACGGTTGCGCCGAGCTGGGTCATCGGCGCATCCTCCACCCTCCCCCTTGTGGGGAGGGTCGCGAACGAAGTGAGCGGGGTGGGGGTCGGCGCGGGGAAAGCGCTTTACGAGCACCCCCACCCCGATCCGCTGCGCGGATCGACCCTCCCCACAAGGGGGAGGGTAAAGACGTCACCACCCTCAAGTAATCACGCTCGGCTTGTTGCGCCCGGTGTGGCTCTTGATCCCGGCGATATCATCGGCAGCCGCGATCAGCTCGGCGAGCGCCTCTTGCGTGCCGAGGTCATGCCGCGCTCTGTCCGGCTCGTAGCGCTCGATGTAGACGCGCAGCGTAGCACCCGACGTGCCGGTGCCGGACAAACGAAACACGACACGCGAGCCGCCTTCGAACAGGATGCGGATGCCCTGGTTCTTGCTCACCGAACCGTCGACGGGATCGTGATAGGCGAAGTCGTCGGCATTGGCGATCTTCAGGCCGCGCACGCTGGTGCCGGGCAGCGAGGTCAGCTTGGCGCGGAGTTCATCGACCAGGGCGTTGGCGCGCTCGGTTTCGACCTCCTCATAGTCATGACGTGAATAGTAATTGCGGCCGTAGGTCGCCCAATGTTCGGTGACGACGTCCTTGCAGCTTTCGCCGCGCACGGCCAGGATGTTCAGCCACAACAGCACCGCCCACAGCCCGTCCTTTTCACGGACATGGTTCGAGCCGGTGCCGGCGCTTTCCTCGCCGCAGATCGTTGCCATGCCGGCATCGAGCAGATTGCCGAAGAACTTCCAACCGGTCGGCGTTTCGTAGATGCCGATGCCGAGCTGTTCGGCGACGCGGTCGGCAGCGCCGCTGGTCGGCATCGAGCGGGCGATGCCTTTGAGGCCGTCCTTGTAGCCCGGCGCGAATTGCGCATTGGCGGCAAGCATGGCCACCGAATCCGACGGGGTGACGAAAATGCCCTTGCCGATGATGAGATTGCGGTCACCGTCGCCGTCGGAAGCGGCGCCGAAATCGGGCGCATCCGGTCCCATCATCTCGTCATAGAGATGCTTGGCGTGGACCAGGTTCGGATCCGGGTGATGGCCGCCAAAATCCGGCAGCGGCTTGTAGTTGCGGCAGGTGCCATTCTCCGCGCCGAGCCGGCGCTCGAGGATTTCCTTGGCATACGGGCCGGTGACCGCATGCATGGCGTCGAAGCGCATGCGGAAGCCGTATTTGAAATTGGCGCGGATGGCGTCGAAGTCGAACAGGCTCTCCATCAATTCGGCATAGTCGGTGACCGGGTCGATAATCTCGACCGCCATGCCGCCGGCGGTCACCGTGCCGATCTTGTCGATGTCGATCTGGTCGATGTCGGCGGTCTTGAAGCTCGAAATCGTCTTGGTCTTTTCGAAGATCGCGTCGGTCAGCTTTTCCGGCGCCGGGCCGCCATTGCCGGCATTGTACTTGATGCCGAAATCCTCGTGCGGGCCGCCCGGATTGTGACTGGCCGACAGGATGATGCCGCCGAAGGTCTTGTATTTGCGGATGACATGCGACGCCGCCGGCGTCGACAATATGCCGCCCTGCCCGACCATCACCTTGCCGAAGCCGTTGGCCGCCGCCATGGCGATGGCCTTCTGGATGACCTCGCGGTTGTAGAAGCGGCCGTCGCCGCCGATCACCAGCGTCTTGCCCTCAAAGCCCTCCAGCGCGTCGAAGATCGACTGGATGAAGTTCTCGGCATAGTGCTCCTGCTGAAAGACAGGCACCTTCTTGCGCAGGCCGGACGTGCCGGGTTTCTGGTCGAGATAGGGTTTGGTGGCGACGGTCCGGATCATGCTTCAGGCAACCCTTTTCGAAAGCAGCAGGCGGTAGAGTTCAACGTATTTGTCGGCGCTCTTGTCCCAGGAGACATCGGCCTTCATGCCCTGGCGCTGGATCTGTTCCCAGACGGCCGGGCTCGAATGCGCATCGACCAGCCGGCGGATGGCGTGCAGCATGGCGCCGCCACTATTGGGCGCGAACTGGAAGCCGGTGGCGACACCGGCCGAGATCGCTGCTTCATTGGCGTCGATGATGGTGTCGGCAAGGCCGCCGGTGCGGGCGACGACGGGCACGCAGCCATAGCGTAGGCCGTAAAGCTGGGTCAGCCCGCAAGGCTCGAAGCGCGACGGGATGACGATGGCGTCGCAGCCGCCCTGCATGGTGTGGGAAAGCCCCTCGTCATAGCCGACGACGACGCCGACACGGCCGCGATGGCGGGCGGTGGCAGCCAGCAGCGCGCCTTCCAGGCCGGCGTCGCCTGAGCCGAGGATCGCCAGCCGCGCGCCGGTGGCGACGACGCCGTCGACCACAGCCGCCAGTATGTCCATGCCCTTCTGCCAGGTCAGCCGGCTGACGACGCAGACGATCGGACTGTCGTCGCGCTCGAGGCTGAAGCGGTCCTCGACAACCGCCCGGTTGGGAAGCCGAGCCTTGAGCGTCGCGGCGGAGTAGGCCGACACCAGATGCTTGTCGGTCTCCGGGTTCCAGATGTCGGTGTCGATGCCGTTGACGATGCCGTAGAGGTCGGAAGAGCGCATGTTGATCAGGCCGTCGAGGCCCATGCCGAATTCCGGCGAGCGGATTTCCTGGGCATAGGTGGGGCTCACCGTGGTGATCGCCCAGGCCGCCTGCAGGCCGGCCTTGAGGAAGCCGACGCCGCCATAGTATTCTACGCCGTCGAGCACCATCGCCGCGGCCGGCAAGCCGAGCTCGCCAAAAATGCCGGCGCCGAACTGACCCTGGAAGGCAAGGTTGTGAACCGTGATCAGCGACGGCACGCCGACCGCCTTGCCGTAGCGCATATAGGCCAGCGTCATCGCCGACTGCCAGTCATGGGCGTGGACGAGATCCGGCTGGTAGCCGGAAATGGCGCCGCCGGCGATATCGCCACCGACCTGGCTCAGCGCAGCAAAACGCCGCCAATTGTCGGGCCAATCGGCGCCGGCCGCATTGCCGTAAGGGCCGCCGGGACGATCGTAGAGATGCGGCGCGTCGAGCACGAACAGGTCGAGCCCGGCGATCTTGACGGCATGGACCGAAGCCTTGCCGCCCTGCAGCAGCGGGTATTGGTAGACAGCCTTCTTTTTCTTGAAGGCGTCCATCACCTGGGGAAAGCCGGGGATGAGCGTGCGCATGGTCACGCCCTTGGCGGCCAGCGCGATCGGCAATGCACCGGTCACATCGGCAAGTCCGCCGGTCTTGATCAGCGGGAATATCTCGGGCGTGACCGACAGAACCTGCATGCGTTTATGGTATCCCGTCTTACAGCTTCAGCTTGTCGATCATGTCCTGCGTGACCAGGCAGATGCCCTTTTCCGAGACCCGGAAACGCTTGGCGTCGAGAACAGGGTCTTCGCCAACCACCAGCCCTTCCGGTATCCTTACACCGTGGTCGATGACGACGCGCTTCAACTTTGCGTTCCGGCCGACATGAACGTCGGGCAGCATGACGACCTCTTCCAGCGTCGAATAGGAGTTGATGCGCGCCCCGGTGAAGATCAAGCTGCGCTTCAGCGAAGCACCCGAGACGATGCAGTCGCCTGAGACCAGCGAGGAGACGGCCGAACCGCGCCGGCCATCCTCGTCATGCACGAACTTTGCCGGCGGCTTCAATTCGGCATAGGTCCAGATCGGCCAGTCGCGGTCGTAGAGGTCGAGTTCGGGAGTGATGTCGGTCAGGTCGATATTGGCTTCCCAGTAGGCGTCGACCGTGCCGACATCGCGCCAATAGGCTTCGTTCTCGGCCGTCGAGCGCACGCAGGACTTGGCGAAGCGATGCGCGATCGCCTTACCGTGCTGGACGATGTAGGGGATGATGTCCTTGCCGAAGTCGCGGCTCGAACCCGGCTCGGCCGCATCGCGGCGCAGCTGTTCCATCAGGAACTTGGTCTTGAAGACATAGATGCCCATAGAGGCCAGCGCGAATTCCGGCTTGTCGGGAATGCCGGGCGGGTCGGCGGGCTTTTCGACGAAGGCGATGATGTTGTCCTTGCCATCGACATGCATGACACCGAAGCCGGTCGCTTCCAAGCGCGGCACTTCGAGGCAACCAACAGTGACGTCGGCATTGGCGTCGACGTGCTGGCGAAGCATCAGCTCGTAGTCCATCTTGTAGATATGGTCGCCGGCCAGGATCACCATATATTCAGGGCCATAGGCCTCGATGATGTCGATGTTCTGGTAGACGGCGTCGGCGGTGCCTTCATACCACTGGGTTTCCGAGACACGCTGCGAGGCCGGCAGGATGTCGAAGCTTTCGTTTCGCTCCGGGCGCAGGAAGTTCCAGCCGCGCTGCAGGTGGCGGATCAGCGAATGCGCCTTGTACTGGGTAGCGACACCGAGGCGGCGAATGCCGGAATTCAGCGCATTGGACAGCGCGAAATCGATGATGCGCGTCTTGCCGCCGAAATAGACAGCCGGCTTGGCGCGGCGGTCGGTCAATTCCTTGAGCCGGCTGCCGCGGCCGCCGGCCAGCACATAGGCCATGGCATCGCGCGCCAGCGGCTGGGTTCTCTTCAAGTCTGCCATTTTTTACCCTCCCAAATTACCAGTCTGGAGCATCGCCCGGTCCGCAACGAGTCGACGGACCTAATCCGAAACGAGTTGACGGACCTAGTCCGCAACGAGTTCAAGCATGATCGTCGACAGCGGCGGCAAAAGCATCGTTGCCGAAATGCCTCCTCCTTCCGCCCTGGCTTCGACCACACCGCCATTGCCCTTGCCCGAACCACCGTAGTCCGAAGCGTCGGTGTTGATGATTTCGCGCCATTTGCCGACCTTGGGCAATGGCACGCGATAATTGTCGCGCGGCACTGGCGTGAAGTTGGAAATGACGGCGATCGGGTTGCCGCCGGGCGCGCTGCGCAGCCAGGCGAAGACCGAATTTTCCTTGTCGTCGACGATCAGCCAGGAGAAGCCGTCCGGCTCGCAGTCGCGTGCATGCAGCGCTGGGCGCGAGCGATAGAGATAGTTGAGGTCGCGCACCGTCTGCCAGACGCCGCGATGCGGGTGGAAGTCGAGCAGGTTCCAGTCGAGCGCGCGCGCCTCGCTCCACTCGCGGCGCTGGGCGAATTCCTGGCCCATGAACAACAGCTTCTTGCCGGGATACCCCCACATGAAGGCGTAAAAGGCGCGCAAAGTCGCGAACTTCTGCCAGTCGTCGCCGGCCATCTTGCCGAGCAGCGTGCCCTTGCCGTGCACGACCTCGTCATGGGACAGCGGCAGCACGAAATTCTCGGAGAAAGCGTAGGTCAATCCGAACGTCAGGTCGTTGTGGTGGTGCTTGCGGAAGATCGGCTCCTTGGCGAAATACTCCAGCGTGTCGTGCATGAAGCCCATGTTCCATTTGAAGCCGAAGCCCAGCCCGCCTTCATGCACCGGCGCCGAGACCTTCGGCCATGAGGTCGATTCCTCGGCGATGGTCATCACGCCGGGATGGTGGCCGTAGACCTCCTTGTTCATCTTCTGCAGGAAGGACACCGCTTCGAGGTTTTCGCGGCCGCCCTTCTCGTTGGGGATCCATTCGCCGGCCTTGCGCGAATAATCGAGGTAGAGCATCGAGGCCACCGCATCGACGCGCAAACCGTCGACATGGTATTTCTCGGCCCAGAACAGCGCGTTGTTGACGAGGAACGACACCACCTCGCGGCGGCCGAAATTATAGATCGCGGTGTTCCAGTCGGGATGAAAACCCTTGCGCGGATCGGCATGCTCGTAGAGTGCGGTGCCGTCGAAATTGGCGAGGCCATGCGCGTCGACCGGGAAATGCGCCGGCACCCAGTCGAGGATGACGCCGACGCCGGCGCGGTGCGCACCGTCGACGAAACGGGCGAAGCCGTCGGGGTCGCCGAAGCGCGCCGAGGGGGCATAAAGTCCGGTTGTCTGATAACCCCATGACGGGTCATAGGGATGTTCGGAGATCGGCAGGAACTCGATGTGGGTGAAGCCAGTCTCGACAGCATAGGGGATGAGCTGGTTGGCGAGTTCGTCCCATGACAGGAAGCTGCCATCATCGTGCTGCTGCCACGAACCGGCATGGACCTCGTAGATCGATATGGCTTCCCGCCGCGGATCGGCCTTTCGCCAGTAAGCGCGATGCGCTTCGTCCCCCCATTCATGCGCCGGCGGCACCGCCGTCACTGAGGCTGTGGCCGGGCGCAGTTCAGACTTGAAGGCGAACGGATCGGCCTTGAGCGGCAGGCGCACGCCGTCGGGGGCAATGATCTCGTATTTGTAGGGGTGGCCGGCGCCGATATCGGGAATGAACAGCTCCCAGATGCCGGTGTCGCGGCGGTCGCGCATCGTATGGCGGCGGCCGTCCCATTCGTTGAAGTCGCCGACCACGGAGACGCGCCTTGCATTGGGCGCCCAGACGGCGAAATGGACGCCCGACGCGCCTTCATGGTCGAGGAGATGGGCGCCGAGCTTGTCGAACAGCCTGAGGTGCGACCCTTGCGCGATATAGTAGTCGTCCATCGGGCCGAGCACCGGGCCGAAGGAATAGGGATCGGTCAGCCACCAGTCGCCGCCGGCATTTTTGGCGTGATAGCGCAGCGGCTGACGCTTCTTGATCGACAGTCTGCCTTCGAAGAAACCGGCGTCGTCGCGCCGCGTGAGTTCGCCGGCGTTCTTGCCGGCCAGCGTGTATGCGGTGACGAACTCGGCATTGGGGACGAAGCAGCGGGCAACCAGGCTCTTGCCGGCATCATGCACGCCCAGGATTGCAAAAGGATCGCCATGCGTGCCTGCAACAATTGCGGCGACATCGCCGGCTGACGCCAGCCCGTCCGACCCGCTCGTCGTCGCGGTCGCGCGCGGTTTCTTCATCAGGCGGTGTCCCTCCCTGGGAACCAGTTCTTGTGCACAAGACCCGTTGCTCGTGGCCTCATGCAATCATATCAGGCGGGCACGTTCCAGATTTCTTTCGCATATTGGCGGATCGTGCGATCGGAAGAGAACCAGCCGACGCGGGCAACGTTGCGGATAGCGCGCGCGTACCAATCGGGGCTGTTGCGCCAGACGGCGTCGACATCGCGCTGGGCGGCGGCATAGGCGTCGAAATCCGCCGCCACCATGAACCAGTCGCTGTTGTAAAGACCGTCGACCAGCTCGCGGTAGCGATCCGGCTGGTCGGGCGAGAACACGCCCGACGATACTGCGGCAACAGCCTGCGCCAATTCAGGGGAGCCCTCGATCACGGCGCGCGGGTTGTAGCCATTGCTGCGCCGCTCGGCGACTTCCGCCGTGCTCAGGCCGAAGATGAAGATGTTGTCGTCGCCGACGCATTCCTTGATCTCGACATTGGCGCCGTCGAGCGTGCCGATGGTCAAGGCGCCGTTCAGCGCGAACTTCATGTTGCCGGTGCCCGACGCCTCCATGCCGGCAGTCGAAATCTGCTCGGACAGGTCGGCGGCCGGCATCATCACCTCGGCCAGGCTGACATTGTAGTTCGGCACGAACACCACTTTCAGCAGCCCGCGCACCGACGGGTCGCTGTTGATGACCTTGGCGACGTCGTTGGCCAGTTTGATGATCAGCTTGGCATTGTGGTAGCTGGGCGCCGCTTTGCCGCCGAAAAATTTGACGCGTGGCATCCAGTCCAGCTCGGGATGCGAGCGGATCTGGTCGTAGAGCGCGATAGCTTCCAGGATGTTGAGCAACTGGCGCTTGTATTCGTGGATGCGCTTGACCTGGATGTCGAACAGCGCCGACGGGTCGAGCTTGATGCCGAGCCGGTCGGCGACCAGATTGGCGAGCTTGACCTTGTTGGAGCGCTTGACGGCGGCGAACTTGTCGCGGAAGGCGGAGTCACCGGCAAAGGCTTCGAGCCCCTTGATGGCGTCGATGTCGTCGAGGAAACGGTCCCCGATCGCCGCGCGGGTGAGCGCGGTGAGGCCTGGATTGCACTGGATCAGCCAGCGCCGTGGCGTGATGCCGTTGGTCTTGTTGTTGATGCGATCGGGATAGAGCTTGTGGAGATCGGCAAACACCGTCTCCTTCATCAGTTCGGTGTGCAACGCCGACACGCCATTGATCGAGTGCGAGCCGACAAAGGCCAGGTTACCCATGCGCACGCGGCGGTCGCCATTTTCCTGGATCAGCGAGATGCGGCTGATCTGCTCATTGGAAAACTGGTTGGTGGCGCGGGCCTCAAGCAAAACCTGCGCATTGATGGCGTAGACGATCTGCATGTGGCGCGGCAAAAGCCGCTCGAACAGCGGCACCGGCCAGCTTTCCAGCGCCTCTGGCAGCAGCGTGTGGTTGGTGTAGCCGAAGGTGCGCTTGGTAATATCCCAGGCCTGGTCGAAATCCATGCCATGGACGTCCATCAGCAGGCGCATCAGCTCCGGCACGGCGATCGCCGGATGGGTGTCATTGAGATGGATCGCCGCCTTGTCGGGCAGCGAGGCGAGATCGCCATACTGGCTGAGATGGCGCTGGACGATGTCCTGCAGCGACGCGGTGGAGAAGAAATATTCCTGCCGCAGCCGCAGTTCCTGGCCGGCCTTGTGGGAATCGGCGGGGTAAAGCACGCGCGACAAGGCATCGGCCTTGTTGCTTTCGGCCAGCGCGCCGATGTGGTCGCCGGCGTTGAACTTGTCGAGCAGGATCGGATCGACCGGCATGCCGGACCAAAGCCGCAGCGTGTTGACGCGGTTGGCGCGCCAGCCAACCACCGGCGTGTCGTAGGCGACGGCCTGGACATGCTCGGTCGGCTTCCAGACGTGACGCTCGAGCCGGCCATCCTTGGAGGTGATCGATTCCACCGAGCCGCCGAAGCCGACCTCGAAGGCACGCTCCCGCCGCTCAAACTCCCAAGGGTTGCCGTGGTCGAGCCAGGTTTCGGGCAGTTCGACCTGCCAGCCATCATGGATCTCCTGGCGGAACATGCCGTTGGCGTAGCGAATGCCGTAGCCATGCGCGGGAATGTCGACGGTCGCCATGCTTTCCATGAAGCAGGCGGCGAGCCGGCCGAGACCGCCATTGCCGAGCGCCGCATCCGGTTCGAGCCCGGCGATGAGGTCGAGGTCGACGCCCAGCGACTTGAGCGCTTCTCGCATATTGTCCATCAGGCCTAGATTGGAGAAGGCATCGCGCATCAGCCGGCCGATGAGGAATTCGAGCGACAGGTAATAGACGCGCTTTTCCTGCTGGGCGTAGGCCTCCTGCGTCGCCTGCATCCAGTGATCGACGATGCGGTCGCGCACGACCTTGATCGAGGCTGTCAGCCAATCATATTGCGTGGCAACGGAGGTGCCTTTGCCGACCCGGTATTTGAGAGCCAGCAAGACTTCGTCGGCCAGCGTCTTGGGATCGGGTATTTCGAGATCGGGGGCTTTGGCTGTCATTGTTCGCGTCATACTGCCTCTCGTGATCGTGCTGCGATCATACCGGCTTTCGCTCTCAGTCCCAGCCTATCCTAGTGCATCGCAACATACGTTCAATCGATTTAGACCAGCATGCCGCCAGTTCCCCTGCGGCAATTTATCCGTCGAGCGGATCAGGCAGCGAGTGCAGCCTCCGGCGGAACCTTCGCTCCGGTCATGAAGGCGACGGCGTCGGACATGGTATATTGCTTGGGATCGATGACGCAGAGGCGGCGGCCGAGCCGATGGATATGGATGCGGTCGGCAACCTCGAAGACATGCGGCATGTTGTGCGAGATCAGCACGATCGGCAGGCCTCGCTTCTTGACGTCGAGGATCAGTTCCAGCACGCGGCGGCTCTCCTTGACGCCGAGTGCCGCAGTCGGTTCGTCCATGATCACCACGCGGCTGCCGAAAGCGGCGGCGCGCGCCACCGCAACGCCCTGGCGCTGGCCGCCGGACAGCGTTTCCACCGCCTGGCTGATGTTCTGGATGGTCATCAGCCCAAGCTCGGTGAGTTTGTCGCGGGCGCGCTTTTCCATTGCGGGCCGGTCGAGCATACGAAGCCAGTCGCCGAGGAAGCCGGGTTTGCGGATCTCGCGGCCGAGGAACATGTTGTCGGCGATCGACAGGGCCGGCGACAAAGCCAGGTTTTGGTAGACCGTCTCGATGCCCGCCTCGCGCGCCTCCATGGGCGATTTAAAAGCGACAGCCTTGCCTTCAAGACGGATCTCGCCTTCGTCGGGCACGGCGGCGCCGGAAATCGCCTTGATCAGCGATGATTTGCCGGCGCCATTGTCTCCGATGACGGCCAGGATTTCGCCGGGGTAGAGGTCGAAGTCGGCATTGTCGAGGGCGGTGACACGGCCATAGCGCTTGATCAGGCCGCGCGCGGTGAGGATGGGTTCCACGGTCATGCCGAAACCTTTCTGATCCATTGGTCGATCGCCACGGCGCCGATGATCAGCACACCGGTGAGCAGCACCTTCCATTGCGGATCGGCGCCCAGCATGTTGAGGCCCATCGAGACGACGCCGACGATCATCGCGCCGAAAAGGGTGCCCAGAATTGAGCCGCGCCCGCCGAACAGTGAAATGCCGCCGATCACCGTCGCGGTTATCGCCTGCAGGTTGTAGTCGGTGACGGCGGCTGACGGCGAGATCGAGCCGTTGCGGCCGATGGAAACCCAGGCAGCGAAAGCGGCGATCAACCCGGCAAGGGTGTAGACCGTCATCAACACTTTCTTGGTCTGGATACCAGACAGCTTCGCCGCCTCGTGATCATCGCCAACGGCGTAGACATGGCGGCCCCAGGCGGTGTGATTGAGCACGTACCAGAGGATCAAAACGAGCACGACCGTGGCGATGACGCCCAGTGTCAGCACCGCCGTGCCGATCTTGAAACTCAGGGCAAAGAGATGCAGCAGCGGCGCCTGGGCGTCGACATCGGTATCGCGGATCGTCTCGTTGGCCGAATAGATGAAGTTCGTCGCCATGACGATGTTCCAGGTGCCGAGCGTGACGATGAACGGCGGCAGCTTCATGTAGGCGACCAGCAAACCGTTGAGCAGGCCGCAGGCTGCGCCGGCGGCAAGCCCGATGGGCACTGCGAGCACGGCCGGCATGCCGTAGCTGACCGCGCAATTGCCCATGATCACGGCTGAAATCACCATGATCACGCCGATCGACAGGTCGATGCCGGCGGTCAGGATGACCAGTGTCTGCGCGGCACCGAGGATGCCGACGATGGCGATCTGCTGCAGGATCAGCGTCAGCGTATAGGATGAGAAGAAACGCCCGCCAATGGCGATGCCGAAAATGACGATCGACAAGACCAGCACAATCAGCGGCACGGCCGCCGGCGTGGAGTGCAGGAAATGCTGGATCCGCTTGACGGCCGATTTGTGCTCGTCAAAGGCGGCAACGCTTGTGTCGCTGCTCGAGAGAACCTTCTCGAATTCCTGTGCTTGAGCCATGTTTCCTCCCCTGGGCTTCAGCTCCATGCCGATACCCGCTCGCGCCTGTCCGGTCTGCTGCCGGGATTATTCGCGTGACGCATCGTCCACCCGAAGCGGCCGGGGATCAAGCCCCCGGCCGTCAGCTTGTCGCTGGCTGTCAGACAGCCATCAGCCCCAGCACTTGGCGAGGCCTTCCTTGGTGTCGATCGACTTCACGCCATTGGCCGGCTTGTCGGTGACGAGGTTGACGCCGGTGTCGAAGAAGTTCTTGCCTTCGGTCGGCTTCGGCTTGGCGCCGTCCTTGGCGAAGGCGGCGATCGCCTCGATGCCGAGTGCCGCCATCTGCAGCGGGTATTGCTGCGAGGTGGCGCCAATGACGCCTTCGGTCACCGACTTCACGCCGGGGCAGCCGCCATCGACCGAGACGATCAGCACCTGGCTTTCGAGACCGACCGCCTTGAGCGCCTGGTAGGCGCCGACAGCGGCGGGCTCGTTGATGGTGTGGATGACGGTGATGGAGTTGTCCTTCTGCAGAAGGTTTTCCATCGCCTTGCGGCCGCCTTCTTCATTGCCGTTGGTGACGTCGTGGCCGACGATGCGGGCATCGTCCTCATCGCCGATCTTGTTGGGATCCTTCACGTCGATGCCGAAGCCCATCATGAAGCCCTGGTCGCGCAGCACATCCACGGTCGGCTGTGAGGGGGTCAGGTCGAGGAAACCGATCTTGGCGTCCTTGGCCTTGTCGCCGAGGGTCGCGGCTGCCCAGGCGCCGATCAGCTTGCCGGCTTCCAGATTGTCCGTCGCGAAGGTCGCGTCGGCGGCATCGATCGGGTCCAGCGGGGTATCGAGCGCGATCACCAGCAGGCCGGCGTCACGCGCCTTCTTCACCGTCGGCACAATGCCCTTGGTGTCGGACGCGGTGATCAGGATGCCCTTGGCGCCGTCGGCGATGCAGCTTTCGATCGCCGCCACCTGGCTCTCGCTATCGCCGTCGATCTTGCCGGCATAGGTCTTGAGGTCGACGCCAAGTTCCTTGGCCTTGGCGGTCGCGCCCTCCTTCATCTTGACGAAGAAGGGGTTGGTGTCGGTCTTGGTGATCAGGCAGGCGCCGACGCCGGCGGCCGATGCTGTCGAAGCAAACGCCATCAGGCCGAGGCCCGCCGCGGCGAACACGGTGGACTTCAATAAAGCTTTGGTCACGATCTTCCTCCCATGGAACCATGCGGATGCCGCCAACCGGCATCTCGAGCGCATCCACTGAAGTTCTCCCAGTGTGGACGCGCCCTCAAATGACACCAGCGGGAGCCGCCTGTCAATAATTAAATCACTCTTATTTATTATTGACAGCTTTGCGCGGTTCACTCATTCTGCCGCAAAAGCAGCAAGAATAAACCAAGGGAAGGAACAAGGGTGGAGACCGGCATTGCGAGGCACGGTTCGCCCGAGGCGGCCGCCAGCCGTCTCCACCGTGGCACCAACCAGAGCGGCATGCGCGACCACAATGAGCGGCTGGTGCTGTCGTTGGTTCGCCAGCACGGCAGCTTGGCCAAATCAGACATTGCGCGCATGACCGGGCTTTCAGCGCAGACCGTCTCGGTCATCATGCGCGAACTGGAGGAAGACAGCCTGCTGCTGCGCCAGGCGCCGTTGCGCGGCAAGATCGGCCAGCCCTCCATCCCGATGGCGCTGAACCCCGAAGGCGCCTTCTTCATCGGCCTCAAGATCGGCCGCCGCAGCGCCGAACTGGTGCTGATCGATTTCCTCGGAACTGTGCGTTCCATGCTGCAGCACTCCTACCGCTATCCGGCGCCGCGCGAGACGGTTGAGTTCGTCACCGAAGGCATGAAGACGATGCGCGCCGAACTGACACCTGCGCAGGACAAGCGCATTGCCGGGCTAGGCATCGCCATGCCGTTCGAACTGTGGAACTGGGCCGACACCGCCGGCGCGCCGCGCGACATCATGGACGAATGGCGCCATCGCGACATCCGTGCCGACATCCAGGCGCAGTGCGAATTCCCGGTCTATCTGCAGAATGACGCCACCTCCGCCTGCGGCGCCGAACTGGTGTTCGGCCAGACCGGCGGCGCGCGCGACTTCGTCTATTTCTATATCGGCGCCTTTGCCGGCGGCGGCATCGTGCTCAACGGCCGGCTGTTCGGCGGGCCAACCGGAAATGCCGGGGCGCTGGGTTCGATGCCGGTGCCGGGACCAGACGGCAAGCCGACGCAGCTCATCGACGTCGCCTCGATCGCCATGCTGGAAAAGGCGCTTAACGCACGCGGCATTGACGGCTCCTATCTCTGGACCTCGCCGCAGGAATGGGGCGAGATCGGCGCCGATCTGGACGACTGGATTGCCACCGCCTCGCAGGCGCTTGCCTACGCCATTGTCGCGGCGTCCTCGGTGATCGATTTCGAGGCCGCGGTGATCGATGGCTGGATGCCGCTCGCCGTACGCCGCCGGCTCGTCGATGCCGTCAGGCAGGCGATCGGCACCATTGACGGCGAAGGCCTGAAGCTTCCGGTGGTGCGCGAAGGCACCGTCGGCATCCATGCCCGGGCGCTGGGCGGCGCCAGCCTGCCGCTGTCCGAACGCTTCCTCATCGGTTCGACCACCATTTCCCGGAGCACCTGAATGCTGATCGGTATTCCGTCGCTGCTCGGTCCGGAGCTTCTGGCGACATTGCGCGCCATGGGCCATGGCGACGAGATCGCGCTTGTCGACGGCAACTATCCGGCGGAAGAACAGGCAAACCGGCTGATCCGCGCCGACGGTCTTCACCTCATACCGGTGCTTGACGCCATTTTGAGCGTTCTGCCGGTGGATGATTTCGTGCCGGAAGCGCTGTTTCGTGCCTCGGTCAAAGGCGATCCCTCGGTTGCAGATCCGGTCCACCTCGAGATCGAGGCGATCTGCACCAGGCGCGCGCCGGGCCGCAAGGTGGTTGCGCTGGCGGGCGCCGACTTCTATGCACGCGTCCGGTCGGCATATGCGATCGTCGCCACCAGCGAACCCCGGCTCTATGCCAACATCATCATCCGCAAGGGCGTGATCTATCCGCCGGAGAACAAGAAATCATGATCCTCTGCTGCGGCGAAGCCCTGATCGACATGCTGCCGCGCACCACGACACAGGGCGAGCCGGCCTTTGCGCCCTATGTCGGCGGCGCGGTGTTCAACACGGCGATCGCGCTTGGCCGCCTCGGCGCGCCCGCCGGCTTCTTTTCCGGCCTGTCGTCGGATCTGTTCGGCGGCCAGTTCCGCGAGGCGCTCGGCGCAAGCAAGGTCAGCTCCACCTATGCGCACACCTCCCCTCGCCCGACCACGCTCGCCTTCGTGCGGCTCACCAACGGCCAGGCGACCTACACTTTCTACGACGAAAACACCGCCGGGCGCATGCTGACGACAGAGGATCTGCCGAAACTGGGCGCCGAGATCGAAGCCATGCTGTTTGGCGCCATCAGCCTGATTTCGGATCCGGCGGGTGCTGCCTACGAAGAATTCATGAAACGCGAGCACCAACGCCGCGTCATGATGCTCGACCCCAACATCCGGCCGAACTTCATCCCCGACAAAGCCAAGCACCTCCGGCGCATCCGCTCGATGATGGCGATGGCCGACATCGTGAAGCTATCGGATGAGGATCTGCACTGGTTCGGCGAGGCCGGCTCGCATGAGGACGTCATCCGCAATTGGCTCGATCGGGGCCCCAAGCTGATCGTCGTCACCCATGGCAGCGAAGGCGCAGTCGGCTACAGCAGGGATCACAAGGTCACGGTGATGCCGCATAAGGTGGAGGTGGTCGACACGGTCGGCGCCGGCGACACTTTCAATGCCGGCATTCTGGCCTCGCTGCACGAGCAAGGCCTGCTCACCAAGGCCGGGATCGGCGGCCTTTCGGAGGACGCCATCCGTCAGGCGCTGGCCCTCGGCGCCAAAGCGGCGGCGGTGACCGTGTCGCGGGCCGGCGCCAACCCGCCCTGGCGGCACGAAATCGCCTGATCCACGCTTAGTCCGCCGCCAGCCGCTGCAAGCAGCCGATCACTTTATGTTTCCGCGAGCCGGAAAGACGCACTGAATTAGCCGGATTAATAGGCGGCGAAGCCCGGATTTCCGGCATCTTGCGGCAATGGAGGGAAAGCCTGAAGTAACAGGCTGCGACACCTAGACAACCCGTCCCGCGGCCGGTCCGGCTTTCTAGACCGGCCCAACTCTGGTACCAGCGGCCCGGTTAAGTTGTTGTTTCTGTGCGTGTCATTGTCCCCGGGCAGCCCGCACCACACCGTTTTGAGGCCGACATGCAGTTCATCGATCTTGGCGCGCAGCGCGAACGTATCCGCGACCGGCTGAAGGCCGCGATCGACAATGTCGTCGAGGAAGGCCGCTATATCCTAGGGCCGCAAGTCACCGAATTCGAAAACAAGCTCGCAGCCTATATCGGCACCAAGCATGTCGTGGCCTGCGCCAACGGCACCGACGCGCTGCTGTTGCCACTGTTTGCCGCCGGTATCGGCCCCGGCGACGCGGTGTTCGTGCCGAGCTTTACTTTCGCTGCGACGGCGGAAGTGGTGGCGCTTGCCAAGGCCGAACCAGTGTTCGTCGATGTCGACGCCGAGACCTACAACATCGACATCGCCAGCCTCGAGGCGGCGATCGCCATGATCAAGAAGGAAGGCCGGCTGAAGCCGAAGGCGATCATTCCCGTCGACCTGTTCGGGCTTGCCGCCGACTACGAGGCGATCATGGCGATTGCCAAGCGCGAAGGGCTGCTGGTGATCGAGGATGCGGCGCAGTCGATCGGCGGTTCGGCCGACGGCACAATGTGCGGCGCCTTCGGCCATGTCGGCTCGACCAGCTTCTATCCGGCCAAGCCGCTGGGCTGCTACGGCGATGGCGGCGCGATGTTCACCAATGACGACGCGCTGGCCGACCAGCTGCGCTCGTTTGCGTTCCACGGTAAGGGCGAGACGCAGTATGACAATGTCCGCGTCGGCATCAATTCACGCCTCGACACGATCCAGGCGGCGATCCTGATCGAGAAACTCGCCATCCTCGAAGACGAGATGGTCGCCCGCCAGGTGGTGGCCAAGCGCTACGCCGAAGGTCTCGGCGACATCGTCAAGGCGTCACGCAATCTGGGCGGTGGCCGCTCGGCCTGGGCGCAATACGCCATCGAGACGCCGAAGCGCGACGGGTTGAGGGCGCATCTCGGCGAAAAGGGCATCCCTTCGGTGATCTATTATGTGAAGCCGCTGCACGAGCAGGTCGCCTATCGCGACTATCCGCGCACGCCGACCGGGCTTGCGGTTTCGGAGGAACTGCCGAAGCGCATCCTGTGCCTGCCGATGCATCCCTATCTCAGCGAAGCCGACCAGGACCGCATCATCGAGACGATCCGCAACTACATTGGCTCGAACTCGGCGCATGTAGCGGCGGCGTAAGTTACGCCGCGTCCGCCGCCTTCCCGCTCGCAATAAAATGCGGGTTGGCGAAATCCTCGTCGTCGCTCTGTTTGCGCTTGCCATAGGTGAGCGGCTCGCCGTCCAGCGTGCGCGTCATGCCGCCGGCGGCGCGCAGTACGGCGTCGCCGGCCGCCGTGTCCCATTCCATGGTGCGGCCGAAGCGCGGATAGATGTCGGCTTCGGCTGCGGCGAGCAGGCAGAATTTCAGCGATGAGCCGACCGAGACGATCTCGGCGGCGCCGAGATCCTTGATGAAGGCTTCGGTCTCCGGGGTGTTGTGCGAGCGGCTGGCAACGACCGCCAGCGGCGTGACCGCCCTCCTAACCGAAATCCGCCGGCGGCCGACGATACGGAAGTCGCCATCGACCTCGATTGCTTCGGCCCAGCCCGGCCGTCCAGAGAAGAACCGCCCGCTGCACGGTGCGAAGACGACGCCGATCTCCGGCACGCCGTGCCGGACAAGCGCGATGTTGACGGTGAAATCGGTCCGGCGGTTGACGAATTCCTTCGTTCCATCGAGCGGATCGATCAGGAAGAAGGCGCCATCCAGATCGGGCGGCACAATGCCTTCGGCGACCTCTTCCTCGGCCACGCAGGGAACATCGGGATAGGCCGCACGCAGGCCGGCGAGGATGATCGTCTCGCTCTCGCGGTCGGCTTCCGTGACCGGCGAGGAGTCCGACTTGCTGTCGACCGCGCAGCCGGCCTTGAAGACCCGCATCACCTCGCGTCCGGCTTCGAGCGCCAGGCGCTCGAACACGTCGAGCATCACTTCGTCGTCAGATGCCGCCGCCGCTGTCATATTGGTCTTCGGCAATGTCGCGCTCATTCAGCCAGTGTTCCAGAGCCTCTACCATCTCCTCGGCCGTCTTGCCGAGTGTCTTGAGATGGATTTCGGGATTTTCGGGAGCTTCATACGGGGAATCGACGCCGGTGAAGTTCTTGATCTCGCCATTCAGCGCCCGTGCGTAAAGGCCTTTCGGGTCGCGTCGGGCGCATTCCTCGAACGGCGTATCGACGAACACTTCGACGAACTCGCCGTCGGCCATCAACTCCCTGGCCATGCGCCGCTCGGCGCTGAAGGGGGAAATGAAGGAGACGATGACGATCAGCCCGGCATCGGCCATCAGCTTTGCCACTTCGGCGACACGGCGGATGTTTTCGACCCGATCGGCGTCGGTGAAGCCGAGATCGCGGTTGAGGCCGTGGCGGACATTGTCGCCGTCAAGAATGTAAGTGTGACGCCCCGAAGCGAACAGCTTCTTCTCAAGCAGATTGGCGATGGTCGACTTGCCCGAGCCGGAAAGACCGGTGAACCAGAATACGGCGGGGCGCTGGCTCTTGAGGTCGGAGCGGCCGCGCTTGCCGACATCGAGCGACTGCCAATGGATGTTTTCGGCGCGGCGCAAGGAATGCAGGATCATGCCGGCGCCGACCGTGGCATTGGTGATGCGGTCGATCAGGATGAAGGCGCCGGTATCGCGGTTGTCGGCGAAGGTGTCGAAGGCGATCGGCGCCCGGGTCGAGATATTGCAGATGCCGACTTCGTTCATCTCGAGCGACTTCGCCGCCTCGCGAGCGAAGTCGTTGACGTTGACGCGGTATTTCAGGTCGGTGACGGTGGCGCTGGTCTGGTCCGTCTCGGTGCGCAGTATATAGGAGCGTCCCGGCAGCAGCGCTGCCTCGTCGAACCAGACGATGTTGGCGGCGAACTGGTCGGCGACCTGCGGCCGTGCCGCCGGCGACACCAGCATGTTGCCTCTGGAGACCTCGACCTCGTCATCGAGCACAAGGGTGATGGCATGGCCGGCCACCGCCTGGGCAAGATCGCCGCCTTGCGCGACGATGCGCTTGACTCGCGAGGCCTTGCCGGATTTGGCGACCACCACCTCGTCGCCCTGCGCGACGGAGCCGGACGCGATGGTGCCGGCAAAGCCGCGGAAGTCGAGATTGGGCCGGTTGACATACTGCACCGGAAACCGGAACGGCAGTTCGACCGCGGCCTCGTCGACCGATATGGTTTCGAGATGCTCGATCAGGGACGGTCCGGAATACCACGCCGTCTTGCCGGAGCGGCTGGTGACATTGTCGCCATAGCGGGCCGACATCGGGATCGGCACGATCGTCTGGAAGCCGAGCTCGTGCGAGAACTGCCGGTAATCCTCGACGATACGGTCGAACACCGCCTGGTCGAAATCGACGAGGTCGATCTTGTTGACGGCAAGCACGATATGGCGGATGCCGAGCAGCGAAGCGATGATCGAGTGGCGCCGGGTCTGGCGCAGCACACCCTGGCGCGCATCGATCAGCACGATGGCGAGATCGGCAGTCGATGCGCCGGTCGCCATGTTGCGGGTGTACTGTTCATGGCCGGGGGTGTCGGCGACGATGAACTTGCGCTTGGGCGTGGCGAAGAAGCGGTAGGCGACGTCGATGGTGATGCCTTGCTCGCGCTCGGCCTCGAGGCCGTCGACCAGAAGCGCGAAGTCGATGTCGTCGCCAGTGGTGCCGTGCTTGCGGGAATCGCGCTCGAGTGCGGCGAGCTGGTCCTCGAAGATCTGCTTTGTGTCGGACAGAAGACGGCCGATCAGCGTCGACTTGCCGTCGTCGACCGAGCCGCAGGTGAGGAAGCGCAGCAGCGACTTCTTCTCCTGCGCCGCCATGTATTCGCGCACGCCGTCGGTGGGAGCGAGGCTCTTGGCCAGGATATGGCGCATGCTCAGAAATATCCCTCGCGCTTCTTCTTTTCCATCGAGCCGGCTTCATCGCGGTCGATGAGGCGGCCCTGGCGCTCGGAGGTGCGCGCCGTCAGCATCTCGCCGACGATGGCTTCGAGCGTGTCGGCGTCGGATTCGATGGCGCCGGTCAGCGGATAACAGCCGAGCGTGCGGAAACGCACCAGACGGTTCTCCATCGTCTCACCGGGGCGCAATTGCATGCGATCGTCATCCTTCATGATCAGCATGCCGTCGCGTTCGACCACCGGCCGCTCCTTGGCGAAATAGAGCGGCACGATCGGGATGTTTTCCTGCAGAATGTACTGCCAGATATCGAGCTCGGTCCAGTTCGACAGCGGAAACACGCGGATCGATTCGCCCGACGCGATGCGGGTGTTGAAGATCTTCCACATCTCCGGCCGCTGGTTCTTCGGGTCCCAGACATGCTGGGCGTTGCGGAAGGAAAAGATGCGCTCCTTGGCGCGCGACTTCTCCTCGTCGCGCCGAGCCCCGCCGAAGGCAGCGTCAAAGCCGTATTTGTCGAGCGCCTGGCGCAACGCCACCGTCTTCATGACATGGGTGTGGGTGTTCGAGCCATGGTCAAAGGGGTTGATACCGTCGCGCACGCCGTCTTCATTGACGTGGACCAGCAGGTCGAAGCCGAGCTTCTGCGCCATCTGGTCGCGAAAGGCGATCATCTCGCGGAACTTCCAGGTGGTGTCGACATGCAGGAAGGGGAAAGGCGGCTTGGCCGGATAGAAGGCCTTCATCGCCAGATGCATCAGCACGGAGGAATCCTTGCCGACGGAATAGAGCATCACCGGCTTGGAGAAGGAGGCGGCAACCTCACGGAAGATGTGGATGGACTCGGCCTCGAGCCGCTGCAGGTGCGTAAGCGCGATGTTCATGGACTGTGAGCGTTCTCTCGTGCAATCCAGACCTTGCATCAGATGGATCGGGCGTCCTTTTCAGCCGCCCGGTTCAAGCTTCACTGCTGGACACTATCGGTTCGTGCCGGCGTTCTAGCAGATCGCCACCTGATATAACAACGCTGGAAAGGCCGGCGGCCACACCGATCGGCAACGAATTTTCCATGAAAAGCCTAGAATCCGAAAATTCCTGCCCGACGGAGCGATAGCATTCAAAGGTCCGGGAAAAATCTTGCCTGGACCGAAAGAAACGCCGGCCCGACCTCGTCGCACTTTCGAAAACCGCACCCAGCCGCTATACCGGCTCCTGAACCTGGGCCGGGCGGCATGCCGCAAATGCCGCCGCCAAACATTGTCCGTCGCCACGCGACCCAGCGCATTGTGAACCAGAGCATTGACCCCGATCTCCGCCATCAAGCAGCACGTTTCGCCGTCACGGATCAACGTCACCTTCTCCATTTTGTGCTTCTTTTTCCCGCCGGTACTGGGATCGGCGGTCAGCTTTTTGTTCAATGGCGGCGGCCTGTGGTCGGTGCTTCTGCTTGCGCTGAAAAGACGGCGTTTCAACATCGACCGGCCGATGACCGCGATGACGGTGGCCATCTATGCCTATTGCGCAGCCAGCGTGCTCGCCTCCATCGTCAACAATTCGATCGCCAGGGATGCGCCGCATCTGGCAGGGCTGATCACCTTCCTGTTTTTCCCTGTCTCATACGCGACCTGGAGCATTACCGAGAAAACCACGCTGACGCGCATCGTCGTGCTGGCGAGCGCCGCCGCCTGTTTTGGCGCCCTGCTGCTGGCGGTCGTGCAATATCACGGGCTGGGCATACGGGCCGAAGGAGGCGCCGGCAATCCGATCGTGTTCGCGACCGTCGCCTGCCTCAGCATGATGATGTGCCTGGCAGGCGCCTTATCGGGTGTCGAAAAGAACAGGGCGTTGCTGGCCTGCGCGACACTGGCCGGCGCGGTCGCCATTGTCTATTCGGGGGCGCGGATCATCTGGCTGGCGATGCTGGTGGCCGGCATCGCGGTCCTGCTGATCAACCGTCGCAAGCTCAACAACAGAAACGCCATTCGGCTTTTGCTGATTGCGGGCGCGATCGGCATCGTCATCGCGGTCATTGGTCTCCCCATCATTTCCGAGCGCGCGGCCTTCCTGTTCAGCGACTGGGATGCGCTCGCCACGAAGGGCGACCACACGACCGCGCTCGGCTTGCGCGCAGCACTTTGGCAGATTGGGCTGAGCGCCTTCCACGACATGCCGATTTTCGGTCACGGCATTGCTGCAAGCCGTGAGCTGATAAAGGATGGATTCCACAATCAGTTCCACATGCCGTCCACGGGCTTCAGCCATTTTCACAATGGCTTCCTGACTGCATTGGTGGAGGCCGGGCTGCTTGGAGCCGTAACGCTCGCGGCTGTGTTCTTCGTTGCCGCGAGAAACGCGGCCATCGTGCTGCGCACCAGCACGGACGCGATCGAGCGGTTCGGCGCCACGATGATTGTCGTCACTGCGATCACCTACCTCATCGGCGGCCTGACCGGCATCCTGGTCGGCCACGACATCCTCGATGCCACACTGATGGTGTTCCTGGTGTCCGGGACATATCTTGCATCGGGCCGGCAACAAATGCTGCCGGAACAACAGGCACCGGCCCCGGCGCCCCAGGCAAGACGGCCGTGAAAGTGCTGGTCACAGGCGCGACGGGTTTCATCGGCAGGCAGGTCGTCAACCAGCTGCGCGAAGCCGGGTTCGGGGTGCGCATGGCATCGCGCCACCCGGAACGGCTCGATCCCGTGAGCGATGCGGTTTTGTTGCCGGACTTCGACGCACCGGCTCAGGCATACCAGGCGCTGATGCGAGATATCACCCATGTCGTCCACTGTGCGGCGCTCAACAATGACCGCAAGGCGAGCGAAGCCGACTTCATGGCAGCCAACGCGACACTGACCGCGCAGCTGGCGCGCGCGGCCGCCTCGCGGACAAGCGGGCGCTTCATCTATCTGTCGTCGATCCGGGCAGTAGCCGGTCCTGGTTTCAGCGGAACGATCAGCGAGGCGACGCTCCCTGCCCCGCAATGCGCCTACGGGCGCTCGAAACGCGAAGGCGAGATCAAGACACTGGAAGCCTATGCGTCCAGGCCCTCCGATGCCACGGCGCTGCGCCTGCCGCCGGTCTATGGCGAAGGCATGAAGGGAAACCTGCGTGGAATGATGCGGGCTGCCGCCATTGCCTTACCATTGCCCTTAGGCGCTTTCACCGCAGTTCGTTCGCTGATATCGCGCGACGCGGTGGCTGGCGCCGTGGCGCATCTTTTGACTCGTCCCACGCCACCGCGCCCGACCTATGTCCTGGGCGATGCTTCCCCCGTTGCGATGTTCGAAATCTTGACTGCATTCAGGCACGGATACGACGTTCCGACCCGGCTCGTTCCTGTGCCGGCCTGGCCATTCAGGCTGTTCGCCACACTGCTTGGCAGAAAAGCAGCGTACGACGCTTCCATGGCGACACAGATTTGCGACCCGTCACTGCTGATCTCGGAAGGCTGGATGCCGGAAACCGACACGCTCGGCCGGATTGAGGAACTTGCACGACAGGCCCGTCAGGTCCGGTAGATTGTGCCAAGCAGGATTTTGACGTCGAGTCCGATCGAGGCCCCCCTGAGATATTCGGCATCCGTTTCGGCGCAGAGTTTCGGATCCGACATGTCGATGCCTTTCATCTGTGCCAGCCCGGTAATGCCCGGAAGTGCGGCAAGCACAC
Organism: Mesorhizobium sp. M0037; assembly: GCF_040323635.1. NCBI lineage: Bacteria > Pseudomonadati > Pseudomonadota > Alphaproteobacteria > Hyphomicrobiales > Phyllobacteriaceae > Mesorhizobium > Mesorhizobium sp. M0037. Next base: position 13,482 of record NZ_JAMYVB010000033.1, on the reverse strand, counting down.
CCAATTGCCTGCGGCGGTCGACCAACTCGGTTTGCGTGGGCAGGCATGGACGCGGCCCAACCAGGCTCATCTCGCCCTTGAGCACGTTCCAGAGCTGCGGCAGCTCGTCGATCTTGAATTTCCGCAGCACCTTGCCGACGGCAGTGACGGAAATTGCCGGCGCCTGATGCGAGGGCAGAGACGGCGTTCCCACAACCATCGTGCGCAGCTTGTGGCAGGCAAACGGCACCCCGTGCTGGCCGACACGGGTTTGAGAGAAGAGTGCCGGTCCAGGCGACGTCGTCCTGATTGCCAGCATGGCAAGCAGGACGAAAGGCGAGGCCAGTGGCAGCAGCAGCGCCGCCACCGCCAGGTCGAAAGCTCGCTTGGGTTCCCTCATGGCCGTGTCTGCATGCTCTAGATCCGCCGCCAGATGAAGGCCAGATAGAGCCCAAGCGTCCCAGCCAGCGTCTGCCGGTAGACGCCGCTTTTCCTGAGAAGGCGCAGGCGTCGCAGGATACCGCCCTTTCGTGCCCTGGTGAACAGGCCGAGACAGGCGGCGGCATCCCTCGAGAGGATGTCGCGATTGACCGCCAGGCCGCTCAGATTGTGATCGGTCCAGACGGCGAACTCGCCCCTGAACAGGCGCCCCAGCCGCGACAGCCTCGCCTTCCACGACACGTTGGCGCCGACCAAGTTTGCCTCATGCTGGCGGTAGCGCACCAGCGGTCGCGGGTCATAGCGGACAATGCCGCCGGCAGCCGTGACGATCAGATAGGTCCACCAGTCATGGCTGACGAACTCGGTCCTTGCCGATGCCTTTGCCAGCAACTTTCGCGCGGCGCGGTTGATCATCATCGTGTTGCCGCCGGCAATGCTTTGCACAAGCGCATTGCGAAATGCGGGTGGATGCTGGAACAGCGGCGAATACCCTTGCGCTGCTCCGGTTTCGGACATGGTTGCGGTTCTGGAGCAAAACAGCAGCGGCGTTCCGGCGTCGTGCCCTTGCATCCAGGCAATGGCGCTCTCCAGCCTGTCCGGCTCCCAGATGTCGTCCTGGTCGCAGAAGGCGTAGTAGTCGGCCTCGATGCGCGGATCGATGATCATCGCGCGGAAATTGGCGGCAAAGCCTTGGCGAGGACCATTCGACAGGGTCAACCGGCCCTTGGACCAGCGGCTCTGCCAGGCGCCGATAATGGCCGAAGTGCCGTCTGTCGAACCGTCGTCGGAAACCCAGAGGTCGACAACAGGATGCGATTGCGCAGCCAGCGACGCGAGCTGCTCGTCAAGGAAAGCCGCGCCATCTTTGGTGCCCAGCAGCACGGCCACGCGCTGATCTTGTCTGCTCACTGGTTCAAAATCATCTGCAAACGCCTGGGAACGGCCATCGGATCGGTTTCAATAGCCAATCCCGGTCGATCAGGACAGGCTCTTTGTTTTGACGCAATCCCGGACGGAAAACCGCTCCACACTTTTTCTGGAATTGCTCTAACCAGCTTGCCCGACTGTTTTCGCAACGGTTTCCCGGCGTGCGTCACTTGGAGGCTCTTCCGCCTGAGAGAGGCCGGCCATGACGGCGAGCGCCGAGGCCTTGTCCTGATCGCGCATGGCCGCCTGCAGCAATGTCAGCGCCGCCTGGACCTTGGGCCATCCCACGACATCGGTCCTGAGGCCGAAGATCTTGGGGATATCCAGCGCGACGATCTCCTCATTGCCGCCATGCAGCACCTCGTGAAGCTTCTCGCCCGGCCTGATCCCGGTGAAACGGATCGGAATGTCGGTGTAGGGGCTTTTGCCGGCCATGCGGATCATGGTTTCAGCGACTTCGAGGATCGGCACCGGCTTGCCCATGTCGAGCATGTAGATGGCGTAGTCGTCCTTGCCCTGGCGCCGCTCGGCGTCGGCCGCCGACATGATGACGAGGTCGACGGCTTCGGCCACCGTCATGAAGTAGCGGGTCATGCGGCGATCGGTGATGGTGACCGGACCGCCGGCCTCGATCTGCGCCTGGAAGATGGTGGCGACCGAGCCATTGGAGCCGAAGACATTGCCGAACCGCACGGCGATGAACTTGGTGCCGGAGCGACGGCCGCTGGGCCCGGTGGCGTGCGTTTCGTGCAGCGAAGAGACGATCTGCTCGGCGGCGCGTTTCGTCATACCGAGCACCGAGGTCGGATCGACCGCCTTATCGCTGGAAATCAGCAGGAACTGCGGCACCCCGCATTTAGCGGCAACCTCGGCGCAGACGAGGGTGCCCAAAATGTTGGTCTGGATCGCCGATTCCCAATTTTCTTCGAGCAGCGGCACATGTTTGAGCGCGGCGGCATGGAAGATGATGTCGGGCTTGAAATCGCTGACGACGCGGGTGATCTGGCGCCGGTCTGTGACATCGACGATGCGGCTCTTGAGCCGGACATGGTCCTTTTCGTCAACCTGCTGGTCGAGCTGGAAAATACCGAACTCCGAGATATCGGCGACCAGAACCGCCTGCGCGCCAAGTTCCAGCGACCGCTTGACCAGGATGCGACCGATTGAGCCGGCGCCGCCGGTGACCAGGACGCGCTTGCCACCGATAAAGCCGCCGATCCGCTCCATATCGGAAGCAACTGTGGAGCGGCGCAGGATGGTTTCCATCTCGACAGCGTCGAGTACCAGCTTTCCGCCTTGGCCGAGCTCCGAAACGCCGGAGAATTGGACGACGGCGATACCGCTGTGACGGGCGACACGGACCAGTTCCGAATATTCCTCGATCTCGCGTTCGGTGCCATTGCCGAAAATCAGCATGTCGAGGCTTTTGGTGCCTCTTGCATATTCTTCGAGGACCTCGACCAGGCGGGGCCGCACGGCCACCACCGGAACGCCCTGTATCTGCGTGCCCAACGGCGCGCCGTTCTCGATGGCCATGATGCCGGCGATGGAATATTCGGCCGGCTCGGCCGTGCGTGTGAAGCGGATGATGACGTCTGCTTCGCCAAGCCTGCCGACGAACAGCGCTTGTTTGATCGCCGCATTGTTTGCGTTGCGGCTCAGGATTCGCCAGCTCGCCCCGTCGCGCAGGAACCGGTAATAGAGCCGAGGCGCCGATATGATGGTGAAGGAGACGAGGAAAAAGACGATGAACTGGCGCTCGTTGAGGCCGGTCACCGGCTGAAACGATCGAACCGCCAGCGAGACGACATAGAGCGTGACGGTCAGGATGGCGCAGCTCTTCAGGATGTTGAAGAAGTCCGGCGTGGAGGCGAAACGCCACACGGTGTTGTAGAGGCCGCAATAGCGAAACAGCATATGGCTGAGAAAAACAATACTTGCCCAGCACGCCAGGCCGGCCGTGGAGAGCGCGTCGAATGAAAGTCTCGACTGAGAAAGCCCCAGACTCAGCGCCACCGCGACCAGGACCATGACCAGATCCTGGATCATTATAATGGCGCGCCGCATCTTCGGCCGAAGTCCGGACACGACCTCTACATAGGATGTCATTGGGTAGTACTGAACTCCAGGCGCAAGGACTTGGACACTAACGTAGTGCGAGAGCGACGGAAACCCGTCACCGATCACCTGTTTAGAGTGCCAATCCCCAGCCCCGCCGCTTTGTATCGCATAGCGTGGAGTTGTAGTCATCGCCAGATATTTTTTTGGAAATTCCCTTGGCTGACCTTCAATCCAGACGATCGGGCGGGAGGCGCGCACCGAGATCCATGCGCATTTGCTCAAAGCGGGCGCCGCCGGCCAGATTGTTCCACCTCATAGGGGTCGGCGCTCAAATCATAGAGTTCTTCCGACAAGTCGGAGTAGCGCGTGTAGCGCCAGCGGCTTGACCGCACAGAATGATTGCCGCGCAACCATGTCATGATCGCACAATGGTCTTCCATTTTGCCACCCCGCGCCAAAGGCATGAGTGAACGGACGTCTATGTCCGCCGGTGGCTCGAACCCGCAAAGATCAAGAAGCGTAGGAAACAAGTTGACCAGACTGACTGGCTGGTCGACGCGAGCCGATGTCGCCATACCTCGTGGCGGCACCAGAATGAAGGGCAATCGCGTTGCTTCCTCCCACAGCACGAATTTCCGCCAGTGCAGCTTGTCGCCCAGGTGGAACCCGTTGTGCGTCAAGCACACGTCCAATCTGAGTGTCGCAGTAGGAGATGGCCCCGAGATAGGCCTTGGACGGCGTTGCGCCATTGCCCGTGGTTCAGGACGGTCTCGTGGTCAGGCGGCGACAGAGCCCAAGCCTTTGCGATGGCGGGAACGTCGTCAAGGTCGTCATTCTTGACAAAGGGCAGGCTGACCTTGTCGAGAGGATAAAGATCAAGGAATGGTTGCGGTACGTACCAGGGCAAATGCGGCTTGTAGAAACCCGTCGCGCAAAGGAATGGCTGCTCGTGCGGTTTTTGCAGGAAGGCGCAAACCGCGTCCGCAGTCTTGAAATCGGGCATCTCCGGCTCGCGAGCGGATTCGATGGCGCCCCAATCGAAGTGATGATTTATCGACGCTACGTTCGGGAAATCATCAAAATCAAACATGCGGTTGAGCGGCCGATGCAACGGCATCGGCTCGGCGGCGGTCGTATGGAATTCGTCCCACAAGGCTGGGCGGTTCTCGATGTCGCTCCATCTTGCCGACGGCGTCCTGTTGCGCCCTGCATCGGCGTAGTCGAAACTGCCATGGAACACTTTCCCCGCACCCATGCAGAAATACCCGGCCTCGCGCAGGCGCTCGAGCAGTGTGACCCTGCGCAGCGGCGCCTCCCAGAATGGCTCGTTCTGATAGACACCCGTTGTCGTCGGCAGGCATCCGGTAAACACGGACATCCGGCTGGCATTGCAATAGGGCGCCGTGCAGTAGGCGCGCAGAAACGTCGTTCCACGCGACGCGTGTCAGGCGTCTTGACGTCCGGATGGCGGCCCAACGGCGCAATCCAGGAATTGAGGTCGTCAGCCACGATGAAGAGGATGTTGGGTCGCTCCATCAGCCTTCTACCGCCAAGCCCGAATCAATAGTCGGCCAGTCGGAAACCGACAGCCCCGAAAGTCGGGAGAATTCGACGATGTCATCGTAAAAAATCTCGCGCAAATAGGTTACGCCTCCGGTCGAAGCTCGTTCTCACATCGTCTCCCAAGATGATCTGTTCGCGGAGCAAGGGGGAGAAACGGTTGGATGGAAAGGAACCCAGCAACGGCATCCAGCGTAGGTTGGTGATCCCTCAACAAATCCAGTGAACGCAGGAGCAGAACGTTCTCCCTCGGGAACAAGGCAAATAGCCGGCGTAGTTGGCGTGCGTAAAAGCCCCGTTCGACACAGCTATACACACGCCATGCCGGATCGGTCTGATCCAACCCCTTTAGTCGCCAGCGGCCTTGCCGGATCGCCAGGTGAAAAGGCAGATGCTCCGACCGGTTACCGGTCTCCATACGCCATTGCGACCACGCTCGCTCGATCGGATCGCGAAAAATGAAGACAAGCTTCATTGCGGGATTGTATCGCTTTATCCGTTCCAGCGATGGCGGCCAGAAGAGATAGATCGGGGTCACGTCAAATCCGATGCCTCTCCCAGCATCGTCGGAAAAAAAGCTTCCCAATTTGCGATAGTCCGGCTCCGTCCAGTTCTGCGTCTCGTCGTCAAAGAAATGCATCTCCTTAACGGACGGCGTCGCCAGCTGTGGGTGTTGCCTGAGATAGCCGAACAGGCTGGTCGTGCCGGACTTCTGCACCCCACCAACGATGAAACCCAACACAGGCTGGTCCAATGCATGCGCCCCCATGCCAAAGTTACGTCCTTGTCACCACTGTCTCTCGCCCCCCGACGAAAGTGCCCGGCAAGCCATCAAGGAAGCCTAGACAGCGGCGTTTGCCAAGTCCAGTTGCTGATAATCCCGCCCGGAAGCGAACTGCTTGATGAAATCACGCTGTCTTTCGCTGGGGGGGTCAAGTCCAATAAAATCTGCGATCTCGCACAACAGTAACTCCGGGTTCAACAGCGAACGCTCATAGCTTACAAGGAGCGTCGGCCACTGCAATCGCTGCAGCAATTCCCAATATCTGCTGTACCTGATCAGCGCCAGGTCATAGGCTTGCTCGATCGAGGACTGCATCTGCTTGACTTCGGACTGGGCGACCGCAGCCATGTCGCGGTTGACGAACACGATGAACGGGTTCCTCACGACCTCCGCTATCGCCCCGAGGTAAAGATCGGCAGACGGATCTTTCCAACCCCATAGATCATTGGCATCATTTCTCGCCTCGATGATCTCTTCCAGCTTCTTCAAGCCATTATCTGCCGAACCATCGATCAGGCGGCCATCGATGTCCCGACCCTGGGCCGCATAAACGAGCTCCATATCCTCATGGATGATGGAAGCGGGTGACGATCCCATGGGCACACCCAGGATTATGGCCGCACCGGCGACGAGGCTTGTGCCGCCCCGGCCACATCCGACCACTATCAGGGTTCGTGGCCCCCGCGGCAACGCGAGTCTGACCGCCTTGTGTGATGTAGCCATCGCCACCGTCTTACGCTCCTAGTGTCCCAATGTTCGCAGTCGCCCCGATCGCGGCGCCGGCAATCGAAAAAATTCATGACGGTTATTGTTTGCCGGTTGCTGCTTTTTCCGCGCGAACCTGCAGGCGACGCTTGAAGAAATTCAGATGTTTGGCAGTGAGCGACTGGTCCCAATCCCGCGGATACTTCATTGCCTTGGCAAATCTGTACCTCTGCTCCAGGTCGCCGCTCCTCGACTTTGCCAGCTCCAAAGCTGAAACGATTTCATTCAATTCCGAAGCAGCCGGGATGATATTTCCGCTGAGGCCCTTCAAATAATCATCAGTTTTTGTCTTGAAGGTATTTGTCACAACGACACAGCCGGATCCGGCCAGATCCATCGGGATCATGCTCGGATGCGGAGAAGCCATCAGCGTGAGACAGATATCAAAACCCGAGACCTCCTCGATGTATTTGCTGAGGTCCATCCTTGGCAACGAAACCGATCGAACCCCGGGCTGCAACTCGACAACACCTTCTCCCAAGCCCATGCCCACGCAATCCCATTCCTCGGGGTCGAAAATGCCCCGCCTGAAGGCCGTCGTAAGAGCTAACGCTGTAAGTTCGAACATATTCCGATCCACCACCGGCCGAGAATAGAAGACGATCGTCCTCTTTTTCTTTGCAAGATTGCGTTGGATGAACATGTCCTTGGGCAGGAGATTGGACGAGCAGGCGTTGTTGAAAAACGTATGCGACATGCCGCGAGACCTTATGCCGCCGACATCATTCGAAATGAAGAACTTCATAAGGCTTTCGCTTGAAAATATCGCGTCGTAGTCCATCGCGTATGTACGATCTGCAACGGCATATAGACTATTTGCTGGATAAAATACAGCCTCATAGTCCTGTATCAGGTATATAAACTTCTTGCTCTCTGTGCGCGCTGTAATCTTCTCTGCAAAATAGGCTGAATACCAAACGGTCGCCACGGCATAGTCGAAGCGCGATATAGCAAGCGGTTTCCGCCTCTCGCCGATATACTCGACTTCGAGTTCGTCGAAGACACCCTCCATACCGGGGTATTTCAAAACCTTTTCTCTGAAGTCGGCGATATTGAAATAGAAATTATCAAATAGGACGAGGCGAACATTGATACCCGTCTTGCGCAAGAACAGCGCCATCTGGAAGACGCCGAAGAACCCGGCCGAGATCGATTTGAAGTCGAAAGCAGGAACCAGGACATTGATCGTCTGCGGCCGGCGCTCATCTATCTCGACGTCCGGCATGTCGTAGATTCGATTCAGCCGCAGGTTCAAGAACTCGTGATCATAGACATGGTTTGGCGGAGCGACCGCCGGGACGAGCGGCAGCTGCGACAGGTAGGACAGTTGCAGGTCGGAGAGGAAGCCAAGGCGGTGCGCCGCCGACATGCACCAATAGGCAAGCCTGCCCCTATAGCTTTGCAGGGGAACGTCGGGGTCGAAGACCTTATGGTAGGATTGTTTCAAATCCTGGTGCCCGAAGATTCGGGCGCCGGCGCCGGCGAGCGTTGCAGTCAGCTGACGACGCATTAGCCAAAGGTCTCCTCTCTCACGACGCGACCTTTCTCGAGAAACACCGCGGAACTGCACATCGACCGGATCAGGGCATCGGAATGCGATGCCAGCACGACGATGGCGGCATTGTTGAGCCAATGCTCCATTCTCTCTCTGGCCTTCTTTTGAAATGACGCGTCGCCCGTGCCCAGCCCTTCGTCAAGAAGCACGATATCGGTCGGATATGCGGTGACAACCGAAAACGACAGCCGTGTCTGCATGCCGGACGAGTAGGTGCGTACCGGCAAATTTATGAAATCGCCCAGTTCCGAGAACTCGATAATCGATTCGGTCTGGCGCTCGATTTCACGGGGGGCGATACCGGTCATGAGGCTCTGAAGCCGGATGAACTCTCGGCCCGTGAGTTCGGGAGATAAACCCATGGAGGGCGTTATCAGAACGGCCGAGTCCCCGTTGATGACAGCTGTCCCGCTGGTGGGTTTGAGAATGCCTGCCAAGACGCGCAACAGTGTCGTCTTGCCAGCACCGTTGTGCCCGCTCAGCCCCAGCCGGGTGCCGGGTTTAAGATCGAGCGACACGCCATCGAGAGCCGCGACTTCGAAACGGCCGGAGTCACCGGCCAGCAAACGCCCGCCCGTGGTGAAACGGAGCGCGGCTTGCTTGAGAGAACGATTTGCCGGAGCGGACCAGACCGGAATTCGGACGGTGACGTCGCTCAGATGAATGGATGGCGGTGACATGGGGCTTCCAATACAATTGTGTGACGGCGTCAGAATTCAAAGCCAGTACGGAATTCGGTGCTCCGTCCTTCGATAGAGAAGATAGGCGGCGATGCTCCCCACGCCGGCAATAATGGCGGACACGAGCACGCTCATGTAGTCGGTGCCGTCGCTCATCAGTGGAGTTCGCGCTGCATCGATGATGTAGGCGACAGGATTGTAGACCAGGAACGGAGAGCTGGTAGGGAGAACCTTTGCCGTCCAGATAATCGGCGAAAGCATGAACAGAAGCTGCATAACGGCAGCGGTGATCAGCGGAACGTCTCTGTATCGCACAGAAACAATCGCTACGATGGTCGATATCCAGGCGGCATGGGCAGCCAACAGCGCGGTTCCGACGATGAACATTGGTATGTTCAAGCCGGAGTTCGGATAGGCAATAATTAGAGTTATGAGTATAATTAGCACATTGTGCATCAATATTATTATGTTCTTAGAGACACAACGAAATATGCATGAGGCCGGCGAGATCTTCGTATTTAGAAGAAGATCGTGAGATCCAATTAAAGTTTCCGAACCTTCAATTATTGCTCCAGATAGGAATTGCCACAAGACTACACTCGTAGCCAAGTGATGTATGAACTCCCTGATAGGCTGCTTAAACAAGACAGCATATAGAAGCCCAACTGAAAGGGCAAATATTGCCGTGTTCAGCGTAATCCAGAAAGGCCCGAAAGTCGAATTTCGGTAACGAAGCCGTATGTCAAACTGCGCGAGCCGAAGCCAAACCATTGATACACCCGACATTATGATACTTCCTTCAGTGTAACTTGCTCAGGCTTGGTAATTTCCGCGACAGGCATGAAGGCGCCGCGATATGGCGACTCGGCCGACATAAAGATAGCGACAAGCTGTTTCATCGCTTAACAGACACAATCGCTACGTCTTTCCATGCTGCCGGCTGGGCTTGCAAGATGCGGCGCACCACAAGCCCCGTCGATTGCTGCCACCCCTGTGCCTCCGATCCGAATGCGGCTGTGAATTTTTGCGTCGAAAGACGCGAATTAGCCGGGCGACGCGCTTTGGTCGGGTAGTCGCGCGCCGTAATATCCCGTACCGCAGCATACGGCCCGCCATGTGACAGGCTTGCCTCCAGAATGTGGCGTGCAAAGCCGCTCCAGTTGACGTCTCCGGCTCCGGCGAGATGGTAGATCCCATAGCCGTCGAAGCTGTCGTCGCCGCGCAACACCGCCGCCGCATGCAGGATCGCGTCGGCAATATCAAGTGCGGATGTCGGATTTCCCCATTGGTCGGCGACCACGGCGATCTCGCCGCGGTCGCCGGCCAGCCGCAGCATGGTTTTCACGAAATTCTTGCCGAACGGGCTGTAGACCCAGGCGGTGCGCAGGATCAGATGGCGCGGATTGACGGCGGCCACGGCCAGCTCGCCGGCAAGCTTGGAGGCGCCGTAGACGCCGAGCGGTGCGGTGGCGTCGGTCTCGACATAGGCGCCGTCCTTGGTGCCATCGAAGACGTAGTCGGTCGACAGATGGATTACGGGCACGCCGAGCTTCGCGGCCGCCTCGGCGACCTTGCCGGCGCCGACGGCGTTCACAGCGAAGGCAAGATCGGGCTCGTCCTCGGCCTGGTCGACGGCGGTGTAGGCGGCAGCCGACACCACGATATCCGGCCGCGCTGCCGCGAGTGCGTCGAAGACCGTATCGGGCCGCGCCAGATCGAGCACTGGGCGGCCGAGGGTGACGACCTCGATGCCATCGCGCCTCTGCCCGGCCTCCAGCAGGCTGCTGGCGACCTGACCGTCGCGTCCGGTGACAACTAGTCTCACGCCGCGCCCTTCCTGCCTTCGACATGGCCCCGGGGCTGGACTTGCCCCAGCCGTTCGCCGGCATAGCGCTGCTCGCGGATCGGCCCCCACCACCATTTGTTGTCGAGGAACCAGTCGACGGTTCTTGCAAGGCCGCTGTCGAAACTCTCCGCCGGCGCCCAGCCGAGATCCCGGCTGATCTTGGAGGCGTCGATGGCATAGCGGCGGTCATGGCCGGGCCGATCGGTGACGAAGCTGATAAGATCGCGGTAGCTCCGGCCCCCGCTGCGCGGACGCCTGATATCGAGCAGGCCGCAGATCGTCTCGACGACGCCAAGGTTGGTACGCTCGGAATTGCCGCCGACATTGTAACTTTCGCCGGGCTGGCCCTTTGTGGCGACCAGTTCCAGAGCGCGCGCATGATCCTCGACGAACAGCCAGTCGCGCACGTTGGCGCCGACGCCGTAGACCGGCAGCGACTTTTCATCGAGCGCGTTGAGGATCACCAGAGGGATCAGCTTTTCGGGAAAGTGATACGGGCCGTAATTGTTCGAGCAGTTGGAGAGCACCACCGGCAGGCCGTACGTCTCGTGCCAGGCCCGCACCAGATGGTCCGACGCCGCCTTGGTGGCAGAATAGGGCGAGGACGGCGCGTAAGGCGTTTCCTCGACGAACATGCCGCCGTCGAAAGGCAGATCGCCGAACACCTCATCGGTCGACACATGGTGGAAGCGGAAGCGGGCTTTCCTGTCGTCGCCAAGGCCACGCCAATATTCGAGCGCCGAATTCAGCACCCGGTAGGTGCCGACGATGTTGGTCTCGATGAAGGCGCCCGGTCCGTCGATCGAGCGGTCGACATGGCTTTCGGCGGCGAGGTTCATGACGACGTCGATCTCGTCGCGGTGGAGGATGTCGAGAACCGCCCGCTCGTCACAGATGTCGGCCTGCGCAAATTTGTAGTTGTGCGCATTCTCGATGGTGCGCAGCGAGGCGAGATTGCCGGCATAGGTAAGCTTGTCGAGATTGGTCACATGGTAGGCCGGATTGGCGCACAAATGCCGGCACACCGCCGAGCCGATGAAGCCGGCACCGCCTGTCACCAGAAAATTCATGGCGCTCTCCTCACATCGTCGCGCGTCATGCGAACACCTCGGCCTCAGCAAGCGCCGACGCCTTGAGGTCCTTGGCCGAGAGCTCGAAGGCGCCGGCCGGCGACGGCCAATCGATGCCGATATCAGGATCGTCGAAACGGATCGATCGATCATGCGCCGGCGAATAGGTGTCGGTGACCTTATACAGAACCTCGGTGTCCGGCACGAGCGTGACGAAACCGTGCGCGAAACCCTTCGGCACCAGGATCTGGTTGCCTCTCTCGGCCGATATTTCGAGCGCGACCCATTTGCCGAAGGTTTTCGAGCTGCGGCGGATGTCGACCGCCACGTCGAGAATCTTGCCTCGGATCACACGCAGCAACTTGTCCTGCGCGCGTGGAGGCAATTGATAGTGAAGCCCCCGCACGACACCTGCGGCAGCCGAATAGGAATGATTGTCCTGGACGAAACGCAGATCGATGCCGGCCTCGGCAAAGGCCTCGGCATTCCAGGTTTCGATGAAATAACCGCGCGCATCGCCGTGCCGCTTCGGCACGATTTCCAGCACGCCGTCCAAACCGAGTTGCCTGACTTCCAGCACTCTATGTCTCCGTCAGCCCGGCGACACGCCGGCGCAGATAGGCGGCGTATTCGTTCTTGCCCAGGCGCGTGGCGCGCTCAAGCACCTTGTCGGCGGTCAGCCAGCCCTGCTCGAAGGCGATTTCTTCAGGACAGGCGACCTTGATCCCCTGGCGGTGCTCGATCGTGCGCACGAAGGAAGAGGCTTCATGCAGGCTGTCATGCGTGCCGGTGTCGAGCCAGGCATAGCCGCGGCCGAGCTGATGCACGTGCAATTTCCCGCGCTCGAGATAGACGTTGTTGACCGCCGTGATCTCGAGTTCGCCACGCGCCGAGGGCTTGATCGTCGACGCGATGTCGACGACCTCATTGTCGTAGAAATAGAGGCCGGTGACCGCCCAGTTGGACTTCGGCTCCCGCGGCTTCTCCTCGATCGTCAAAGCCGTGCCGCTGAGCTTGTCGAACGACACCACGCCGTAGCGCTGCGGGTCCTCGACATGGTAGGCGAACACCGACGCGCCGCTTTGGCGCTGCGCAGCAGTGCGGCAGAGCTGCGACAGGCCCTCGCCGAAATAGATGTTGTCGCCGAGAATCATCGACACATTATCCTTGCCGATGAAGTCGCGGCCGATGATGAAGGCCTCGGCAAGCCCGTTGGGCTGCGCCTGCTCGGCATAGGAGAATTCGACCCCGAATTCCGAACCGTCGCCCAGCAACTCCCGAAACACCGGCAAGTCGCGAGGTGTCGAAATGATCAAAATCTGGCGGATACCGGCGAGCATCAAGACGCTCAGCGGATAAAAAATCATCGGCTTGTCGTATATCGGCAGAATCTGCTTAGAGATCGCTAATGTAAGGGGATACAGACGCGTCCCGCTGCCTCCTGCAAGGATTATTCCCTTCAACAAGCTCTCCTTGAATTACCGGCCCCCGCCTCGAAATCAAGTTGCCCGTGCTTAGGTTTCGCGCAATGGCTTGTCAATTCAATCTCGGCCGTGGATCGGCGCCAGAATTGCTCTGCATCTGCCGCCTCGCGGCAATTGACCGACCAGCACAGGCTGACGCTGCAATAGATGCGGCGATTTGGCAAACCGGCGTCCCGCCATCCTTTTGGATGCACAACAATAAAAAAGCCGGCGGGGCGTTTTGCCGCCCGCGGATGTTGTGGGGGGGGGTTGTAGGGGGGTTGGGGAGGCGGCCCCAAATAACCCGGCCCACGCAGGGGGGCGGCGCCACCCGTGGAGAAAACACCCGGG
>NZ_JAMYVB010000032.1:0-42920 GCF_040323635.1 Mesorhizobium sp. M0037 | reverse complement strand
GGTCTGAATTGATTCGCAGATTCTCGCCCGGGGCGGCCATGCTCTAAAACCTCATCGGTTGCGGGGCGGCGGCGTCCCCCTCCCCCTCGAGGGGAGGGTGGCCGCGAAGCGGTCGGGTGGGGTCGCCCGCGACGCGCGCGACCTTCTCTTTGACCACCTGCGCGACGTGCCAAGCGCTGTTTATGACATCGGGCTCGTCAACACGGAAGACCTTAAATCCGAGCGATCGCAGATAAGCATCGCGAACGGCATCGTGCCGCATACCCCTGTCGTGTTTGTGCATGTCGCCATCGACCTCAACGATCAGCTTCACCGCCAAGCAGGCAAAATCCACGATGTACGGCCCAATCGGGCACTGACGGCGAAACTTGATGCCGGCTGATTTCAGGTCCCGCAGTTCATACCACAGCAGCGATTCTCCCTTGGTCGCGTGAACTCGAAGCGCTCGCGCCTTTTGGCGCATTTCGAAGCTCACGCGGGTACGGGGCATCAGGAGCGGCCTTGGAACAAAAGAGCAGGTCGGCGTCCGGTCGCACCGACCCCACCCGACCGCTTCGCGGCCACCCTCCCCTCGAGGGGGAGGGCTATCCGCGCCCGGTTTGTCAATCGATCGCCCTCAGCACTTCTCTGACATGGTCGATCAATTCGTTGATCTGGCCCTTGGTGATGATCAGTGGCGGCGACAGCGCGATTATGTCGCCGGTGGTGCGGATCAGCGCGCCGCGCTCGAACGCCTTGACGAAGGCCGAGAAGGCCCGCTTGGTCGGGCTGCCGGCGATCGGCGCCAGTTCGATCGCGCCGATCAGGCCGATATTCCTGATGTCGATGACATGCGGCTCGTCCTTCAGCGAATGCAGCGCATCTTCCCAGTAGGGCGCCAGTTCCTCGCCGCGGGTCAGCAGGCCCTCTTCCTTGTAGGTGTCGAGCGTGCCGAGTGCCGCGGCGCACGCAATCGGATTGCCCGAATAGGTGTAGCCGTGGAAGAACTCGATCATGTGCTCGGGGCCGGTCATGAAGGCGTCGTGGATTTCCTTCTTCACGAACACCGCGCCCATCGGGATGACGCCGTTGGAGACGCCCTTGGCGGTGGTCATGATGTCGGGCGTGACGCCGAAATAATCCGCTGCGAACGGCGCGCCGAGACGGCCGAAACCGGTGATGACCTCGTCGAAGATCAGCAAAATGCCGTGCTTGGTGCAGATCTCGCGCAGTTTCTGCAGATAGCCCTTCGGCGGCAGGATGACGCCGGTGGAGCCGGCGACCGGTTCGACGATGACGGCGGCGATGGTCGAGGCGTCATGCAGGGCAACGATGCGCTCCAGCTCGTTGGCGAGTTCCGCGCCATATTCCGGCACGCCCTTGGAGAAGGCGTTCTTTTCCGGCAGATGCGTGTGCGGCATGTGGTCGACGCCGCCGAGCAGCGTGCCGAACATCTTGCGGTTGGTGACGATGCCGCCGACCGAGATGCCGCCGAAATTGACGCCGTGATAGCCGCGTTCGCGGCCGATCAGGCGGGTGCGCGCGCCCTCGCCCTTCACACGGTGATAGGCGATCGCCATCTTCAGCGCCGTTTCGACCGATTCCGAACCGGAATTGGTGAAGAAGACATGGTCCATGCCCTTGGGCGCGAGATCGACCAGGCGGTTTGCCAGTTCGAACACGATCGGGTGTCCCATCTGGAAGGCCGGCGCATAGTCGAGTTCGGCCGCCTGATGCTGGATCGCTTCCGTGATCTTGGGACGGCAATGGCCGGCATTGACGCACCACAGGCCGGCGGTGCCGTCGAGCACCTTGCGGCCGTCGCTGGTGGTGTAGTGCATGTCCTTGGCGGACACGAACATGCGTGGCGCCTGTTTGAACTGCCGGTTCGCGGTGAACGGCATCCAGAATGCGCTGAGATCGTTCGGCGTGACTTTCAGCCGGTTGGACATGACCAAGACTTCCCCTTGTAACCTGTTTCGGTGCGGCTAACGCTTGGTCTTTCCAAAGCTTGGTCTTTGCTGCGTTTTCATGCTACGCAAATTTTTGACCGATTGGACAAACGTTAGCACCGCCCTGTCGGCGGTCAAGGGATTACTAGCGGAAATGCGGCCTGCGAAGTGCGCTCCACGGGTAAGAGAAAAACTGGTCCAGAGAATTGGTCCAGATGAACCCTGCGGCCAAGGCTTGCAGGGGTGAGCGGCGCCATGGAAGGCTCAGCCCCTCGCCGCACCCGCATCCAGCAGGAAAAGCGCGAACTGATCCTGGAGGCAGCCCTCGAAGTCTTCTCCGCCAACGGCTTTCGCGGTTCGACCATCGACCAGATCGCCGAGGCCGCCGGGATGTCGAAGCCGAACCTGCTCTACTATTTCCGCCGCAAGGAAGACATCCACGAAACGCTGATGGAGCGGCTGCTGGCGACGTGGCTGGCGCCGCTACGTGAACTCGACGATATCGGCGACCCCCTGACCGAGCTCAGGAGCTACATCCGGCGCAAGCTCGAAATGGCGCGTGATTTTCCCAGGGAAAGCCGGCTGTTCGCCAACGAGATCCTGCAAGGCGCGCCGCGCATCATGCCGCTGCTGGCGGGTGAGCTGAAAACGCTGGTCGACGAGAAGGCCAACGTCATCAAGGGCTGGATGCGCGCGGGAAAAATCGCCCGCACCGATCCCTGGCACCTGATCTTTTCGATCTGGGCGACGACGCAGCACTATGCCGATTTCGATGTCCAGGTCCGTGCCGTGCTCGGCGCCGATCGCGGCGGCGACGGCCGCTTCGAGGATGCGGCGCGGTTTCTGGAGCAGTTGTTCATTGATGGGCTGAAGCCGAAGGGCTGACCTTGGGCGTCAGGCGCTGCGGCGCTCCGCCGGCATCGCCTCAAGCAAATTCTGCAGCTTCTCGATCGAATTCTGTTCGGCCAGCGGCGTGTAGACGATCAGCTTCATGTCCGAGCCGTCGTCGATCGACAGGCTCATATGCTCGAACGTCATGGCGCCGGCTCTCGGATGTCGGACATGTTTCACCCCCGACAATCGGCGTGCCACGTCGCGTTGCGGCCACCAGTCGCGAAACTCCGGACTTGAGCGCGTCATAAGCACAATCAGCCGCTCGAAATCCGCATCGCCCACATAGCGGGCGCTTTCCGCCCGGAACGAGGCCAGCACGGTGCGCGCCAATTGCTCCCAGTCAACCAGCAGGCGCCGGTGATGCGGATTGGTGAACACCATGTGGACGATGTTGCGGGCGTCGCCCTCTAGCAGGCCATAATCACCGAACACCGCTACCGCCGCCGGATTCCAGGCCAGCACATCCCAGCGCCGCCCGACGACATAGGCCGGCTGCAGCACCAGGCTCTCCAGCATATGCATCAGCGGGCCATCGACCTTTTCCGGCGCAGCCACGCGGTTCTCCGGTTGCTGGCGGCCTGCCAGGATGAACAGATGCCGCCTTTCAACGGCGTCGAGGCGCAGCGCTTCGCTGAGCGCCGCTAGCACCTCCACCGAGGGCCTGACCTCGCGCCCCTGCTCTAGCCATGTGTACCAGGTGGTGCCGACGCCGGCGATCATCGCCACTTCCTCGCGACGCAAGCCTGGCGTGCGTCTCCGCAGGCCGGTCGCGATGCCGGTGGCGGACGGCGTCAATCTTTCGCGGCGCGAGCGCAGGAAGGCGCCAAGCTCGCGCCGGCGGCTGTCTTCAGCGGAGTGCGTGGGGGCATCCATGAGAGCTATTATAGCAGTATTGATACCAGGATAAAGTTTGAACTGTTTGGGCTGGGTCAGGCGCCCCATCTTCCATCCAGAGAGATGGAGGCTCTGAATATGGATCTGAAAGACAAGACAATCCTCATCACCGGTTCGACCGACGGCGTCGGCCGTGTCGTCGCGCAAAGGCTGGGCGCCGGTGGCGCGCGCGTGCTGGTGCATGGCCGTGACGCGGCTCGCGGCAAGGCAACCGTCGCAGAAATCGAATCCGCCGGCGGCAAAGCCGAGTTCCTCGCCGCCGACCTCGCCTCGCTAGCCGAGGTCCGCCGCCTTGCCGAGGCCGTACGCGCAAAAACCGACCGGCTCGACATCCTCATCAACAATGCCGGCATCGGCACGGCCGGCGCCAAGCGACAGCTCAGCGCCGACGGCTTCGAACTGCGCTTTGCGGTCAACTATCTCGCCGGTTTCCTGCTGACCTCGGAACTGCTGCCGCTGCTCAAGGCGAGTTCGCCGGCGCGCATCATCAACGTCGCTTCGGCCGGCCAGCAGGCGATCGATTTCGGCGATGTCATGCTGACACGTTCTTATGACGGCGTGCGCGCCTATTGCCAGAGCAAGCTGGCGCAGATCCTGTTCACCATCGACCTGGCCGGAGAGTTGAAAGTCAGCGGCGTCACCGTCAACGCTCTGCATCCAGCGAGCTACATGAACACCACCATGGTCCGCCAAGCCGGCGTGACGCCATGGAGCTCGGTCGAGACCGGCGCCGACGCCATTCTCAACCTCGCGACATCGCCCGCGCTGGAGGGCCGCAGCGGCCTCTATTTCGACGGCCGAAGGGAGGCCCGCGCCGACGCACAAGCCTATGACGCCAAGGCCAGACAGCAATTGCGAACCCTGAGCCTCGACCTCGTCGGCCAGGCTTCCCCACAATCGAAGGAACAGCATTCATGACCGGCAGGATCGAACACACGGTCGTCATCGGCGGCTCATCCGGCATCGGCCTGGCAACGGCGCGAAAACTGCTAGGCCCAGGCATGAAGGTGACCATCACCGGACGAAACCAGGACAAGCTCACCAGCGCTTGGAAGAGCCTCGGCGGCGCCGCCGAAAAAGCTGCCTTCAATGCTTCGAAGCCGGGCGAAGTCCGCCAGTTCTTTGGGGAACTCGGACCGTTCGATCACCTCGTGCTGGCTGCCAGCGGCGGCAAGGGACTTGGGCCGTTCGAAACCCTCGACCTCTCAGACATCGCCGGCGGCGTCGACGAGAAAGTCAGGCCGCAGCTGTCCTGTTTGCAGGCTGCCTTGCCGACGCTCAACAGATCGGGATCGGTGACTTTCATCTCGGCGGTGTCGGCACAATTGTCGGTGCCCGGCGTGGCCGGCATCGCCGCCGTCAACGGCATGCTGTTGACGGTGGTGCCGATCCTGGCGGTCGAACTGAAGCCTCTGCGCGTCAACGTCGTGGCGCCCGGCGTCATCGACACGCCATGGTGGGATTTTCTGGCCGAAGACCAGCGGCAGGCGGTGTTCAGCGAATATGCCGGCAAAACCCCGGTGGGCAGGATCGGCCAGGCCGAAGACGTCGCCGGCGCAATCGCCTTTCTCGTCTCCAACGGCTTCATGACCGGCCAGGTGCTGACCTGCGATGGCGGTTTGCGCTTCGCGGCGTAGCAAATGGTGTTGCAATGGCTTCCCGCCGCCACTGCGGCCACCAAACTACTGGCTCGCCACCACGCCGACACCAACGGACACAACGATGAAAATTACCAAAATCAAAACGCCAACTGAATTTGCCCTCTGGTAGATGGCATTTCCGGAGCCGAGTTTTGTCCTCAGAAAAAGGAGGACATCTGGGGACATTGCCGCTAGAAAAATCACTAGAAAACTGAAATGCCCGATAAATTCAGGCTGAAACCGCTTTTCCACAAAGGGGTACAATATGATTGACGCATATACGAGATAGCAGACGAGCGTGAATCGAGTTGGTGATCTTGTCAAACCAAGTGACGAAAGAGCGCTTTTCTCTTCAGATTCGTGTAGAAAATACAATACACTCAAGATGCTTGCTGTGAAATAAATACTTAGCAGAGCGTACGAATTTCTGGCGCTAATTGCATGGACATAATTTAGGGCAGCTACCAAGGCCACCGTCAGGAGCCCCACCACAAGCAACCATCTCAGCGCAACCCGTCTTTTACCTTTAAGAATGTACATTGATTGCCCCACACGTCGCATCAAGGATCAATACCGTAACGGTCTTAACTCTAAGTATCGAAGACAATGATTAATGGCGACGCCACGGTGGCAGCGCCATTGCCGACTAGAGCGACTGCGCGATCAGCGTCAGGAATCCGCCGGCGAGCGCGACATTGCCGACGAAGCCGTTGATGCGCGATGCCCGGTCCGGCCCTGATGGTCCCAGAAATTGTGGAACATCGGCGTCGCGACAATGAGAAACAGCAGCAGAACGGCGCAGGCGATCGCGGTCCAGACGCCGGCCATCACCAGCGCCCCGGCAACGGTTTGCAGGACGATGCCGGCCCACAGCGCCAGCCTGGCTTGCGTCACGCCGCGCGCGGTCATCAGCCCTGTCAGGAAGGTCTCGTTCTGAACATTGCGCAGGCCGGCGAAAACGAAGGCGCCGCCGAGCAACAGGCGGCCGAGAAACAACAGGGTCGAAGGCAAATCGACAGGCATGAAATCCTCCCCATCCTTGAATAGCTTAGGCATGAAACAGATGGAGCGCCGCACTCTCGACGGCGCCCCATGACTAAACCGGACGGTCAGGCTGCTTTGGCAGCCGGCATCGGGTGAATGGCGTGGAACGGGATGCAGAGCCGGTTCCAGGTGTTGATCATGCCGATCGCAACCGACAGCTTGACCAGTTCCTCTTCCGAGAAGTGCTCGAGCGTGCGGGCATAGAGTTCGTCCGAAACGCCATTGTTGGCGATCAGGGTCGTTGCCTCGGTCCAGGCAAGGGCCGCGCGTTCACGTTCGGAAAACAGCGGCGATTCCTTCCAGGCCGAAACCAGATAGAGCCGTGTCTCGGTTTCGCCGTCGCGCCTTGCCTCGCGGCTGTGCATCTCGACGCAGTAGGAGCAGCCATTGATCTGCGAGGCGCGGAGCTTGATCAAATGCAGCAGGCTCACTTCAAGCCCGCATTCGTCGACCGCCTTGTTGAGCGCTGACACTGCCTTCATGATTTCCGGCGCCTTGGCAAAGAATTGCAGTCTCTGTTTCATCGTCTTTCCTTTCTGTCTGGCGGAGTTAAATTTGCTTGGCTGCAGCGGGTTTCTGCGGCCGCTGATGGCGCTCGACAAAGGCACAGCTGGCGGCAAACGATCGCGGATCGCCTTCGGCCTTGTAATCAGCCACGATGTCGGACAACCGGGTTTCCGCGAGAGCGGCACGATAGGCGCGCTCGGCTTTCAGCATCGCGGCATTGATGCCGCACGGCTTCACATAGGCCGAAGCATCGATCTTGACCGGGCCGCGCTGGCGGATCTCGCCGCAGCGGAAGGCCGGCTCACGGCCTTCGATCGCCAGCACGATATCGAGCAGCGTGATGCGCTCGGCCGGACGCGCCAGCCGGTAGCCGCCCGCCGGTCCCGGCACCGATTCCAGGATCCGCGTAGCCGTCAGCTGGTTCAGATGTTTCAGCAGATAGCTCGGCGACAGGCCGAAGGACTCTGCCAAAGCAGCACCCGGCATCGTGCTGTTGCCCTCCACGCTGGCCAGGGTGGCCGCGCAATGGATGGCCGCTTCTACACCTTCGCCCAGCTTCATGATGTTGCGCTCCTATTCATGGATATCTTTTATCGCGGATAAAACTTATCTGCAATAGGAAAATTCGGAAATTCACATATAGCGATGGCTTCACAGAACTTGGGCATCCCGCTCTGCGGCCTGCACACATTTCTGGGCGGCTGGTCTGTGGCGATAGCGTGTATGGCGGCTTGGCGCATGCATTGTCTTATATTGCGCTGATCGACCCCCACTCCGTCTCGGCTTCGCCGGAGCCACCTTTCCCCCGATCGACGGGGGGAGAGGAACGGCGCCAAGTTTTTGCCGTCAACGTTCGTCAGTAAAGCTCCCTTCCTTTCCCTCCGAAGGGGGGAAAGGTGGCGCTGCGAAGCAGCGACGGATTGGGGGAACCACGTGGCAACCAAGCCCTCACGCCGACCAGTCACAGAAGATGAGTGCACAACGTAGACGTCGATCGGGGCGAGGAACCCAAGTCTACTCCGCAGCCACCTTGGCCATCGGGTTGTTCGGGTGGGTCGTCCAATTGGCATAGACCGGCGACACCGGCTTGCCGGTGCGCTGGTCCATCACGCCGGCGGCCAGCGGCTCCATGGTGATGCAGTTCTCGACCGGGCAGACATTGACGCACAGATTGCAGCCGACGCATTCGGCCTCGATCACCTCGAAATGCCTGACACCGTCGACCATGTTGGTGATCGCCTGGTGCGAAGTGTCCTCGCAGGCGATGTGGCAGCGGCCGCATTTGATGCAGGCGTCCTGGTCGATATGCGCCTTGGCGATGTAATTGAGGTTGAGATACTGCCAGTCGGTGACGTTGGGCGTGGCGCGGCCGACAATGTCGTTGAGCGAGGCGTGGCCTTTCTCGTCCATCCAGTTTTCGAGACCGGCGATCATCTCCTGCACGATCTTGAAGCCGTATGTCATCGCCGCCGTGCACACCTGCACATTGCCGGCGCCGAGCGCCATGAATTCAGCCGCATCGCGCCAGGTGGTGATGCCGCCAATGCCGGAGATCGGCAGGCCGCGCGTTTCCGGATCGCGGGCGATCTCGGCCACCATGTTCATGGCGATCGGCTTCACCGCCGGGCCGCAATAGCCGCCATGCGAGCCCTTGCCGTCGATGGTCGGCTGCGGCGCGAAACTGTCGAGGTCGACGCCGGTGATCGAGTTGATGGTGTTGATCAGCGACACCGCGTCGGTTCCGCCGGAGAGTGCGGCGCGCGCCGGCTTGCGCACATCGGTGATATTCGGCGTCAGCTTGGTGATGACAGGCATGCGGGTGTTGGCCTTGCACCAGCGCACCACCATTTCGATGTATTCAGGCACCTGGCCGACAGCCGCGCCCATGCCGCGTTCCGACATGCCGTGCGGGCAGCCGAAATTGAGCTCGATGCCGTCGGCTTCGGTCTCCTCGACCACCGGCAGGATCGCCTTCCAGCTTTCCTCGACGCATGGCACCATCAGTGAGACGACGATGGCGCGGTCGGGCCAGTCCTTCTTGACCTGCTTGATCTCGCGCAGATTGACCTGCAAATCGCGGTCGGTGATCAGCTCGATATTGTTGAGGCCGAGCAGGCGCCGGTCCGCCCCCCAGATCGCGCCATAACGCGGGCCGTTGACGTTGACCACCGGCGGACCTTCTTCGCCCAGCGTCTTCCACACGACGCCGCCCCAGCCCGCCTTGAAGGCGCGGATGACGTTGTAGGCCTTGTCGGTCGGCGGCGCCGAAGCCAGCCAGAACGGATTGGGCGATTTGATGCCGACGAAATTGTTGCGGATGTCTGCCATGACAGGTCCCTTTCAACCGAGACGAAAGAGCATTT
The DNA here is from genome assembly GCF_040323635.1 of Mesorhizobium sp. M0037. Classification (NCBI taxonomy): domain Bacteria; kingdom Pseudomonadati; phylum Pseudomonadota; class Alphaproteobacteria; order Hyphomicrobiales; family Phyllobacteriaceae; genus Mesorhizobium; species Mesorhizobium sp. M0037. Next base: position 33,647 of record NZ_JAMYVB010000032.1, on the reverse strand, counting down.
CCACGGGTGCGAGAATGCCGCTTTTAAGCGCGGGGGTGAGATTGGCGATCTTGGTGCCGGCGTTCTCGCCCATGATAAGATTAACGCCAGGCGGCGGCTTTTTTCCTTCCGCCTGCGCCGCAGCCATGCGCGCCCGTATCGTGTCGAAAAATTCGATGGCGAAGGCGCCACGAGGGCGCTCGGCGGTTACAGAGAACCCCGCGGCGGCGGCAGCCGAACGATAGTCGTCGGGCGTGGCAACGAAGGACATGCTCTCGTCGGATGCCCATGGCAGCGGATAGGTCAGCGCACCTGCCTTGAGCCGCATCACATCGTAGACGGCAAAGACGCCGCCCGGCTTGAGCACACGCGCCGCCTCGCTCATCAGCTTTTTCTTGTCGGGAAGATTCATGCCGACATGCAGGATCATGGCCGTATCAAAGCTTTTGTTGCTGAACGGCATGTCCAGCGCGCTGCCCTGCACGAACCGGACTTTGTCGGCCATTCCCACCCGCTTCGACAGGCTGGTCGCGATGTCGACATAGCTTTGCGTCAGATCAATGCCGGTGACATCGGCGCCGGCATTGTTGGCGGCGAAACGGGCTGGACCACCCACGCCGGAACCAATGTCGAGCAGCCTGGCCCCCGGCTTCAAACCCATCTGGCCGATGAGTTCCCTGGTGGCGGCGATACCGCCAATGTGGAACTCGTCGACCGCTTCGAGATCGCCAGCGCGTAGATGGGCAATTTCCACGCCGGTATCGGCGAGCACGGCAAGAATGTGCTGCTCAAGATCCGAGACGTCGTAGTGACGCGCGATGCCTGATTCCACTGAGGCCATGATCTCTATCCCTGTGCCAGACTCCGGTTGATGCTCTCCGCCGCATCGCGGCCTTGCGCGACGGCCGATACCGTCAAATCGTCGCCGCCAAAAATGCAGTCGCCGCCGGCCCAGACATTGGCGAGCGAGGTGCGCCCTTCTGCGTCGACCTTGATGCGGCCGGCTTCGAGTTCGATCGCAGCACCGCTGCCGTTAAGTGCCGCCGGCACAAAGCTCTGGCCGATCGCCTTGAACACCTGGTCGGCGGCCAGCGTCAGCCGCTCGCCGGTGCCGACAAGCGTGTCCCCGTTCATCGCTGTGTATTCGAGCTCGATGCCCGACACTTTGCCACCTTCGACAATGACCCGCTTCGGCTGCAGCCAGTGGCGGATGGTGACGCCGTTGGCGGCTGCCAGATCCTGCTCGAACTCGGAAGCGTTCATGTGTTCCTGGCCGCGCCGGTAGCAGATCGTCACCTCCTCGGCGCCGAGCAGCTTCGACTGCACGGCGGCGTCGATCGCCGTCATGCCGCCGCCGATGACGACGACGCGCCGGCCGATTGGCAGGCTCGAGAGATCGCTGGCCTGGCGCAGTTCGGCGATGAATTCGACTGCATTGACGACGCCACCGGCCTCCTCGCCATCGGCGCGCAGCGCATTGACGCCGCCAAGCCCCATGCCGAGGAAGACGGCATCATAATTGAGGATCAGGTCCGACAGCTGGTAGTCGCGACCGAGCGCCTTGCCGTTATGGATATCGATGCCGCCGATCCCAGTGACATAGTCGACCTCGGCCTGGGCGAAATTGTCGATGCTCTTGTAGGCGGCGATGCCATATTCATTGAGGCCGCCGGCCTTCGGGCGGGCTTCCAGAATGGTGACGTCATGGCCGTGGCGAGCGAGCCGGTGGGCGGCGGCAAGACCGGCCGGTCCGGCGCCCACGACGGCGACCGACTTGCCGGTCGATTCAGCGCGCGGATAAAACTGCTTGTGCTCGGCCATTGCGACGTCGGTGGCGTAGCGCTGCAGGCGGCCGATCTGCACCGGCTTGCCTTCCGCCACCTCGCGCACGCAGACCTCTTCGCAAAGCGTCTCGGTCGGGCAGACGCGGGCGCACATGCCACCCAATATGTTCTGGTCGAAAATCGTCTTGGCCGAACCGATCGGGTTGCCGGTCGATATCTGGCGGATGAACAGCGGAATGTCGATCGAGGTCGGGCACGCGTTCATGCACGGCGCATCGTAGCAGAAATAGCAGCGGTCGGATTCGACCAGCGCTTCGTGGTGATCGAGCGGCGGATGCAGGTCGGAAAAATTCTCGGCGTACTGGTCGGCGGCAAGCCGGCCGCCGGCAATGCCGTCCTTGAACTGGCCTTCTGGCATCGTCAGTTCCCCATGTTTTCGTTTTGGGGAAGGCTAGCACGTTTTATTTTTTTATCAATTGGTCAATTTTCACCGCAAGCCACTGAAAAGCCTAGCTGATAATATGATCGGACCACTCATGTTATGGCCTATGTCACGGGCGAAAAGCCAGTGCTCGTAGCGCCGCCATGGATCGACCTGATCTCGTTGGCAACCAGTTGCTGCAGCCGCCACAGATTGCGGTCGCGGATGCCGAATTCCTCAAGGTGGCTGACGGTGTTGTAGAGATACTCGGCACCCGAGCCGACATTGCCGCAGGCTCTGGCAAGCACCCTCGCCACCCGATCCAGCGGCTGCCCGAGCGAGGTTCCCCTGCCCGTCACCCCGACCCAGAAGCCGAGCGCCCGTATCCGGCCCTGCTCCGTGCGCACGGGAACCCACCGGACCGAGCTGACACTCTCATGGTCGTCGATCTCGCGCCGCAACAATCTTTCGATCTGCTGCGGCTTGTCGCCGTCGGGCAGGCGGTAGATGACGCCGTCGCATCGGCCGCCGCGTTCGAGCGCCATCATCAGCCCCGGCTGCGCTACGCTGCCGCGCCAGCGCACCATGTCGAGGCAGAAGGAGCGATGCCAGCCAAACGCAGTGGCGCGCTGGCGTTCGACGGACTCGAAAGCCGGCTTCCAGATCAACGAGCCATAGGCGAACACCCACAGAGGCCCCTCGTCTGCTTCATCAGACAGCCGCAAGGCTAATGTCCGGTAATCCTCGTCGTTCAGCTGCGTCCAGCTGCCGTCCGGTCCGGGATCGACCTCTTCGCGGTGACACAGTGACACAAGCTCAGGCGTGAGCGACATAAGGCGCATGAAACGACTACCCCTCGTTTGCCCAAGGAAAGTCGAAAACCGCCGCACGTGCAAGGCGTCGGTGGGGCGAAGTGCGGAACGATGTGTCAACGCAGCCGTTGAATTTTCTCCGGTTCGCTGTCGGATTCGCGTCGCTGAAAACGTCCTTTGATGGATCGGACGACGATCTATGCATAGGTAGGAGACCGAGAATGCCGAGATCCCCAATGCCCTTCTTCTGGTACGAGTTGATGACCAGCGACCTCGATGCGGCGCAAGCGTTCTACACCACCGTGGTCGGCTGGCGGGCTGAGCCCTTCGACAAGGCGCCCGGCATGCCGCGCTATATCGTGGTGAACTCCGCCGAGCGTGGCGTCGGCGGGCTGATGACCCTGCCCGAGGAAGCAGCCAGGACGGGTCTGAAGCCGGCCTGGTTCGGCTATATCCACACCAGCGATACCGATGCCTCGACCGAGGCACTGAAAGCCGCCGGCGGGACTGTTCACCGCGAACCCGACGACATTCCCGGCGTCGGCCGCTTCTCCGTCGTCGCCGACCCGCAAGGCGCCGCCTTCATGTTCCTGCAGCCCAATGGTCCCGACCAGCCCGTCCTTCCGGCAAGGACGCCGGGCCATGTCGGCTGGCACGAGCTTTATGCGTCCGACCGCCAGAAGGCCTTCGATTTCTACTCCAGCCAGTTCGGCTGGACCGATGCCGGTAGCATGGACATCGGCGAGATGGGCATCTATCAGACCTTCTCGGCCGGCCCTGAATCCGGCGGCGGCATCATGAACAAGCCACAACAGCTGCCGGTGCCGGTGTGGCTGTTCTACTTCAATGTCGATGCCATCGACGCAGCCGCCAAACGCGTCACCGACAATGGCGGCAACATCGTCATGGGTCCGATGCCGGTGCCGGCCGGCCAATGGATTGCCCAGTTCACCGATCCGCAAGGCGCTTATTTCGCGCTGATCGCGCCGGGCCGCTGATCCCCTCCGGTACTCGCCTGCACGGAACTGCTCTCATCGCGCCGCTGGTGCGATGAGAGGCGCGTCCGGGCGCGGTCACTCCGGCGCCAGCACCGCAACTTTGAGGTTCTCTTTCCTGGCGCCGCTGAGCTGGATCGTGGCTGCGCCAGGCGTCAGCTTGAAGCGCAGGCTCTTGCGGACGCCGAGGCAGGTCTTCACGCCGCTGAAACCGGCTGATTTCACGGCCTGGCCATCCTGAATGACGTCGACCCAGGCCTCATCGGACAGGCTGATCTGGAGCTCTCCTTCCGTTGGCACGGCCACGTTTGCCGTCGCGCCGAACGTGCCGGCTGCCGGCGCGCGTTGCGGTGAGACCATGAAGCTGACCGCATCGACCGGCTCCAGCGCCATATCCGCGGCTTCGCCGAAAGCAAGAGAGGCACCGGACTGCGCGGCGGGCGCTGCCGGAAACAGTTCCTGCTCGCGTGTCACCGGCCATTTGAAGGCATCGCAGCCAGCATCAGCGGCCATGGCGAAACTGGTGCTTGCGAGGATTGCGAACAGGCTGATGGCGACTTTTTTCATGGCGAAGGAACCCGTCTGGTTTGGAGTGTCTACTCGCAGATATACAACCTTAACGAGATGTATGCAACCATAACGAGAGCAAATTTCGAAGTCAGACTGGAAATAATTGCAATCACCGATTGTTGATGACAGGCCATGGGAAGTGAATGGTCCAGCGCCGGGTGATGATTTATGGCCGGGCCACATGGTTGGAAAAATGGAGTTTAGATGAAGCTTTTTGACGGTCTCGCCAGATTTCAGCCGCAGGCGCTCGGCGTCCTGCGCATCATCACAGCCCTGCAGTTCCTCGAGCATGGCTCGCAGAAACTGTTCAATTTTCCGGTCAGCGCCGAGCCTCACGCTCTTACCGGCCTGACGATGACTGCAGGCATCCTGGAGTTCGCCGGTGGCATCCTGCTGGCGCTCGGTCTGTTGACCCGCCCGGTCGCGTTCCTTCTGGCCGGCGAGATGGCCATCGCCTATTTCATGGCGCACTACCCGCGCGACTTCTTCCCGGTCAACAACAGCGGCGACGCGGCAATCTCCTTCTGCTTCATCTTCCTCTATCTGGTGTTTGCCGGCGCCGGCGCTTTCGCGCTCGACAACCGCCGCAGCACCTGACGCGCCTGATGCATGTCGCCCAAAAGTGCGCAGCGGTTTTGGGATAACGACTTGCACAAAACAAGAATCTGAAGCGCCTCGGCGAAAGCCGAAGCGCTTCAGGCGCGCATTCGCTCGAAGTTCGCGTCAAAGAGCGGCGCTGCCTGAACGCGCGCCGCGTGGCGCTTGCCCAAAAGTTCGATTTCGAAGCCGTCGCTCTCATCGGCGATCTCCTTCGGCACATAGCCGATGGCGACGGATTTCTTCGAGTGATGCGCATAGCCGCCTGACGTCACCCAGCCGCGCACCGCGCCATCGTACCAGATCGGCTCGTCGCCGATGACATCGGCATCGTCAGCATCGAGGATAAATGTGCGCAGCCTGAGCTTGCCGCCCTGCTTGCGCTCGGCAAGAGCGCCGGTTTTACCGATGAAATCGGCATCCTTGCCATAGGCGACGAAACGGTCGAGCCCGGCCTCCAGCGGCCCGTAGATCGGCCGGTATTCGCGCGCCCATGAGCCGTAGTTTTTCTCCAGCCGCAGCGCATTGAGCGCGCGCGAGCCGAACAGGCCGAGGCCGAATTCCTCGCCTGCCGCCATCAACGCCTGGAAGGCAGCGCGCTGATATTCCGGCCCCACCCAGATCTCGTAGCCGAGATCGCCGGTGTAGCTGACGCGGCCGACCAGGCACGGCGCCGTGCCGATGTCCATTTTCGCGACCGCCATGAACGGGAATGCGATGTTGGCGACATCCGCGCGGCTGGCCTTTGCCAGCACCTCCCTCGCCTTGGGTCCGGCGATCGCCAGACCGGTCAGTTTCTGCCCCAGCGCCTCTATGCGCACTGAGCTATCCGCAGGTAAATGCGCCTCGAACCAGCGCATATGATACTGCTCGGCGATACCGGAGCCGGCGATGAACCACTCGGTCCCGTTGGAATTGGGGGCACCGATATTGGCCAGCGTGAAATCGCCGATGAGCTTGCCGTCGTCCTTCAGCATCGGCGCCAACGTCATGCGGCCTGGCTTGGGCAACTTGCAGGCAAAGATCCGGTCGAGCCAAGCGGCCGCCCCTTCTCCCGTCACCTTGTATTTGGCGAAGTTCGAAATCTCCGCCAGGCCGACGCTTTCACGAACCGCCGCGACCTCATTGGCGACATGGGAAAAATCGCTGGAACGCCGCCACGAGAATTCGTCCCTGACACCCTCGGGCGCATACCACAGCGGCACTTCCAGCCCATAGGACACACCCCATTGCGCGCCTTTGGCCGACAGCAAATCGTAGATCGACGTCGTCTTGAGCTGCCGCCCGGCGGGCAGTTCCTCATTGGGGAAGCGGATCGAGAAGCGGCGCGAATAATTCTCGCGCACCTTGGCGTTGGTGTAGGCCATCGTCGCCCAGTCGCCGTAGCGCGCGACATCCATGGCCCAGATGTCGGCGCCTGGATCGCCCTCGATCATCCAGTTGGACAGCGCCAGGCCGACGCCGCCGCCTTGTGAAAAGCCCGCCATGACGCCGCAGGCGACCCAGAAGCCGGGAAGGCCACGCACCGGCCCGACCAGCGGATTGCCGTCCGGCGCGAAGGTGAAGGGCCCGTTGATGATCTGCTTGATGCCGGTCCTCTCGAAGGCCGGGAAATGCCTGAAGCCCACTTCGAGCGACGGCGCGATGCGGTCGATGTCCGGCTCCAGCAATTCATGACCGAAATTCCACGGCGTCTGGAATTCGGACCAGACCTTGTTGGCCTTCTCGTACGTGCCCATCAGCATGCCGCCGCGCTCCTGGCGCAGGTACAGCTCACCATCGAAATCGACGGCATGGATGATCTCGGTCCCGGTCTTGGCGTTCCACGCCGCCACCTCGGGCATATCCTCGGTGATCAGGTACATGTGCTCCATTGCCAGCACCGGCAGCTCCAGCCCGACCATGCGGCCGACCTCGCGCGCCCATAACCCGCCGGCATTGACGACATGCTCGGCCACCACTTCGCCCTTGTTGGTGATGACGCGCCACATGCCGTCGGGCCGGCGCACAATGTCCTCGACCTTGGTGAAGCGCTCGACCTCGGCGCCCAGTTTCCGCGCGGCCTTGGCATAGGCATGCGTAACGCCAGAGGGATCGAGATGGCCGTCCTCCTTGTTGCGGACGGCGCCGACGAATTGTTTCGGGTCGAGCAGCGGCATCAGCTCGGCCGCTTCATTGGCCGATATCTCCTCGAGGTCGATGCCGAGGTAACGCCCCTTGGCGACGACGCCGCGCAGCCAGTCGAGCCGCGCCTCGGTTGCCGCCAGAAGCACGCCGCCGGTCAGATGTACGCCGGTCGCCTGTCCCGACAGCTCCTCGATCTCCTTGTAGAGCGAGATCGTGTATTTCTGCAGCTTGGCGACGTTGGGGTCGCCATTGATCGTGTGCATGCCGCCGGCCGCATGCCAGGTCGAGCCGGAGGTCAGCTCGTCGCGCTCCAAAAGCACGACATCGGTCCAGCCATGACGCGCCAGATGGAACAGCACGGAGCACCCGACGACGCCACCGCCAATGACCACGACCTTTGCATGCGATTTCATGAGTTTTGCTCTGTTATCAATGAGTTGAGGAGATAAGGTGAATCAGAAAGGCAGCGCCGCGCGCCGACGCTGAAAAAGTCACGGCTCGCCCTGCCCGATCGCTTCCTTGCGCCTGGCCACATACGCCTCCAGCGCCTCGCGCACGGCGATATCCATCACCGGCTCGACATAGTCTTCCAGCGCCTTCTTCCACAGCCGGGTCGCGCGCGCCGTCGTGTCGAGGCCGCCGGCCTCCTGCCATGCCTCGTAATTCTGCCAGTTGGACAGTATCGGCTGGTAGAAGGCGGTGGCATAGCGTTCCAGCGTGTGCGGTTCGCCGAAGAAATGGCCGCCGGTCGGCACCGCGCCCAGCGCCTCGACCGCAAGCTCCGCCTCGTCGACGACGATCGGGCGCAAGAACTCCATCATGTGCTGGATCATCTCGACATCAATGATGAGCTTTTCGAACGATGCCGTCAGCCCGCCCTCCTGCCAGCCGGCGGCATGATAGACGAGGTTGCCGTGGCCGAGCACAGCGCCCCACAGCGCCATCAGCGTCTCGTAGGCGCCTTGCGCGTCCGCCGCATTCGATGCCGACCCCGGTGTCGTGCGGTAGGGCAGATTGTAGCGCCGCGCCAATTGCCCCGAGGCGATGTTGGCCTTGGTGTTCTCCGGCGTTCCGAAGGCCGGCGCGCCCGACTTCATGTCGACGTTGGAGGTGAAGGCGCCGTACATCACCGGCGCGCCGGGGCGCACCAGTTGCGTCAGCACCACGCCGAACAGCGCCTCGGCATTCTGCTGCGCCAGGGCGCCGGCGAGCGTCACCGGGCTCATCGCGCCCATCAGCGTGAACGGCGTCACCGCCACCGACTGGCCGAACTCAGCCATGGTCATCAGCCCTTCGGCCATCATCTCGTCGAAACGCCGCGGCGAGTTGACCGAGATGATGGTGGCAATGCCGGGATCATCGCGCATCTCGTCCAGCGTCAGCCCGCGCGCGATTGCCATCATCTCGATGCCGTCCAGCGCCCGGCCTCGTCCGATCGCCGAGACATGGAACGATTTGTCGGTCAGCGTCAGATTGGTGAAATAGGTATCCATGTGCCTGGTGTTGGCCGGCAGTTCCACCGGCGCGCAGACCTGGTTACCGAGCATGTGGATGCAGTTGAAATGCTGCGCTAGCCGGGTCAGATCGGCATAGTCGTGCAAGTTTCCAGCGCGCCGGCCGCGCTCCATGTCGTGCACATTGGGCGGCCCGGCGACGAGGGTGAAATTGATCGTGTTGCCGCCGAGATGAATGGTGTTGGCGCGATTGCGCGGCGTCAGCCGATAGCTGGACTGCGTGGTCTTCAGCGCCTCGGCGACAAGACCCCGGTCGATGCGGACATTCGCGGTCGCATGGTCGACTTTTGCGCCCGCCTTCTCGAACAGCGCCAGCGCCCGCTGAGACATCACCTCGATGCCGAAATTTTCCAGAATGTGCATCGACGCCTGGTGGATCGCTTCGACCTGGTCGACTGAGAGCATCGCCATCGGCGGATAGGGATTGGTCACCCGCCGCAGTGGAAGTTGCGGGATGGCGGCGGGCCCCCGGTTGCTGGTTCGCTCCGCGCCGCGCTTTCGTCTTGGTTCATTCATGCCTGGCATCAGAGCGCCGGCATCCGGATATCGCTGTCAGAAATCCGCCCTTCGCGGGCGTGATTTTAGCCAAGGCGGCATTTTTGAATTCGTATGGAGACAGAGGCGACGCAAAAGGTCGGAATAATGATAAAGGTCCCACTCAGCGGAGCCGGGCCGGCAAGCCGTTAAGAAACGCCGCAAGATTCCCTTTATGATTTCAGCCTATCCGTCTTCCATGCGTAGTTCGAATTTGAGTAAAATTGTAGCGGTTGGCGTGCTGCTGGCTTTGCCGGCCTGCGCGACGCCGCCCAACCATATCAACAATGTCTGCGCCGTCTTCGACCAGAACGACGGCTGGTTCGACAACTGGCAGTCGGCCGCCGAGCGCGCCTCGCAGAAATACGGCGTCCCCGTCCCCGTGCTGATGGCGACGGTGCGCAAGGAATCCGGTTTCAAGAGCAATGCCAGGCCGCCGCGTACCAAACTGCTCGGCTTCATTCCGTGGAAGCATGTCTCGTCGGCCACCGGTTTCTCGCAGGCGCTCGACGGCACCTGGTCGCAATACCAAAGCGAAACCGGCAGCTGGGCGGCGCGGCGGACCAAATTTGCCGATGCCGTCGATTTCGTCGGCTGGTACCATTCCAAGACATCAGACACGTTCGGCGTCGCCCGCAACGACACCTACAATCTCTATCTCGCCTACTATCTCGGCTGGACCGCCTACGGCCGTGGCAACCGTGGTGACGCCGGCGTGCAGGGCTATGCCAGGGCGACCGAAAAGATGGGCCGCGACTATGCCGAACAGCTGCAGCAATGCGGCAGCTGACGTTGCCAAGCGGTCTTGCAGCCACGCAGTTTGCGATCGAAGCGGAACTCAGCCATTCATTCGCTTGGGATCAGGTGGAGGATCGACCTTCCTCCCTTTACCGCTGCCGTCGACAGCTTTCGGTCAAACGTCGCCAATTGGCCGTCACGCGCCTTGGCGAGTCCCAACAGATAGCTATCCGTTACCTGTGCCGGGGTGAGGATCCTGGCTGCATCGATGTCGTTGGAACCGACAAGGCTGATCTCGTCAGGCCAGAACTGATGTCCTGAAAGGGCATGCAGCTTGCCGACAATCTGCGCCACCACGGCGGGCGAACCCGGAGAATTGGGGTATTTCGGGTTGCTTACAATCCTGATGACGCCATTCTCGGTAATGGGACATGTTGCCCATGACAAATGCCCGGTGGATTGGAACGACCGATGGGCATCTTCATGCGCGACGTGAGCCGGATCGATCAACGCAATCAACACATTGACGTCGAGCAGGAAGGTCACGGCAATTCGTCGCGAAGCGCATTGACCATTTCGAGATCGACCATCGGGCCGTCGGGCCGCGATGCAAGCAAGGGGATGCCGTTGCGTTCACCGCCGGTCGGGGGCCTGCGCAGTGAGCGGCGAGCCAGATCGGAAATGACGTCGCCAACACTGCGATCCTGCTGTCGCGCCATGGCCTTGGCCGCAAGTAGGACATCGTCATCGATTGCAAGTGTGGTTCTCACAACATGCTCCCTACGCGCATCAAACATCACGCATCACATAAAGCAATGGACAGCAATATTCAAGCGAACGTAGCTGTCGTTCCTTGAGCTATGGCGACGCTGCGGCAATGCGCCAACGAGCGGCATTGCCTCTATGGCTGGTCAGCTCGGCTTCTTGCCATGCGGGCGCTTCGGCGGTTCGCCGGCGAAACCGGGGCCGATCCCATCCGGTGCGTCTTCCGGCACGCCCTCATGCGCTGCGTGTTCCCTGTCGAACTTGATCACCGGCTCCATCGTCGCCAGCACATCGTCCGACAGCCAGCACAGGCTCATATGGCCATCGCCGAGATGCTTCACCGGCGGCACCTTGGTCTCGCACAGATTGTCCGGCACCAGCCTCTTGTAGCCGCAGCGCGTCTGGAACGGGCAGCCGCTCGGCGGGTTCATCGCCGACGGGATATCGCCTTCGAGCACGATGTGCCGTTTGACCACGCTGGTGTCGGCGATCGGGATCGCCGACAGAAGCGCCTCTGTGTAGGGGTGGTAGGGCGGCGCGAAGATCTGGTCGGTCGTACCCTGCTCGACGATGTAGCCGAGATACATGACGACGACCCGGTCGGCGATGTAGCGCACGACGGACAGATCGTGACTGATGAACAGCATCGTCGTCTTGTTCTTGCGCTGGATGTCCATCAGCAGCTCGGTCACCGCCGCCTGCACCGAGACGTCGAGTGCCGACACCGGCTCGTCGGCCACCACCACCTTGGCATCGCCGGCAAAGGCGCGCGCCACGCCGATGCGCTGCTTCTGGCCGCCTGAGAGCTGACGCGGCTTGCGCGTCTCGAAGGCCCGCGGCAGCTTCACCAGGTCGAGCAGCTCCAGCATGCGCTTGCGCCGCTCGGCGACATTGTTGCCGACTTTGAATTTTTCCAGCGTGCGGATGATCTGCGAGCCGACGGAGTGGCTGGGATTGAGCGTATCGAACGGGTTCTGGAACACCATCTGGATCGACGACACCGTTTCGACGCTGCGCTTCTCGATGCCGGTCGACTGGATCTCCTTGTTGCCCAGCGTCACTGTGCCGGCACTTGCCGTCTCCAGCCCGAGCAGGACCTTGGCCAGTGTCGACTTTCCGCAGCCGGACTCGCCGACGATGGCGACGGTCTCGGATTCGCGGGCCATAAACGAGATCGTCTCATTGGCCTTGACGACGCGGCCTTCGCTGGAGCCGAACACTTCGCTGCCGCCGACCTTGTAGTATTTTCTCAAATCCTCGATCTTGAGCACCGGCGCGCCGGGCACGACCTTCTCATTGACCTTCTTGGCGCCGGGAGGCAGCGCTTCCCAGTCGATCTCGTTGAAGCGCACGCAGCGCGAGAAATGCCCTTCGTGACCGGCGACCTCGATCATCGGGATTTCGGCGGCATTGCAGACGCCCTCAACGAAATGGTGGCAGCGCGGCCCGAAATTGCAGCCCTTGGGCCGCTCATGCGGCAGCGGCAACTGGCCGGGGATAGAGATCAGCGGCCGCGAATTCTTGTCGGCGCCCGGCAGCGGAATCGAGCGGAACAGCCCTTGCGTATAGGGGTGACGCATCCGGTCGAACACGTCCTTGATCTTGCCGGTCTCGACCGCTTCGCCCGAATACATCACCGTGATGCGGTCGCAGGTCTCGAGGATGAGGCCCAGATTGTGCGACACGAAGATCATCGACGTGCCGAACTTCTCGCCCAGCCCCTTGACCAGTTCGACGATGCCGGCCTCCACCGTCACGTCGAGCGCCGTCGTCGGTTCGTCGAGCAGAAGCAGCGCCGGCTTCGACAGCAGCGCCATGGCAATGACGATGCGCTGCTGCTGGCCGCCGGACAGCTGGTGCGGATAGGAACGCATCATGCGTTCGGGATCGGGCAATCTCACCGAGCGCACCATTTCGAGCGCCCTTTTGTAAGCCTCTTCCTTCGACACCTTGTCGTGGATCAGCGGCACTTCCATCAATTGCTGGCCGACCTTCATCGCCGGATTGAGGCTCGCCATCGGCTCCTGGTAGATCATGGCGATCTTGTTGCCGCGGATGGAGCGCAACTCCTCGTCGGACAGCTCGCCCATGTCCTTGCCCTGGAACTTGATCTTGCCGCCGACAATCTTTCCGATGTTGGAGAGGTCGCGCATGATGCCGAGCGACACGGTCGACTTGCCGCAGCCGGACTCGCCGACGATGCCCATGGCTTCGCCCGGCATCACCGTGCAGGAAAAGTCCATGACGGCGGGGATCTCGCCCTTGCGGGTGAAGAAGGAGATCGACAGGTTCTCGATCTCGATGATCGGCGCAGCGCTTGGCCCAAGGGTCGGCTTGCCGGGATTTCGAACTGCCTCATTCATGGGTCGCTCCAATCCTATTTTCATGCTCGCGGGACCCGCAGATCAGTCTTTCATCGATTGTTCGCGCAGCGAGTCGGCAAGCAGGTTCAAGCCCAGCACGAACGACATCAGCGCGATTGTCGGCGGCAGCGCCGGGTGGATGAACGAGCGCAGCAGGCGGCTGGCGTCCTTGATCGCGGTGCCCCAATCCGGGCTCTCCGGCGCCAGGCCCAGCCCGAAATAGCCGAGCGTGCCGAGCAGGATCGTGGTGTAGCCGATGCGCAGGCAGGCATCGACGATCAGCGGTCCGCGCGCATTGGGCAGGATCTCCCACAGCATGATGTACCAAGGCGATTCACCGCGCGTCTGCGCCGCCGCCACATAGTCGCGCGTCTTGATGTCCATCACCAGGCCGCGCACGATGCGGAACACGCCGGGGCTGGAGGCGAACACCACCGCCACGAAGATGTTGAGCTGGTTGGGATCGATGTGGATGATCTTGAACGGATCGGCGTCGAACACCAGGCCGGCATAGACCCAGCCGCCGATGATCAGCGTCAGCCCGAGCAATATATAGAGGCGGTCCGGCCGGTTCTTGTAGCGGGTCCAGAACAGCACCGAAAAGAAGATGATCGGGAACAGGAAGAACAGCCCGGCCATGGCGTAGGGGATCGGCGTATCCATGATGCCCGGCGTCACCAGCAGGTAAAACAGCAGGATCACCGGGAAGGCCAGCACCAGATTGGCTAGGAACGACAGCACGGTGTCGATCCGGCCGCCATAGTAACCGGCGGGCAGACCGAGCGTGATGCCGACCATCAGCGCGAAACCGGTCGCCGCCGGCGCGATGATCAGCACGATCTGGCTGCCATAGACCATGCGCGAAAAGACGTCGCGGGCGAGCTTGTCGCCGCCGAAATAGTAGATGAGTTTCGATACCGGCTCGAGCGCGCCCGGCAGCGCATCCTTCATGATCGGGACCTGGGCGAGCGGATCGAAGGGCGCGACGGTCGACGCGAAGATTGCCGTGAACAGCCAGAACAGGCAGATGCCGACACCGACTATGCCGACGCCGCTATCGAACAACTGGCCGTAGAGGCCGAGCCTTTTCTTGTAGGTGAAGCTCACCCCCATCACCAGGGCAAGCCCTAACCAGACCGGCCAGAAACGCCCAATCACGCCGAGCACGACATTGAAGGCACCGATATATTCGACCTGCATCTGCCCCAGCCCCCTATTGAACTCTGATACGCGGATTGAGGAAGGCGTAGCCGACATCCGAGATGAGCTGCGTGATCAGCACGATGAACACCGAGACCAGTGAACAGCCAAGCAGCAGATCGATGTCGTTGTTGCCGGCGGCCTCGACCAGCGTGTAGCCAAAGCCCTGGTAGCGGAACATCACCTCGACGATGACGACGCCGGTAAGCAGCCAAGGAAATTGCAGCATGATGACGGTGAAGGGCGCGATCAGCGCATTGCGCAGCGCGTGCTTGACGACGACGCTGCCGAAGGAAAGCCCTTTCAGCCGGGCGGTGCGGATATATTGCTGCGTCATCACCTCGACCATCGAGGCGCGTGTCATGCGGGCGATGTAGCCGATGCCGTAGATCGCCAGCGTCATCACCGGCAGGGTGAAATTGTAGAAGGTGATGCCCTGGCTTGCCGAGGCGGCCGAACCGTTCAGCCAGCCGAGCCAGGAGGCGAAGATGACGGTGAAGATGACGCCGGACACATATTCGGGCGTCGCCGTCGACGCGATCGAGGCGACGGACAGCGTTCGGTCCGTTCGCGAGCCCTCGCGCATGCCGGCCAGGATGCCGATCAGCAGCGAAATCGGTACCATCACCAACAGCACGCAGAGCATCAGAATGCCGGTGGCGGCGAGTGCGGGGAAGAGCTTTGACGCAACGGAGGTTTTGAACTTCGTCGAGCAGCCGAAATCACCTTCCAGGATGCCGGAGAATTTCGGCTCCAGCGGATCGTTGCAGAAGGAGAAACGCTGCGTCGGCTTGCCGGTCGCCGGATCGGTCACCGGTTGCTTCGGGACGACGCCCAGCCATTGCCCGTAGCGCACGAAGAAGTTCTGCCGGTAGCCATGGTTGACCAGCCAGCTTTCGAGCTGTTCGGCCGATGTGTGCATTTCGGTCTGGCTGATCGCCAGCTTCTTCAAATTCGGCTCGAGGTTGATCAGGAAGAAGACGATCATCGTCAGGCACAGCATCGTCAATGCCATGGTGCCGAGACGCCGGATTACGAAAGAAAGCATGGCGGTCCCCTGCCGGTCTGGTTGGGGTTGGAGCCAGTTCGAAAACCAGCTTTGCCGTTGCCGGCAGAGTTGGCCGTCAAATCGGCACTCGGATGCAATCAACCCAGTTTTATTGAACGGTCTTTCAGGAGAGTCCGCAACTTTTTGCTGCGGCGGCTTCCGGTTCTGGACCAAGCGAGGCGTGACGGGAAGGAGCGAAGCGCCCCTTCCCTGACGTTCCGATCACGCCTGGTCGAGCCAGACCTTGCCGTAGTCGCGCTCGAAGGTCGGATGCATCTTGTAATTCTGCACCGCCTTGACCGAGTGGCTGTAGAGCTTGCGCCAGTATGGCTGGATCATGATGCCGGAATCCTGCAGGATCTGCTCGATGTCCTTCATCATCTCCTTGCGCTTGGCCGCATCGGCAACGGCCAATGCTGCATTGAGCTTGGCATCCCATTCGGGGTTGGAATAGGCCGACTCGTTCCACGCCTCGCCGGTGCGGTAGCCGATCGCCAGAACCTGGACGCCGAGCGGGCGCATGTTCCAGTTGGTCATCGACAGCGGATACTTGGTCCAGTCGTTCCAGAACGTCGAGCCCGGCAGCACCGTGCGCTTTACCTTGAGGCCGGCGTCGCGCATCTGCGCGGCGATGGCGTCGCCGGTATTCTTGTGCCAGTCTTCGTCGACCGTGATCAGCTCATGCTCGAAGTCGGCCTGGCCGGCTTCCGCCATCAGCGCCTTGGCCTTGGCCGGATCGCGAGCGACTTTGGGCAGCTCGTAATATTCCGGGTGGATTTGGCAGACATGGTGGTTTTCAGCCACCGTGCCGGCATTTCCGTAGCCAAGCTGCAGGACGACATTGTTGTCGACCGCGAGTTGCAGCGCGTTGCGTACCTTCTGGTCGCCGTAAGGCTTGTTGTTGATGTTGGTGCGGCACACGATGGTCGACGCGGTGACGATTTCGGACTTGACCAGGTCCAGTCCGTCGAGGATCGACACATAGTCGGCCGAGGTCTCGAAATTGGTATGGACTTCGCCGGCCTCGAAGGCACTGACCATGGCTGCCGGATCGGTGCCGTAGTCGACGAATTCGATGCCGTCGAGGAACACCTCGCCGTCCCACCACTTGTTGTCCTCGCGGCGCTTGTAGACCACCTTCTGGCCGACATCGTAGGAGACGAGCTCGAACGGACCGGTACCGATCGGGCAGGCTTTGAAGTCGCCGCCCTTCTCGTCGAAGCTCTTGTGCACGATGAGGCCGGGATAGTCGCACATGTTCGGAATGAGCGCGATGTCGGCCTTGCCGAGCTTCAGCTTGACGGTGTGGTCGTCAACCTTGGTCACGGCGCTTTCGTCGAGCTTGTCGTCCTTGACCAGCGTGCCGAGACGGCCAGGCATCGAATTGCCCTCGGCCTTCTTGTCGGCCCAGCGCTTGAGATTGAAGATGACGTCATCGGCGGTGAACGCATCGCCATTCGACCAGGTCACACCCTTGCGCACATGCAGCGTGTACTCGGTGGCGTCGTCGTTGACCTCCCAGCTCTCCAGAAGGTACGGGCGGAACGTGTATTCGCTGGTGTACTTGACCAGCGGCTCAAGCGCCTGGCGCTCGGCATTGGCGATTTCCGACCAGTCGGCCTTGCGCGGATCCTTGGGATCCTTGACCCATTGCGCGACTTTAAGGATGCCGCCCTTCTTGCCCTGCACCTCTTCGGCCCTGGCTTGGGTCGGCACGGCTACGCCGAGCATGCCGTAGGCCATCGCAGTCGACGCGCCGAACACGCTCGCCATGGCGAGGAACTCGCGGCGATCGACTTTGCCTGCCTTGGCTTCTTCGGCCATGGCCAGGATGTGATCGGGAACGCGATCGCCATTACTCTTGTAATTTGTCATACCTTAACTCCCATTGTTGGCTTTCCGCCTTTTAACATTCCGCATCCCTGCCGTGATGTCAAAGACGGCATGGCTACGGAACCTGTTAGGGAATGTGCAACTTTGAAAAGGGAGCGGTTCGCGTGATAACGACAGACTTGGCGCAAAAGTGCTAGCGCGCCCAGATTCCACCGGAATCTGCTTAGGCGAGTAATTGATACATTTGGGCGGGTTGAGACAGCGCCAGTTCCGGTGGCGGTAAGGGCCAGGAACTCAATATTCCTTTTCGTAGAATATGCCGCCCTTGGCCTCACCGCCATCGTTGGCCTCGCCGCGCAGCTTGACGCCGCGTCCGACATTGAGGTCGATCGTCGCCTTGCCCGATCCTGGCCTGTCGCCTTTCTGGATCGTCACATAGGTGCGGTCATTGAGGTACTTGCCCGCCGACACGGCGGTGCCGCCCTGGTCATCGGTGGTCACATCCAGGTCATCGACGCCGATTGCACTGCGCAGGTTTTCGAGCAGCGAGGTCGAGCCGCCGACGCCGGCCAGTTGGCCGGCGGCCTCGGCCAGTTGCGCGATCTGCAGCGGCGACAGGTTCGACATAGAGCGGCCGAAAATCAGCTGCGCCAGCACCTCGTCCTCGGGCAGCGCCGGCACCGATGAGAAGTCGAATTTCGGATTGGTCGCTTCGCCCGAGACGACGATGGTGACGGTGGCGCTGGTCGTGGTCGATGTCGCGGTCAAGTTGAGGTAGGGTACCAGCGACCCCGAAAAGCCGACCGTGCCTTCGGTAAAGGTCAGCCGCTTGCCGAGGATCGACAGCCGCCCACGCTGCAAGGTGAAGGTGCCGACCGCCTGCGGCGAAGCCGCCGGGCCGGTCAGCCTCAGCGAACCGCCGAACTCGGCATCGACACCCCTGCCCTGGATGAAGATCTGGTTCGGCGCATTGACCGTGACGTCGAGGACAAGCCCACTGCCGCCACCACCGCTGGCCGCCGCCGGTCGCAAGGCCTTGTCCTGCGCCCGCACGCTGGCGGGGGCGTTCTTGTGCTTGACACCGAGCGCTGCCAGCGAGCCCGGCAGCTTATCGGGAACGGTGATGACGGTCTTGGCCAGGTTGACGGTGCCCGAAATCACCGGCGCCGAGGTGAGCGGCCCCTTGATGGTCAGGTCGCCGCCGAGATTGGCTGTCACCACCCTGCCGTCGGTATAGCGGCCGTCAACCAGCTTGATAGACAAATCGGCTGGGAAACCTTGCGCCGGATTGATGCCGAGTGTGCCGGAGGCCGACAGGCTGCCGCGTGTCGACAGCGTGCCGGTTAGCCGGTTGAC
Source organism: Mesorhizobium sp. M0037 (assembly GCF_040323635.1). NCBI lineage: Bacteria > Pseudomonadati > Pseudomonadota > Alphaproteobacteria > Hyphomicrobiales > Phyllobacteriaceae > Mesorhizobium > Mesorhizobium sp. M0037. The sequence goes on along the minus strand of NZ_JAMYVB010000032.1, from coordinate 15,011 downwards.
CCGGGCAACGCCGTTGCCGATCGAAATGTCGGCGGCAATGTCATTGACGGCAAGGCCGGAGCGCGCGTCGACCAGGCGGGCGCCCGACGTGCTGACCGTGCCGCCGATCACCGGCGACGCCGCCGGGCCGCGCACCTGGATATTGACGTTGGCGGTGCCGCTGAGCGACAGCCCTTGCGCCGCAAGCTTGGCGGCCAGGAAGGAAAATGGCACCTTGCCGTTGAAGTCGAGCACCAGCGCTGGTGTGCCGGCCGTCGTCACCGTACCACCGCCCTTGAGGCCAAGCCCGGCGCCGTCGCTGATGTCGGCGTTGAAGGTGAGCTTCTTGCCGGCGAATGTTCCCGACGAAGAGATATTCATGCCGCCAAGACCGGCGCTGCGCGTCTGCGAGGTCTGCACCCCACCAGCATCGATATCGAAAGCGACAGTCGGATTGCCCGGCGCGCCGGTTACCTTGACTGTTCCCGAAATCGAACCGGCGGCCTGGAGGCCCGGCGAAAAACTGTTGGCCAGCGAAGCCGGCACCTTCGACAGCGCGGCACTGATGTCGAGTGCCTGCCCGACCTTGCCGGTCACCGTCGCCGTGCCGCCACCGAGATTGAGCACCAGCTTGTCCAGCGTCGTGGTGCCGTTGGCGATGCTGACGGTCGAGGCCTGGGCGATGGCCGCCTTGATGCCCTGCACCGTGGCCTGGCCGGAAGCGAGTTCGATGGTGGTGGTGCCGCCAGCCACCTTTACCCTGCCCGCAGCCCTCGCCGGAATGCCCTTGACGGTGGCGCCGCCGGAAAACCCGGTCCAGTCGCCGTCGCGCTTCAAATCGACATCGATGCCGCTGATGGCGGTGCCGCCGAAAATGACGCTGTCGGCGCGAATCTTGCCCGAGATGACCGGCGCGGCGAGATAGTTGGCGACCAGCGCATCGATCGACACCGTCTTCGCCTGCAGGTCGCCGCGCGTGATCGAAGCGGTCGCAGCCTTGACGGCGACGTTCGGGCCATCCGCGGTCTTGGAGAATGCAATAGTGCCGCGCACATCGCCTTCGGCCTTTTCCAGCGCCAGCGCCGCCAGCGGTCCGATATCGGGCAGGTCGAGCGCGATGGTGCCGACCGGCACGAAAGCCTCGTCGAGCGCAAGGTCGCCGGAAATCCTGTTCTTGCCGAGTGACAGCAGCAGGCCGTTGATGGCGCTCTTGCCGTCGGCCGTGGCCAGCACCGCGCTGCCTTGAAGCGCCTGCCCCGCGACATTGCCGGTCAGTTGCACATTGGCTGCCGGGTTCGCGGCATCGGCCTTGCCGGTCGCAATCAGCTTAAGTCCGGTGATTTCGCGTTCCGCCACCAGCAGGCGGTCGCTGTTGACCGTCAGGGACAGGTCCGGCGCCAGGCTGGGCCCCTGCGCGTTGAGTGCAAAGCTGATCGCGCCTTTGGCATCTTTCGACAACAGCGAGATGTCGGCCAGTGCACCCTTGATATGTGCGCTAAGCTTTTTGTCGGCGAGGCTGGCCTGACCGTCCGCGGTCAGTGCGCCCGACGCCAGCGTGACCGGATTGGCGCTGACATTGCCATTGGCATCCCGCTTCAGCGTGGCGCTGAGCTGCGTGCGCTCTGCCAGCACGCTGCGCGCCGCAGCCGGCAATGCCGCCGACAGCACGTCGGCGTTGAGGTTGAGGTCGATTGCTCCATCGGCAATGCCGACACGGCCATTGAAGGCACTGCCCAGCGCATCGCCCTGCACCGAGCCGCTGTCGATGGTAATCGCATCGGCCGCCAGGCTGCCCGCGACCTTGGCGGTGATTTTGCCGACGATCAGCGGCGCGATGGTCGGATTGTCTAGACCGATCTTGTCCGCCGTCACCGTGCCCGAGATCGGACCGGTTCGGCTTTTCATATCAAATGCATCGGAATGCAGCGCAAGCGCAATGCCCTCGACCTTGGCGTCATCCGTCGCCACCGAAGGCAGTACCGCCGAGATGTCGAGCTTGGCTTGCGCAGCCTGCCCGGCCGCCTTCACCGACAGCGCCTGCAATTCGAGCTTGATCGGGCTTTCCGCGCTGCCCAGCGTCAACGGCAGGCTCGGACCGGACGATGTCAGATCGAGCGCGAAATCGCTGGCGCCGTTCGGGTTGACGGTGCCGGCGGCCTTGCCGGAGATTTTTTGGCCCGACAGCGTCGCCTGATCCAGCACGACGCCGCCGGCCGTCGAATAGCTGCCGGCCGCATCGACATCGAGCGGTCCGAGCCCGGCCTGACGGGTCTGGCTGGTCTCGGCGCCGGCCAGTTTTGCATTAAAGCGAATGTCGGGATTTGCTGACGGCCCGGTGATTTGCGCCGTGCCGTCGAGCGTGCCCGCGGCATCGAGGCCGGGCGAAAAGCCATTGGCAAGCGCAGCCGGCAGCGCCGAGAAGGTCGCCGCCAGATCGAGCGTCTGGCCCGCCGTGCCCGACAGCGTCACCGAGCCGCCGCCGAGATCGACTACCAGCCTTTGAATGTTGGTTATGCCATCGGCAATGGTCAGGCTCGACGGCTCGGCGATCGCCACCTTGATGCCGCGCACCGTCGCCTCGCCGGACGCGATCTCGACGCTGGTCGCGCCCCCGGCAATCTTCGCCCGCCCGGCAGCTGTCGCCGGAATGCCTGATATCGTTGCGCCGCCGGTGAAATTCGTCCAGTCGCCGTCACGCTTGAGGTCGACGCCGATGCCACTGACGACGGTCGTTCCCGAGGTCACGCTCTCGGCCTTGATCGTGCCGGAGATCGCAGGGCTGTTGAGATAGTTGGCGATCAGTGCGCTGACGGTGACTGCCTTGGCTGCCACATCACCGCGCGCGATCGACACGCTGGCTGCATTGATGGTGACAGTGGGAGCCTCGCCGTCTTTGGCGAACACCACGGTGCCGCCGATATCGCCGGCCGCCGTCTGCCCGGCCAGCGACGCCAGCGGCGCGATATCGGGGGCGGAGATCGTCAGCGTCCCCAGCGGCAGGAATTTTTCATCGAGCGTGAGGTCGCCCGACACCTTGTTGTCGCCCAGCGCTACGCTGAGCCCCTTGATGGAGCGCTTGCCATCGCTCGTCACCAGCGCCGCCTTGATGGCGAGCGGCTGTTCGTCGACCGCGCCGGTCAGCGAGACATCTGCGGCCGGGCTCACAATGTCGGCCTTGCCCGATGCGGTCAGCTTGATGTCCTTGACGGTGCGGCCGGAGGCCGTCAGGCTGGCACTGTCGGCCGAAACCGAGAAATCCGGTGCGTTGCGCGCGCCGCTTGCCGTCAGCGCGAAATCGACCCCGCCGGCGATCGGCACGCCGACCAGCGAAGACAGCACCGAGACGTCGCCGAGCTTGCCCTTGATGTCGGCCTGGATATCGCTGCCTTGCGCGCTGGCGGTGCCGCTGGCGCTCAGCGAACCGGAAGTGAGTTCGATCGAGTTGGCGGCGAAAGAGCCCTGCGGATCGCGCGTCGCGGTCGCCGAGAATTTGACCCGTTCGCCAAGCAGCGAACTGATCTGCGGCGGCAGCGCCGTCGACACAGCATCCGCATTCATCTTCAGCGTCATGGCGAGATCGGCCAGCGTCACCTTAGCCGTCAGCCCGGCATTGAGAGCATCGCTGCGCAGCGTGCCTTCGTCGAGCGAAATCTCGTCCCTGCTGATCGAACCGGCAAGAGAGGCCGTCAGCTTGCCGGTGATCAGCGGCGCCAGCGTCGCCACGTCGGTCTTCAGCCCGGCCGCCGCCAGCGACACGCTGACCGGGCCGCTGCGGTTCTCGATGTCGAAACCGTCGGAATGGATCCGCGCATCGAGATTGTTCACCTGAGAACCGCCCGCAACCACCGAGACGAGCGAAGCGCCGGCATCGATCATCGGCGCCTTGCCGTCACCGAAGGCGCGCGCGGTCACATTGTTGATGGCCACCATGATCGGCTGCGCCTGGGTACCGACATTGACCGTGACCGGCTTGGCTTTGGCCACGAGTTCGACCGAAAGGTCACTGGCGCCCTTGGGGTCGACCATGCCGGCAGCGGTGCCATGAACTGCGTCGCTCTCGATCGCAGCGCGCTCGATGTCGACGCCGCCGGCTGCGGTCGCGGTGCCGGCGAGGTCGAAACTGGTCTTGCCGGCAAACAGCGACTTGAACCGTTCCGGCAGGAAGCCTTCGAACGAACCGTCGCCCTTGGCCTCGATCCGGTTGCCCTTGTCGGTGAGCTGGTGCCGGCCGGTGAGCTGGGTAACGATCTGACCGTCGACCATGAAGGTGCCGATGCCGCTCCAGTTGGCCAGCGGCCCGGTGCCCGAGACGACGATGTTGACCGGCGGCGCGCCGGGTAGCTTGAGCAGGTTGGCGATGATGCCGCCGGCCGGCTCGGAAGCCTTGAGATCGAGGTCGAGCTTGTTTTCATCCGGCGCGAAGTGGATGTTGGCGTCGATATTGCCTTGCTTGCCGTCATGGCGGGTAACGTTGAGCACCGTCTGGATCGCCAGCGGCGACGCATCGACCTTGGCCGATCCCTTGGCCGCAAGTTCGGCAATGCCGCTGCCGGCAAGTTGCTGGCCGAGCGCGATCTCCGGCAAATCGATCGCTCTGATATCAAGCGAAACCGGCAGGCCGGTCGACCCGCTCTTGCTCGGCTCGGTGCTCGCCACAGGCAGCCGTGCCAGTTCTATCCGTTCGGCCGCTATGCGGTCGGCGCTGAAATTCTTCGACAACAGCGCCAGCGGCGACCAGTCGACGGCCACCTTGCGGGCCACCAGCCAGGCGCCCTCGCGGTCTTCCAGCACGACATGGTCGACGGTCAGCGCGCCGGACCAGATACCGTTAATGCCGCTGACCGTGACTTTGCTGTCCCCTGACGAGGCCATGTCAGAGATGATGCCGGCGAGATTTTCGCGGCCGCGCTCGGTCTTGGTCAGCACGATCAACGCGCCGATGCCCGCCGCCGCCACGATCAGCAGCGTGTAGAAAAACAGGCGAAGGATGCGTTTCAAAATCTTCATCGTCAGAACGCCTGTCCGATCCCGGCATAGATGCCGAAACGCGGGTCGCCACGGTCGCGGTTGAGCGGCACGGCGGCGTCGATGCGCAGCGGCCCGAACGGCGTGATGTAGCGCAGGCCAACGCCCGCGCCGACCTTCACGTCGGAAAAGTCCGGCGTCGCTGTGGTCGAGACAGTGCCGGCGTCGACGAACGGCACGATGCCGATCGTGTCGGTCAGCGCAATGCGCATTTCGACCGATGTTTCGAAGAAGGAAAGCCCGCCGATCGGCTGATTGTCGATGTCCTTCGGTCCGATGCCCTGATAGGCATAGCCCCGCACCGAGCCGCCACCGCCGGAATAGAAGCGCCTGTCGGCTGGAACGTTCTGAAGGCCGGTGCCGACGATCGAACCCAGCGCGACGCGTTCGGCAAGCACGAATTTCGAGGCCGTGTCGAGCGACTGATAGGCCGACCCCTCGCCCCTGAGCTTGAGGAAGGCGGCGCCGCTCAGAATGTCGTAACTCGGTTCGGCATAGGCCAGAACCCTGAAGCCGCTGGTCGGGTTGAGCCGGTTGTCCCTGTTGTCGTAGACATATTGCAGCGGAATGCTGGCGATCAGGTATTTGTGCTTGCCGAAAGCGTCGGTGATCCTGGAGTAGTCGAGCGCGATTTCAGCCGAAACCGTCTGCTTCTTGTCGATCTCATAGGACAGGCCGGTGCTGCCCTTGACCGAAAAATGGTCGTAGGCGTCGGGATGTTCGAGTACGGTCTTGACGCTGGCGATGAATTTCGAGGCCGGCCCGACCACCCCCGGCTTCTCGAACATGATGCCGGCATTGTAGTTGAGCTCGCTGAGATCGTTGCTGCCGATGCCGCTGATCTTGCCCTCGATGCGCAGCTTTTCGGCCCGGCCGAACAGATTTCGGTGGCCCCAATAGCCTTCCAGGCCTAGCCCTTCGGTGTTGGAGAAAGTGCCGCCGACGCCGAAATAGCGTGGTTTGCGCTCGCTGACCTGAACGCCGATCGGAATGTTGCCGTCGGCGTCAAGACTGTCGGCTTCCTTCAGCGTCACGCTGTTGAACACTTCGAGCCTCAGCAGCCGGTCGCGGGCATCGTCGATCTCGTCAGGCGAATATTGCCGGCCGCGTTTCAGCCCGGTCATATATTCGGTGAACTCGCGATCGACCTTCTCGGTGCCATCGACGGTGGTGTCGCCATAACCGGCAACCGGCCCGGCGGCCACCGTCAGCGTCACGTCTAGCGTCGAGGTGGTGTGCTCGGCCACGACCTGCCTGTCGGTGATCCGGGCCAGCGGCCGGCCCTCCTGCTTCAGCGCCCGCACGATCAGCGCCTCGGCCTTGAGCACGGCGCCCGAGCCGGCATCGCCGCCGGCTATCAGGCCGAAATCGGCGCTCGCCAGCCCGGCGGCATCGCCCTCCAGCCTGATATTGCCGAGTGTGAATTTGGGCCCGCTGGCGATGCCGACCACCACCGGGATCGGCTGCGGACCAGTGAATTCGGCATCGGGCGGCAAATCGTCGAGCGCCTTGCCCTGGATGGTGATGGTGACGACGCCTTCATAGCGGGCGTCGGCATAAAGCGCGGCGACCAGCTGTTCGCGGTCGCTACGCGCCTTTGCCAAAAGGCCGAGCGAGCCGGAAACCGGGCGGTCCTCGTCGGATTTCAGCGACGAGGCGTTTTCGAGCTTCTTGATCAGGTCCTTGTCGGCATCGGGCGCTTCGATGGTCACCGCATAGCGCAGCGGGTCGACGATATCGGCGTCCTCGTCATTCGAAGAGCCCCACAATTTGATGCCGAACAGCTCGAAGGCGGCCGCCGACCCCGATTCGGCAACGAGCACGCTCGAGCACGCCAACGCCACAATCAGCGCGCGCGAAAGCGTGCGCCGTGGCGCACTTACCTTCGACATCTGCGCTTCATACGCCGGCATCAGGACAACCTAGGTTACAAAACTAAAATTGGAATGAAGTTTTGAAGCGCTCGTAAAGGGGCCACAATCCAATTGTCTGAAATAGGCAGGGCTTGGAATTCACACCTTCTGCGTTTTCGCAAGAAAGCGTGATCCCTTTCCCCTGGATGAACTATCGGCATACCGGTCATTGGCCGGTTTGGGAACCGTTGGCGGGCGGAAACCTGCCCGTCCTCGTGTTGACAAGCTTGACTGAAGCTTGAACATGCCGCGGACGTAGCAGTGTCTGGAGGGTGTTATGGCAATGCGCGCGGCGGCTCGTGGTCTGTCGATCTTGATTCTTCTCATTTTCGCCTGGGGGTCTGTAGCGCAAGCGGCCGAAGCCCGCCGGGTGGTGACCTCAAATAATTCCGACTATTTCGGCTTCGATCTCAGATCGGACCAGAATGTCAGCCTCGATCAGTGCAAGACGACATGCCTCGGCGACCCCGCCTGCCGCGCCTTTACTTACAACAACAAGGCCAAATGGTGCTTCCTAAAGTCCGACTATAACCAGTTGAAACCCTTCAGCGGCGCGGTCGCGGGCAAGGTCGTCAATGTCGATGGCGACCCCGATATCGGCGCCCCGCCGGAACTCGCCTTCTTCCCCAACTGGATGGCCGACCAGGCCCAGCAATACCGCAACAAGCTGACCGATCCGGCCTATGACAAGCCGACCGACGGGCTGGAATCACTCCGCGCCGCCGCCGAACAGGCTGCACTGACCGGCGACCATGGCCAGGCCATGAACAAATACGAGGCCGCGGTCTCGGTCCTGCCTGACGACGGCCAGCTTTGGCTCGGTCTGGCGCGTGAAACGCTTGCCATACAGCCGGCCAGCGGCACCTCCGAATCCTACAATCTGCCGGTCAAAGGCACCTCCGCCGCCATCAACGCCTACAAATTGCTGCGCACCACCAAGACCCGCGCCGAAGTGCTGGCGCTGCTCGGCAACGGCCTCGACCGCCGCGATCTCTACCGTCCAGCCCTGCAGGCTTATGAAGCCAGCCTCGCGCTGGTCAGTTCGCCGGCGGTCAAGGCCGAATATGAGGATCTCAAGGCCCGCAAGGGCTTCCGCGTCATCGATCACTCGATCGACGCCGACACCAGCGCGCCGCGCATTTGCGCGCAGTTTTCCGAGGAGCTGGTCAAGACCGGCGTCGACTACGCCCAGTTCGTCACCGTCGACAACCAGCCGCCCAAGGGCGTCGAGGCCAAGGACAAGCAGATCTGCGTCGAAGGCCTGGAGCACGGCCAACATTACGAAGTGACCTTCCGCGCCGGTCTGCCGGCCGCCATTGGCGAGGTCACCGCCGCTCCGGTCGTACTGTCGATCTATGTGCAGGACCGCGCGCCGTCCGCCCGCTTCACCGGCGACAGCTTCGTGCTGCCCGCCGGCGCCCGCCGTGGCATCCCCATCGTCACCGTCAACATGAACACCGCGCAGATGAAGCTCTACCGTATCGGCGATCGTTCGCTCGCGCAGCTTCTGTCCGGCTATCAGTTCCTGAAGCAGCTCGACGGCTATGATATCTCCAGCATTTCCGACCAGATGGGTGAGCCGGTCTGGCAGGGGCAGCTCGATATCGCCAACGACCTCAACAAGGACGTCACGACTTCGTTCCCGGTCGACGAAGCCTTGCCGCAGCGCAAGCCCGGCGTCTACGTGCTGACCGCGCAAGCGGTAAATGAAAATGACGAGGACAATTACAATTCGCTTGCCACGCAGTGGTTCGTCGTCTCCGACATCGGCCTGTCGACCTATACCGGCCAGGATGGCCTCAATGTCTTTGCCCGCTCGCTCGGAACCGCCAAGCCGATCGCCGGCGCCGAACTGACGCTGCTGGCCAGGAACAATGAAATTCTCGGCACAGCCACGTCGGACGCCGAAGGCCATGCTGTCTTCAACCCCGGCCTGACGCGCGGCGACGGCGGCATGGTGCCGGCCGTTCTGATGGCCAAGCAGGGCGACAACGATTTCGTCTTCCTCGACATGGGCCGCGCCGGCTTCGATCTGTCCGATCGCGGCGTCGCCGGACGCGCCGCACCGGGCGCGCTCGATGTCTATGCCTGGACCGAACGCGGCATCTACCGCGCCGGCGAGGATGTGCATGTCGCAGCCCTTGCCCGCGACGGCGCCTCCAAAGCGGTGGAAAACCTGCCGCTGACCTTCATCTTCACCCGTCCCGACGGCGTCGAGAACCGCCGCATCGTTGCCGATGGCGTCTCGGCCGGCGGCTATGCCGTCGACCTGCCGCTGGAAGCCAACGCCATGCGCGGCACCTGGACGGTGTCGATCTATACCGATCCCAAGCAGGCGGCCGTTTCCAGCCAGATGTTCCTGGTCGAAGACTTCGTGCCGGATCGCATCGAGTTCGACATGAAGTCCGACAAGCAGGAGATCGCACAGGGCGAAACCGCGACCATCGACATTGACGGCCGCTTCCTCTATGGCGCGCCGGCCGCCGGCCTCGCGCTCGAAGGCGAGCTGACGCTGTCGACGGCGCGCGACTGGGACCGTTTCGCCGGCTATTCGTTCGGCCTTGCCGACGAGCAGTCGGCCGAGCCTTCGGTCACCCCGTTCACCGGTCTGCCGGTGGTCGGCGACGACGGCAAGGCGACCTTCCCGGTCACGGTCGACCAATTGCCCGCGACCACCAAGCTGGTCGACGCCAAGGTCACGGTTCGCATGCGCGAAACCGGCGGCCGCGCCATCGAGCGCTCGCTCAACATCGGCATCCGCCCGCAAGGCCACATGATCGGCATTCGTCCCGATTTCGCCGACAATGAGGTGCCGCAGGGCGGCACCGCCAAATTCAGCCTCATCGCGGTCGATCCCGACGGCAAGCGCGAGACGCTGAAGGGCGCGCAGTGGTCGCTGGTCAAGGTCGAACGCAATTACCAGTGGTATCGCAACAACAACTCGTGGAACTACGAACCGGTCACCTTCACCAAGTCGATCGCCAACGGCCAGGTCGATCTCAGCGCCGATGCCGAGGCGACCGTGACGATGCCGGTCGACTGGGGCCAGTACCGGCTCGAGATCGAGACTGCCGATCCCGAGGGCCCGGCGACCAGCTATGAGTTCGACGCCGGCTGGTATGTCTCCTCGACCTCCACCGAAACGCCTGACGGGCTCGAGATCGCTCTCGACAAGGACAGCTATGCCGTCGGCGACGTGGCCAAGCTGAAAGTGTCGCCGCATTTTGCCGGCGAACTGCTGGTCACCATTGGCGCCGACAAGCTGCTCAAGACCGTCACGGCAACCATGCCGGCCGGCGGCAGCACGGTCGATATCCCGGTCGGTGACGACTGGGGCGCCGGCGCCTACATCACCGCAACCCTGTTCCGGCCCGGCGATGCGCAGGAAACCCGCATGCCGGCGCGCGCCATCGGCGTAAAATGGCTGACGGTCGACCCAGGCTCGAAAAAGCTCGCCGTCACCCTGACGCCGCCGGACAAGACGATGCCGCGCCAGCAGTTGTCGATCCCGGTTTCGGTCGCCGGCGTAGCACCGGGCAGCAATGCCTATGTGACGGTTGCTGCCGTGGATGTCGGCATTTTGAACCTCACCAACTACAAGGCGCCGGATCCGGAGGGCTGGTATTTCGGCCAGCGCATGCTCGGGCTTGAAGTCCGCGACATCTATGGCCGTCTCATCGACGGCTCGCTCGGCACCACCGGCAAGCTCAGGACCGGCGGCGACGGCGCCTCGATGCAGCCGCAAGGCAGTCCGCCGACCGAAAAGCTGGTCGCCTTCTTCTCCGGCCCGGTCCAGCTCGACGCCGACGGCAAGGCGAGGATCGACTTCGACATCCCGCAGTTCAACGGCACCGTGCGCGTCATGGCCGTCGCCTGGACCAAGGAGGCCGTCGGCCATGCCACGACCGATGTCATCGTGCGCGATCCGGTGGTGATCACCGCCGGCCTGCCCCGCTTCCTGGCGCCTGGAGATGCAGCGATCATGCGGCTCGATGTCGCCGACACCGACGGTCCGGAGGGCGACTATGCCCTGTCGATCGCCACGACCGGCGACCTCTCGACCGGCGACAAGCCCTTGCCCGAAAAGCTGACGCTGGCCAAGGGCAAGCGCCAGACGCTGACCGTGCCGCTGATTGCACAGACGGCGGGCAATGCCTCGATCACCATCAAGCTCGCCCATGGCGACGGCACCGCCGTCGAGCAGACGCTGTATGTTCCGGTGCGTCCGGCGCAATTGCCGGTCACCACCCGTCTGGTCGTCGACCTCAAGGGCAATGGCGGCTCGCTGCGCGTCGACAAGGAGCTGCTCGCGGCAAGCCTGCTCGACGGCGCCTCGATCAGTGTCGGCGTTTCGCAGGCTGCCGCCTTCGACGTGCCGTCGCTGCTGATGACGCTCGACCGCTACCCCTATGGTTGCGCCGAGCAGACCACCAGCCGCGCCATGCCGCTTCTCTACGTCAACGATCTGGCGTCCGGCGTTGGCATGCAAAGCGATCCCGAACTGCACGGCCGCGTGCAGGCCGCCATCTACAAGGTGCTGAGCTACCAGGCTTCGGCCGGCAGCTTCGGCCTGTGGGGTCCGGGCTCCGGCGATCTGTGGCTTGACTCTTACGTCACCGACTTCCTGACCCGGGCGCGCGAGCAGAACTACGACGTGCCGGCGCTGGCGATGAGCCAGGCGCTGAGCAATCTGCAAAACTCGGTCGGTTACGACCAGGACGTCCAGGATCGCGGCAGCGAAATCGCCTACGCGCTCTATGTTCTGGCCCGCAACAAGAAGGCCTCGGTCGGCGATCTGCGCTACTACGCCGACACCAAGCTCGAAGCCTTCTCGAGCCCGATGGCCGTCGCCCAGTTGGCGGCGAGCCTAGCGCTCTACGGCGACGCGCAGCGTTCGGAAGCAACCTTCCAGACGGCGCTGCAGCTGGCCAAGTCGACCACCGAATACGACTACTACCGGTCCGACTATGGCTCGCGGCTGCGTGATGGCGCCGCGATCCTGGCGCTCGCCGCCGAATCGAAGCCGGTGCCGACCATCGTGCCGGAGCTGATCCGGCTGGTGGCAAGGGAACGCGCCGATGCCCGCTGGACCAGCACGCAGGACGAGTCCTGGATGCTTCTGGCGGCCCGCGCGCTGAAGTCGGGCAACGACTCTATCACGCTGTCGGTCAACGGCGCGCCGCATGCAGGTGGATATTCCAACCACCTCAGCGGCACCGACATTGCCGACAGCCCGCTGACCATCGCCAACACCGGCGCCACGCCGCTGCAGGCGGTCGTCACCACGGTCGCCTCGCCGGTAGAGCCCTTGCCGGCCGGCGGCGACGGCTTCACCATCGACCGCACCTACTACAAGCTCGATGGCACCGAAGCCAACGTCACCGAGGCGACGCAGAACGAACGCTACGTGGTCGTGCTCAAGGTTTACGAGCAGAACCGCTGGCCTTCGCGCCTGCTGATCACCGACCTGTTGCCGGCCGGCTTCGAGATCGACAATCCGGGCCTTGTTTCCAGCGCCCAGCTGTCGAACTTCACCTGGCTGGCGCAAACCGACGCCGCCCATCTCGAATTCCGCGACGACCGTTTCGTCGCGGCATTCAATCCCAATGATGGCGATGGCGACCGTAACATCATGCTGGCCTATGTCGTGCGTGCGGTGACGCCGGGCACCTACGCCCATCCGGCGGCCACGGTGGAGGACATGTACCGGCCGCAATATTCGGCCCGCACCGCCACCGGCATGATGGAGATCAAGGCGCCGTAAGGCGCCTTGACGAAGATGAACACGCCGATGTCCGCGACCATCTCCTTCTCCCCGCTATGCGGAGAGAAGGAGCCGGCAGGCGGATGAAGGGCACCACCATGCTCTCCAGAAAATTTCTCCGTCGAACAGGCATCGCCGCCGCCTCCCTCGTCGGCCTTGCGGCGATCGCTGCCGCTTCTCTCTGGGAACTCGACCGCGCTTTTCCGCCGCCGCTGCCCGGAAGGCTCACCGTCTCCACCGAGGTCCAGGACCGCGACGGCCAGCTGTTGCGCGCCTTCGCCACGCCGGACGGTTACTGGCGGCTCGACACTCATCTCGACCAGGTCGACAAGCAGTTCGTCGACATGCTGGTCACCTATGAAGACAAGCGCTTTTGGGACCATGATGGCGTCGATGTGCTGGCGCTGGCGCGCGCCGCCGGCCAGTTCGCCACCAGCGGCCATATCGTCTCCGGCGGCTCGACCCTGTCGATGCAGCTTGCCCGGCTGATCGAGCCACGCGAAAACCGCAGCCTCGGCTCGAAGATCAAGCAGATGCTGCGCGCCATCCAGATCGAGCGGCGCCTGTCCAAGCAGGAGATCCTCGAACGCTACCTGACCTTGGCGCCCTATGGCGGCAATCTCGAAGGCGTGCGTGCCGCCTCGCTCGCCTATTTCGGCAAAGAGCCGAAGCGGCTGACCGTCTCGGAAGCAGCCCTGCTCGTCGCCTTGCCGCAATTGCCGGAAAAGCGCCGTCCCGACCGCAATCTCACCATCGCTCATGCCGCCCGCGACCGCGTGCTGACCCGCATGGTATCAGCTGGCCTGCTCGGCGAGCGCGAAGCCGCGCGCGCCGCACTAGACGATGTCTCGGGCCTGCGCCGCAAATTGCCGGCGCTGGCGCCACACGCCGCCTACGCCATGCTGCCCAAGGCCGTCCCCGGCAAGCCGCTGCAGCTGACGATCCGCAAAAGCGTCCAGCAAGGACTGGAGCAGGTGGCGCGCGATGCCGCGATCAAACTTGGGCCGCGCCTCTCCGTCGCCATGGTGATGGCCGATGCCCGCACCGGTGACATCCTCGGCGAAGTCGGCTCTGCCGATTTCTTCGACGCCAGCCGTTCCGGCTGGATCGACATGACCAGGATCGTGCGGTCGCCCGGCTCTACGCTTAAGCCGTTCATCTATGGCCTCGCCTTCGAGCAGGGGCTGGTGGCGCAGGAAATGCTGATCGAGGACAGACCGGTCGATTTCGGCGGCTACCGGCCGAAGAATTTCGACATGGGCTATCAGGGGGATGTCTCGATCCGCCAGGCGCTGCAGCTATCGCTCAACGTGCCGGCAATCCGCGTGCTCGACTCTGTCGGCCCGGCACGGCTGATGGCGCGCTTCCGCCAGGCCGGCGTCAGCCCGGTGCTACCGGTCAACGAGGCGCCGGGCCTCGCCATCGGCCTCGGAGGCGTCGGCGTAACGCTGCGCGATCTCGTCCAGCTCTATACCGGCCTCGCCAATGGCGGCAAGGCAAACACGCTGCATGACGGCACCGAGCCGGCCAATGCCGAGCGCACCACCGCCACCATCCTCGACGCCCAGGCGAACTGGCAGATCACCGACATATTGTCGGGCGTGAAGCCGCCCGAGGGCGCCTTGCAGCGCGGCATCGCCTACAAGACCGGCACGTCCTACGGCTACCGCGACGCCTGGTCGGTCGGCTTCGACGGCCGCTACGTGCTGGGTGTGTGGGTCGGCCGCGCCGATGCCGGTGCGGTGCCAGGCCTGTCCGGCTATGTCTCGGCCGCCCCCATCCTGTTCGAGGGCTTCGTCCGTTCAGGCCTCACCGCCGTCCCGTTGCCCAGCCAGCCGGCCGGCGTCGTCAAGGCCAGGCGCGAAGACCTGCCGGTGACATTGGCGCGCTTCGGCGCCGGCGCCGACGGACTGGTGCAGGCAGGCCCGACGGAACCGGCGCCAATGATCATTTTCCCGCCCAACGGCGCCCGCGTCGATCTCGCCACCAATTCCGCCGAGGCCTCGCCGCTGGTGCTGAAACTGCAAGGCGGCCGCGCGCCGTTCCGCTGGCTGGCCAATGGCAAGCCGCTCGTCGGCATCGACCGCCGCCGCACCGCGACCTGGCTGCCCGACGGCGCCGGCTATTCGACGCTCACCGTCATCGACGCCGTAGGACGCGCGGCAAGCGTGAAGGTGTTCGTTGAATAGATGGCGCCAAGCGATTCAGGGGATTGGGCTTCTTCGCCCGAGACCCGGCGCGAGGCACCCCCCAGCGGGGGGGGGGGGGGGGGGGGCGCGGCGGGGCGGGCGGGGGGGGGGGGGGGGGGGGGTGGGGGGTGGGGGGGGTGG
>NZ_JAMYVB010000031.1:0-43322 GCF_040323635.1 Mesorhizobium sp. M0037 | reverse complement strand
GATGAATGGGCAGTGCAGCGGGCCAGATATATGACTCTGGAAACGATCAGCCAGATGAGCGATGATCCCCTGATCAGCCTGCCAGTCGCGCGCTGATCAGCCCGGCCCATGCCGGAGAGCACGGCGACTAATGCCGCCAGCTACACCACGCCGCGGGACACGATCTGACGGGCAAAATGGCCGGATTATGCCTTCTCAAAAAACAGAAAGGGAAACCATGGCGCGAATAGCAGTTATATGATCTCTGCCAGGGACTTTCGTTCACCGGGGCAACGAGAAATGACGATCCGAGGTGTCCAATGCAGAATGGCTCGGGCGGCGCTGGGACTGAAAATAAGCGAGCTGGCCAGCCTTGCGGGGGTCGCCCCGACAACGATCACGCGATTGGAAGCTGGCACTCCAATAGGTCCACGAACACTCAGCTCGATTGAAAAAACTCTTGAGGAGGGAGGTATCAGGTTTGTCTTCGCTGAGAATGGAGACTGCGGCATAATGCTGAGTCCGTTTCAAATTACCTTTGTTGTGGAGTAGTATATATAAGTACAGCAGGGCAACTGCTAAGAAATCACCTGTCAAGCCACGCAGGAGGCGGCTGATGGAATATTTTTGCGGACTGGATGTTGCGTGGACGAAACTGCGGTGTCCGTCGTCGACGAACATGGTGAGGTGCATTTGACGGTCAAGGTGGAGACCGATCCGGATGCGTTGTTCGTGGTGTTGAAGCCGTTCGTGGCGCGGCTGCGGCGCGTCGGCCACGAGGCCGGATCGCTGTCGCCCTGGCTCAATCCCGAGCTTCTGAAACGCGGCCTTCCGGCGATCTGCCTGGAGACACAGCACGTGGGCGCCGCGATGTCGGCGCAGCGCAACAACACGGATGCCGCCGATGCGCTCGGCATCGCCCACATCATGCGCACCGGCTGGTTTCGTCAGGCCCATATCAAGACGCAGGATTGCTATCGGATGCGGCTTTTACTGACCCACCGGCGCAACCTGAAGCGCAAGTTCGTCGATTTTGAGAACGCCTCCGGCACTCGCTGAAGGCGTTCGGCATCAAGCTTGGCGGCACGTCGCGTGGCGCTTTCGACCAGGCGGTGCTCGCGGCCGATCCGCTGTCAGCCGAGTTGATGGACGCCATGTTGTCGGGGGCGCGCCGTTCAGTGGCGGGAATATTGCCGGCTGCACGATCTGGTGGTGAGATCGTCGCGCGTAGCGAGCTGTGCCGACGCTTCATGGCCATCCCCGGCGTCGGCCCGGTGACGGCGCTCTCCTTCATGACGGCGATCGACGATCGCGCTTCCGCCGCTCGCGTGACGTCGCCGCCTACTTCGGGCTGACCTCGCGGCGATGGCAGTCGAGCACATCGATCGACGTCCAGGGACGCATCTCGAAGGCTGGCGACGCGGCCGTGCGGCGCGCGCTCTACGAGGCGGCGTCGGCGCTGATGACGCGCCTCCGCGGCATGGACAAGGGCAAAAGCTTGGGCCGGGAAATCGCCAAACGCTCCTGCCATCGCAAGGCGTGCGTGGCGGTGGCGCGCAAGCTGGCGGTGATCATGCACGCCATGTGGAGCGACGGAACGTTCTACGTCGGCGATCCGGCGGCAAGCCCAACCGACGCTGCCCAGCGCGCTCATCTCAAGGACCGCAAGCTGCTCGGAGCCCATCGATGAGCAGGGGATCGTCAGTTGAAACGCAGGGCGTCAGCAACGTGAACGACGCCAACTGAACACGAAGATCCGCCTTGGCGGATGAGGACCGATGCAGACCAGGAACGACGGAACGCACGTTATCTTGCCTGCGGCCGCGCCGATCCACAGACGGCCGGACCGCGCTCGATTGCCTGTGACGATGCTCCGCCAGTCCGATGGAAAAGTGCGCCACGACGGTTCGAGCGCTGCCACAGTGCAGCCGAAACACCCGTCGCAGAGCGCGTAAGACTGCTCGGCGCATCGGAACTCGACGCCAAAACGTGGAAACGTAGCGTGGAGAATAAATTCGTATATTATCGTAGATGGAAGGAGAAACGACGATGCGTACAAATTCTCGCCTAGCACGACCGATTAAGACGGCTAGATAAAAGGCCGCGAGGTGCGGGCTGTGGCGGTCGTGTTATTCCAATAGGTTATTCCCAATTTTCGCGAGGTGTGGGTTTTCCCTGCACCTCCCAAGATCGTTGATTTTCGTTCTTCGTCCGTAGCTTAGTGCGATGTGCGGCAGCCCGACTGGCCTTTGTGGGGGCTGGGCCGGGAAAGGAGGGCGTGGTCTGAGACTGTTCTTGAGGTCGCCGCTCGTCAGTAGATAACGAGCGGTTGGACAGACCACGTTAGAACCTCGCCGATCTAGCCCGCGATCGGCGAACGGCTCGCTGCAGCAGAGGGGTTTCACCTCGGCCCGTAGAGCCGACGTCGCCAGCTCCGGCCATAGGATGGCAGCCGAGCGCAGGCTTGTCGGCTGGCGCCATCCTCCGCACGGCGGATACATAGGCTTCACCGCCCCAATGGAAGCGCCCGGTCGCGACAAGCCCGCGCCCAAATCGAAGCTTCCTCAGGGCGGTCGGACGCGGCATCCTTTCCGAGATGCAGGCGCCGTGCATCGCCCTGCCGCACGGGCTCTCGACGGCCAGAGATCTGGCCATCCTGACACGAATACGCAAATCGTCGTGTTACGGTCTGATGGTTTTTACGCCACTGGCCTTATCGCCATCAAGCAATTGGGAGAGGTTGCCATGTCTAGGATCAACCGCCGCGCCTTGCTCCTCCACTCCGGCAGCGCAGTCGTCGCCTCGTCGATGACGGCAACGGCGCTCGGCGCAGAGCCGCCGAGCCGAGACCAAGAGCCGTCCAGTTATCTGCGAGCGCTGATTGAGGCGCACAAGACAGCCTATACTGAGTTCGGCAAAGCTCTGCACGAGATAGGCGGTGGCAGCGACGACCCCGCCAGAGCCAGCCGGGAAGAGGAGAGGGTGCTTCTCGCCATCTGCGGCTATCCTGCCGTCGGGGAAGGGGATCGCCTGGCCAAGGCCCGATATCTTTTGGAGATCGAGGCGCGCGGCGAACTCGACCTCGCAGAGCATACCCAGGCCGTTCTTCAATCGACGATGTTGAAGGGTTGATCTGACCGGCGCGGATGGTCAGGTGTGAATGTCTGGTATGCGCCTCATTCCGGCCGTTCATCCAGCTTCGGCAAGTTCCAGAACGCCGCCGACTCGCAACTTGAAGGCCGTCAATCATCCCCCTCCCTTCACCAACAGCGTCACGGATGAATCACATTACATCGAGCTAAATGCAAGGCGCTCACAAGCCTCGACGTAGTTACCGTCGAGACACGAGGATGATATTGAGACCGATCGCAGCAATGACGACACATTCAGGCCATGTCCAGAGATCTCGACAATTTCATTGAGCTCGATCGCACCTTTCGCGACCTCGCCATCTCCGATGATGAGGGCGATGAGGCGAAAATGGTGCGCCTTTGGGAGCGCCAGACACCGACCCGCTGGCCCGATCTTCTGAAGGAACCTCGAGTCATCATGCTGGCGGAGGCAGGATCGGGCAAGACTGAGGAAATACGGCACGTCTGCCGACGCCAGCGGCAAGACGGCAAGCAGGCGTTCTTTCTGCGTATTGAGCATGTGGTCGAGGATCTCGAGACCAGCTTCGAGGAAGGGAGCCTCGAGGAATTCGAAGCGTGGATCGCATCGGGCGAACCCGGTTGGTTGTTTCTCGACTCCATCGACGAGGCGCGCCTGCGTGACCCCAAGGACTTCGAGCGTGCAATCCGCAAGATCGGTAGAAAGATCGAGCGCATTCTCCAGCATGCGCACATCGTCATTACGGGCCGCACAGAGGCGTGGCGGCCGACGACTGACCTTCTGTTGTGCAGGAATAATCTGCCCTGGATGATTCCGGCCACGGCTACACAAGACGAGCCCGAATTCCAGGGGGAATATGCCATTGCGCCCGATCGGACCATCAAACGGCCCAGCAAAAAAGGGCCGTTCCGCATCGTGACCTTGGAGGATCTGCATGGAAGCCAAGTCGACACATTCGCCCATGCCAAGGGCGTCGTGGATCTGAAGTCCTTCAGAAAGGCGGTCGATCGTGCCGAGGCGTGGTCGTTCACCACGCGGCCGCTTGATCTCGCCGAGACGATCGAGTTCTGGAACGATCACCAGAGTATCGGGTCACGTCTCGATCTGATGACGAGCAGCATCGCCAAGCGATTGGAGGAGCGCGACCAGGACCGCGCCGATGCGCGACCTATCTCCATTGAACGAGTTCGCGAAGGTGCCCGACTGGTCGCGGCGGCCACGACTCTGTGTCAGGAATCCGCGATCCGGGTTCCCGACGGGCATCAGAATGCGAAGGGCCTGCCGATCAAGGACGTACTGACTGATTGGAACGATCAGGATTGCACAACCTTGCTCAGCCGTCCGATCTTCGACCCCGGGATCTACGGGACTGTGCGTTTCCATCATCGTTCGGTCCGAGAATATTTGACCGCCGAGTGGCTCCATTCGCTGCTTGTTGACGAAGGATCGCGCGCGAAGATCGAGAGCCTGTTCTTCCGCAAGCAATATGGCATCGAGGTGATCGTGCCGACGATGCGGCCTGTGCTGCCGTGGCTTGCGGTGCTTGACCGCCGAATCCTAAACAAGGTCGTGGATATGGCACCGGAGATCCTGTTCGAGGGCGGCGATCCCAGTAAGCTGCCGCTCGAGACGAGGCGCCGTATCCTGTGCCAAACCTGTGAGCAGCTTGCGCAGCCTGCGCAGGGTCGCAGCGTCATGGACTATGAGGCGGTGCAGCGTTTCGCCAACCCCGATCTTGCCGACGATATACGCGCGCTGCTCGACCGATATGCCGGTGATGACGACATCACTTGGTTTTTGCTGCGAATGGTTTTTCAGGGTGGTCTCGAGGCGCTGGCCGACAAGGCCAAGCATTTCGCGCTCACCTCGCGCGCCAAATATACCCGCATCGCGGCGATCCGGGCAGTCCTCACCGTCGGCACCCCGACCGATGTCGCGGAAGTGCGCCGGAACTTCGTGGGAGAGGGACCATCGCTGTCCCGCGACTGGCTCGGCGAGCTGCTGGTCGATCTGCCTTACACGACGGAGGCGATCGCCTGGCTCATAGAGGCGCTTGAAGGCTCGGCAACCAAGGATCCGCATCAGGTCGATCCGCTGAATGACCCTCTTGCGCGCTACGTCAACGAGCTCCCGCTCGCACTGCTCGGACCGCTCATGGAGGGTCTGGTGTGCCTCCTTCAACGCGAGCCAGTGGCCGAGCGTCGGCATTGTGAGATATCGCAGCAATATGGATGGCTGGCCTCGACGACTGCGCGCGTGGCGATGCGGCTGATTGAGGCGCGTGACCCTGCGGCGCTGTCGTCGGCGACTCTGACGGCGCTCCGGTTGCTCCCGATCGCGAGCGACTATGGCCGCCACGATTTCGAGGACATCCGCAAAGGGTTGCCGGACCTCGTGAAGGGATGGGCGGACCTCAACCATAGCGTGTTCTGGCAATCCGTCGCACAGGAGCGCGCGTGGCGGGAGCGCGAGAAAGACGAGCGTCTTACCGACTATTGGCATGTGTCGATTTTCGGTAACTACTGGGCCTTTGATCCAACCGGCTTCGATATCATCGCAGACGACATCGCCAATCGGCCGCTACCTGACGACCGCCTCATCGCGCTGACCCTCGCATTCCGTCTGTTCGTCGCTGGCGGGCGTCCGCGGAAGTGGCGCGAGCGGTTGAAACGTCTCGTCGACAAAGAGGAAACCTTGCGCTCGAAGCTGGAGGCTCTGCTGCATCCTCCTGCTGGCGAGCTGGTGAAATATCGCAGGCAGGAGGCGCAGTGGAAGCGTCGGGACGCGCGGATATCGGTGGCCCGAGATAAGCGGCTGGAGCGAGACAAGATGCTCCTAGCCGAACGCGTCGATCATATCCGCTATCCGGGCAAGCCAGGCATCTACACCCACGATCAGCATTATCTGCATGAGCGGATGCGATTGTCGGCCAACGACAACAACAACCACTGGACCGAGGGCAATTGGCGTTCGCTGATCGAGGCTTACGGCGAGCCGGTAGCCAGCGCGTTCCGCGATGCCGCGGTGCGGTTCTGGCGCGACTACCAACCTCGGACCCAGTCACAGGGGGCCTCGACCAATCAGACCCCTTCCGCGGTGATCTTCGGTTTAACCGGACTCGCGATCGAAGCGCGCGAGGAGGAGGAATGGCTCCAGCGCTTGAGTCGAGCCGAGGCCGAAAAGGCGGCGCAATACGCGCTTGCCGAGCTGAACGGATTTCCGGCTTGGCTGCCAGACCTCTACGGGGCGTTTCCCGAGCAGGTCGGCGCTGTCCTGCTGAAGGAAATCCGCCACGAACTGACGAATGAGACCAGCGACGGTGAAAGCCACTACGTCCTGTACAACATGGCATGGCATGGCCGATGGGCCTGCGATCAGATCGCCACAGCCCTGTTGCCCACGCTTAAGGGCAAACGGGTCAATCCGCGCAACCTCGGCTACCTTCTGTCGATCATTCAGGGCTCATCGGTATCCGACGTGGAGCTGGCCAAGATCGCGGCCCAAAAGGCAAGCGCGAAATACGATCCGGTTTTCAGCCCGATCTGGTTTGCCACATGGGCCGGCGTTGACCCAGACGCGGCAATCCCGGCGCTCGCTGCCCGTCTTGCGGCATTGAACGATCCTGTTGAACAGACCAATCTCGCCCTTCGCTTCGTCGTATCGTTACTAGGAGGGCGGCGGCAGGAAGGCCGAGCGCGGCTCGCCTACCGCACTGTCGAGCACATGAAGACGCTATATCTTCTGATGACGAGGTACATTCGCGAGGAAGATGACATCGAGCGTGCTGGGAAGGGCGTGTACTCGCCAGGGCTCCGCGACGATGCACAGGACGCCCGTAACGCACTTTTCACCTTCATCCGCGAGACCCCGGGCAAAGAGGCCTATCTCGCGCTGGTGGAGATGGAACACACGCACCCTGCCGCGAGATCTCGGCCGTGGATGAGGTTTCACGCCAAGACCAAGGCGACCCTCGATGCCGATTTTGCTCCCTGGAAGCCGAGCCAAGTCAAGGAGTTCAACGATGCCAGGGTCGCGACACCAGCTAATCACCGCGACCTATGGTATTTCGGCGTCGAGCGGCTCGAGGATCTTAAACACGATCTCGAGCATGGGGATGAGAGCATCGCTTCGATCCTGCAGGGCACCGATCAAGAAACCGAATTCCGCAAATTCATTGGGGGCTGGCTTCGCGGCAGGGCTGGGGGCCGATATAGCATCCCGCCTGAAGAGGAATTGGCCGACGCCAAGCGGCCCGACTTGAGATTTCGAGGCGCGAAGTTCGACGCTCCGGTTCCCGTCGAGCTTAAGGTCGCTGACAACTGGACGGGTCCGCATCTGTTCGAGCGCATGGAGGTGCAACTCGGCGGTGACTATTTGCGCGATGCCCGCTCCAGTAGGGGCATCTTTCTCCTCGTTTATATCGGTACAAAGAAAAGCTGGGATTTACCTGGCGGTGGCAAAGCCGAGAGCTTCGAGGCCCTGCTCACAGCACTTCGCCAGCATTGGTCCGTGATTTTCAGTCAACACCCCAATGTAGAGGATCTGGCGGTCGTCGGCATCGACCTAACCTTGCGTGGCCTCGACACTAAGACGGTCAAGGCAGCCACTAAGGCGCGAAAGTCCGCAGGGAAGGACAAGAGGGCGGGTTCTGTAAAGCCACGAGAAGAAGGAGGTGCGAGTTTAACCGGCAAACGGGGCAAACCGACGCGCGGCGAATAAGGTGCAGGAGCCCCAACATTTCACGCGCCCGATTGCCGTATGTGCAGATAGTCGTGAGTGCAAGCTCTACGTTCTGAGCGTCAGCTTTGCTCAACCTGAAGCAAAAGCTGCCAGGCCGCTGCCCGGCCCCGTTGCGGCCATTTCGCAACTCGTCTGATTGGCCGCTACGCGTCTCGCCCCAACTCGACGCCATCCCACCAGACGTTACTTCATTCGTAGTCGATCACGGTCGCCGCAACCTCACGCCCGGATGATTGCCATTCGTAAATTCAACACCCTCGGCCTCAAGAACAGCACGGATTTTGTCCTGGGTTTCATCGGAGACGACGGCGGCGCGCTCACTGTCGCTCTCACATCGTTTTACCGTCGGAATAGAAACACCAGCCCTACGGGCAAGCTCCGATTGTGAGAGAGCTATCAATGCTCGAGCCGCTCGCATTTGTGCTGCTGTTACCAATTTCTATTTGATCCCTTTAGATCATTGCGTTATGATCCAAAGGTATCAGTGGATACCCTTGGCCTTGGTCTGGGGCGCGGCTAGACGCGGTGTTGACGCACCATGCCTAGCCTGACCACGCCTAAGCTTCTGGGAGCTCGGATCATGGCTGATTCCGACAATAACACGACTTTGCCTTTCGTCACGCGCAGGAAGGTGCTTGCGGGAACAGCAATCGCAATGGCGGCGACACAGGCTACATCGTTTGCTCGCAGCGACTTGGAGGGTGATGACGCCATTGATCCTGCTGTGTCGGTGTGGAGACGATGGCAGGCGGCTTGGGAGGAGACTGAACAACTTTGCAATCAGCAGCAGCGGTTGGAGAGGGTACTTATCGAGACCGTTGGTTTCCCTTGCACGACAGTGAAGTTGTCCGACGGCGAGAGCGTGACCGTTCACTCTCTTGGAGCCCTCCAAGAATTGCTGCGTGTTCGTCCGGCGAACACAGTAGCCCGCGCTCGGGCTGAAACCGAAATCGTAGCCCATCAGGCGCGCTGGGATGCCGCCGGTAGGGAGATTGGTTATTCGACATCGTTACTTACGGAGTGCGAAGCTGCCGAGCGCGCGCAGGCATTGCTCGAACTTTTATCCCAGGTTCCTGCTACGTCACTGGCTGGTATAGCCGCTAAGCTAGATGCAGTGCTTAGGGAAGGGGAGTATTCGCTACACGACGGTGAATCCCCGTGGCCACAGATCCGCTCGGCTTTGGACGATATAGCTCGGATCAGGGAGCAGAAAGTCACGAGCTGAAACCTCGGCACTAAGGTTCCGAAATCGCGATCATTCGGCGGTTTGGTGATTTTCGCCCGGGCTTACCGAGACAAACTCTCTCCACATGGAGCGACTGATGCAGTTCCGAAAGGCATTTGCGGAGCCAGGACGCCCCCGCGTCTTCAGCGCGTCGGCAAACCATGGAACCGAGAGTAGCCCGCACCCTGCTGATCAATATGTCGGCAGGCAGATCGCTGCGGTTCGCGTGCAGTCGGACGTATCGCAGGCCCAGCTTGCCCGATCCATAGGCATCAGTTTCCAGCAGCTTCAAAAATATGAGAACGCGAAAAACCGCGTGAGTGCCTCCATGCTCTACGAGATCGCTAGTTCACTGGCCGTCCCGGTCAGCCGTTTTTTCGGAGGCCTACCGGGCAATGAGACTGACCGTGACGTTCCCACGCTACCGGTCGATGAGCGCATCAATTTTATTGCCAGCGCGGAAGGCCGACGCCTGATTGAAGGGCTGGTGCAACTTCATCCACGGGTGCGCAGCCGTGTGTCGGCCTTGATCTCCGCATTGGGGGAGGAACTGGCAGTCGTAGACCCAAAGCAGGAGAGCGTAGCGTCTGCCGGACCCAACCCGGTCGAACGCCGGTTTGTTAGATGTTTCCTTTTCGAAGGTCGGGAGTGCTCCTTTCATCACAGCCTCGTTGTTTAGCAGGCGCTGGGAGTGCCAGAACCCCGGAATGACCCCCGGAAGCGAAACGGAAGTAGAAAAGGAAACGGGAGCGTACATAACGGTCATGCGAGATTACGCAGATTTCGACGATGCTTGCTCTGACCGCGCAATCGCGCGTTCGAAACCGGGCAAGTGCAATGAAGGCAACACACAGAGATGCCGGTCGGCAGATCGAGCCCGGCCCATCTTCTCGGACGCGCGCTGTCGACGACGCCTTTCTCGAGCGAACCGTTCAACTCTTCGAGGCACGCACCGGTCGTTCGCTATCCAAGGAAGATGCGCGCCAGATCGTGGAAAACGTCAGCGGGTTTTTTCGCATCCTTGCCGAATGGCACAAGATGGATTGAGCCGAACTGACCCGCGCCTGATATCGCGCTATGACTCTTGCCCGTCTCAAATGACACGAGAGAACCGGTTCGGCCGACTGCAGGTTCGCACGTTGTGGCCAGTCCTGACCGGGCGACATGTTAATCACACGCGCCGTTTCGTGACCGCGAAGGAGCGGAGATGAAGCTGATCGACAAGCGACTAGCACCGAAGGCGAAGCCCGGCAGCTTGGTGAAAGCGCTGCTTTATGCGCGCGTGTCCTCAAAAGAGCAGGAGAAAGAAGGCTTTTCGATCCCGGCGCAATGCAAGTTGCTGAGAGAATATGCTCTTCAGCGGCAGTTTGGCATTGTTGAGGAATATGTTGATGTCGAGACCGCCAAGAACACCGGGCGGACCAACTTCGGCGAGATGGTCAAATATCTGCGCAAGCATCCTGGCGTACGCGTCATCCTGGTCGAGAAGACCGATCGCCTCTACCGCAACCTCAAGGATTGGGTGACTCTCGACGAACTCGATGTCGAGATCCACCTTGCCAAGGAGGGCGTGGTGCTGTCGCGCGACTCTCGATCCTCGGAAAAGTTCATGCATGGCATCAAGGTGCTGATGGCCAAAAACTACATCGACAACCTTTCTGAGGAAGCCCGGAAAGGGCAGATGGAAAAGGCGGAGCAGGGCATCTGGCCGTCCAAGGCGCCGCTCGGCTATCTCAACGTCACGGCCAAGAACGGCAAGAAGGTCATCGAGCCGGACCCGGTGGTTGCGCCGGTTGTCACCAAGCTGTTCGAGCGGTACGCGACTGGCCTGTATTCACTCAAGGCGCTCACGAAGGCGGCGCATTGCGACGGCCTCATCCATCCAAAGAGCGGCAATCCGGTACCGGTCAGCACCGTGCATACGATTTTGCGCAATCGGCTCTATACGGGCCTGTTTCAATGGAATGGCAGGCTGCACCAGGGCAAGCACGAGCCGCTGGTATCGATCGACCTCTGGGAACGGGTCCAGGGCGTTCTGGCAGGCCGGCATGCGACGCCTATCCATTCCTATGGTTATGAATTCGCCTTCTCGGGCCTCATGACCTGCGCTGATTGCGGCTGTGCGGTCGTGGCGGAGGTCAAGAAGGGGAAATACATCTACTACCACTGCACGGGACATGCCGACAAAGGCCGGGGCGGCTATGCCGACTGTCGCCGCAAATATGTTCGCGAGGAGGTGCTGGATAAGACCTTTGCGGGGCTCCTGGACCAACTCCATTTCGATGAGGAGGTGCTGGAATGGGTACGGGACGCGTTGAAGGCGAGCCATGCAGACGAGCGGCGGGAGCAGGAACAGGCGATTGAGCGGTGTCAGACTCAGTACAAGCGTCTCGAAGATCGCCTCAACGCTATGTACCTGGACAAGCTCGACGGCCGCATC
Source organism: Mesorhizobium sp. M0037 (assembly GCF_040323635.1). Lineage (NCBI taxonomy): Bacteria > Pseudomonadati > Pseudomonadota > Alphaproteobacteria > Hyphomicrobiales > Phyllobacteriaceae > Mesorhizobium > Mesorhizobium sp. M0037. The sequence goes on along the minus strand of NZ_JAMYVB010000031.1, from coordinate 31,827 downwards.
GACAATGCCTTCTATGACCGCATGTCGGCGCAATGGCGCGTCGAACAGACGCGTCTAATGCGTGAGATCGAGCGCCACGGCGAGGCGCAGGAATCATACATGGATGATGGAATCCAACTGCTCGAACTGGCCCGCAACGCCAGCCAAATGTTCACTCACCAGGCCCCAAATGAGAAAAAACGGCTTTTGAATCTGGTGCTGTCGAACTGCGAATGGAATCGCGGCGAGGTCCGCGCGATGTTCAGGCAACCGTTTGATTTACTTGCGGAAACGGCCGCGTCTGCGGCAGCTGCACAAGCTGGTGGGGATGTGTCGTTGACGAGGCATCCAATTTGGCTGGGGTTCCTGGAAGCTTTTCGAACTTTCTGGGTCACGCCTCAGCCCGAATTGCTGGCACTTGTGAAGGACGTCGGGGCGCATGTATTTGCTCTGGGGCAGGCTTGATCGACGTATGTCGGATTTCGTCCCGGGGATGAACTGGCCCCGCTTCATCGCCCCTTCGAGACTCTTTGGGAGAGCCGTCAGGGTGAAACTTCCGAGCTGCGAGACTTGGACGCCGGCATGTTAGCCAAGCGTCGCCGCTCTAAGCCTGGGCAACGTCTGCCCCCGCGGCGCCTTGGCATCCCGCGCCAGAGTCTTCGTCGCTACAGCCACTCGATCTTCAGGATCTGGTGCAGTTCAAGCCGTTCAGCGATGAGGTGCCGGTGGCGCCATGGATGCGGTCGAAGAACCCCACGCCGGTTATGCGCGCGGCTGTCGGCTTCGCCTTCGCCTCAAAGGTCGGCATCTCCAAGGCTTGGTCCAGAGGCGTGGGGAACGAGACTAGCAGCCTCTCCATGTCCGCGCCGCTGCATCCCCAAACACGTTGGCCGGCCGCGGTTGGCCATGTCGCGCGACGTTACCGACTTGGGCGGCAATGAAGATTGTTCCGGCGATGCCTGTTGGGCGCAGCGCCGATTTTCCGTCGCTAAAGCGGTTCAATGGGCAGGTTGACATTCTCGTGTCGGGCTCCTTCCGGATAGACAATCTCGGCTGATCTCAGCCACTTATCCATTCTAGTGATGCAGTGGGTGATGCTCTCGCTCGATTTCAACGCCTGAATAACGGCAAGAAGCTCAAGATATACCATGTTAAGTTGAATTTTTCCTTTCCTTGGTTTTCAATTGTGATCGACATGTGAGGCCACGCTCTGTCGATTGCTTTTTCGCTCAAGTGATTCCGATGATCCGAAACATGCGCGGCCTTCTTATCCGCGACGTATTTAATGACCTCCCTCCGCCGCACCGGTGTTCCATGTACCGCGATCGCGAGACCTTTCAGATATTCCGAGAGGGAGACGTCGGCGTCGTCCCGAAATCGCCAAGGGGTCCCAGTCAAAGGAGGTTGCCCCTTTAGCGAGAACACAGCAGCGATATTCGGGAGCCGATCCCCGGCCCAACGGTAGTTACCGCACGTCAAAAGCACGGCGGGGTGAATAGGGTCGAAATCCAGCATCCGCGCGAGAACTCTCAGGCCCGAACTCGGGATCAAGAGGCGTCCCGCGTTGAACAAGTCTCTCTCCGATAGCAAACGCCGCAGAATGGTACTGCGACCGCGGATTTCAGCGGGCAGTTCCGCCACATTTGTGGTCATCTCCCTGGTCACGAACCGAAAATCCTCCACAGTTATCCGGGCAAGATCAAACTCCGCTTCAGAGAGAAGGCGATCCGGCGATTTTAACCGAAAGTGCGGCTTGACCAAATATGAGAACAGTAGCGCTTTGGCTGGCTTGTCCATTAGCAATCCTCAAGGACCAAGCATGCAGCATACACGTCTCTGGTCGGGCTTATGGGTCGAAAAGTTCGGCGAAATCGCCATTTTCTAGCGACGGTTGTCGAGGTTCGGCCATGTGGGTGCCACCCGGCCCTCCGGCGGGTGGCCAGGGGCAATCGCTAAGGCCGACACTGTGCACTGATCGGGGCGAGCGGCTTACCGCGCCTTCAAGGGTAACTGCTTGGAAGGCGGATCGACAAGCTGCTCGCCCGGCGTGAGTCGCCTACATCCAAGCCTGCAGCCATTTGAGGCCGAACGCACCGGGCGCGAGTATCCCTGTCGCCCAGAGGATCGCCGAGGAGACGTTGGCGATCTGGAATGTCAGGACGCGCATTTCGCAGATACCTGCAACCAGCGGAACGGATGCCCGCAACGGACCGGAGAAGCGGCCGATAAACACCCCAAGCCCACCCCAGCGTTCGAAGAATCTATGGCCACGCGGAAGCAGATCTGGGTAACGCTTCAGCGGCCAATAGTGCGAAACCCGGTCTCCCAGCCGCGTGCCAACCCAGAAAGACAGCCAATCGCCAAGTGCCGCGCCGACGATAACGGCGAGCCACAACGGCCAGAACGCGATCCCACTTTCGCCGATCAGAAAACCGATGCCAACGAGGATCACGGTCGCGGGAAGTAAGAGCGAGATGAAGGCCAGCGATTCGCCGAAGGCCAGCATGGTCACGAGCGGAATGCCCCATGCCTCATGCGCCCGCATAAAAGCGATGGTCGCTTGCGTGATCTCGTCGAGCCTCATACGTTGGTTTCCTGCTTCACCCCTACCAAGGCGACAAATCCCGATATTTAGAACCAACCCCGCCACTTGAACCAACCAACGGAATGATAGCGCTGAAAGCGATCATGGCCAGTCCATAGGGGTAGCCGAAGGCCCAGTCGTATTCGGGCATGGTCTTGAAGTTCATGCCGTAGATGCCCGCGATTAGGGTCGGCGGAATGCCAACGATCGAGACGATGGTGAGGATTTTGAAGATGTCGTTCTGGGAGATGCCGATCAGCCCGACCATGGCATCGAGCAGGAACTGCACCTTATCGGAGAGATGGACCTCATAATCGTCCAGCGAAGCCACGTCTTGCTTCAGGCCGTTCATTCGCGACGCTACCTTCTCGTCGCCCCAGTCCCCGGCCATCGCGGACGCGAAATCGATGGCGCGCCCCAGGGCAAGCAAGGCATCGCGCTTTTCCGAGAGATAGTCACCCAGCCGGCCGACATGGCGCAACTGGGCGCGAATAACCTTGTTTGAGCGGATCGCCTTACGGCCCTGGCTGTCCGGCACATGGAAGGCGGCGGCAGAAAGGGTGCGCAGGTCCGTCGACTTCGTCGCCCGGCGAGGCGCGCGGCACCGTCGAGACCTGCAGCGGCTCCAGCGTCTCGCTGCCTTGGCGCCTGATCTCGAATTCGAGGCTGGCGTCCTCCGACGGAAGCGGTCGCGAGCTGTGAAAGCCCAGCAGCACTAGGAAAACGTGGCGCCGGCTGGTCTCTCGCATCCTTGACCGCGCCGGCAGCGGAGTGGCAGCAGTCACAAAGACCCTGATTGTCACCCTGAAACAGCTGAATGAGTAACTTATCTCGGCTTGTCGCAACCATAGTGTGGTTGACCCGGCACGCGCTCCGGATTTATTTTGGGAATTATCCAATCGTGACGTCGATTTCCATGCTGGAGGCCGCTATGCGGATAGGCACTTCTTTCTTGGTGCTGGCGACTGTGCTGGCGTCTTCAAATTCGTTTGCCGACCCTGTCCAAACGTCAGAAGACATCGTCAAGTTTTTCGGCAATGCGACTGATCTGGGCCCGTCGCGTGGAATATGCATCGGCACTGAAGACGAATGCAAGAGCAAAGCGGACGCGTCAGTGCCAACCGGCCTCGACATGTTGATCAATTTCAGCCTCGATTCTGCTGAGTTGCAGCCGGAGGCGCGAACAAAACTCGGCGAATTTGCCAAGGCGCTGAAAGACAACCGTCTAAGGGCGCATAACTTCATCGTCGAAGGCCACACCGACGCCTCGGGCTCGGCTATCTACAATCAAGGACTTTCGGAACGACGGGCGCAATCAGTGACGGCATTCCTCCTATCGAACGGAATCGAACCGTCACGCATCAGGGCAATTGGCGAGGGCAAAAGCCATCCGAGAGTCGCCGATCCCTCCGACCCGGTCAACCGGCGGGTCGAGATGCGGATAAACTTGCCATAGTCATATTGGACTGCCGGGGGGGTTCGTCGCGTTGACATTCTCGCGGGACGTTCTGAGTTCAATGGTGCTCGAATGGCACTTAGGCCAACTCTAGAAAATGCCGCCTTCCGAATTTCGCCACCAATGTCGGGCTCTGCTCCGTCTGCGCGGCGCCTGACCTGCGGGTGATGGTCTGCCAACGCGCTTAACCGCGCGGCGGCCAGCGTTGATTGCTCACCCTTGACCGTCAAGAAGGGCTCGCAATTCATCGAGTTTGGTGTTTACGAACCAGCCGTAGTAATTCTCCACCGGCAGCTTTCGTCCGGATCCCTTTGCCGCAGCTTCGCGAAGTTCGGCTGCGCGACGTTGCGGCTGGCCGACATTGTAGAGCGTTGCTGTAATGCCCGGATTCCCGGAAATATCGAACCCCTCCTCGGCATACGCGTCGATCGCCTCCCGCAGGATGGCGGTCGTGTAGATCACGCTGCGCTTCGGATCCATGATGTCGCGGTAGATTGCCTGCGGCCGATCGGGTGAGAGCTTTTCAAAGCCGCTCACCCGATTGACCAGGTCGGTCACTTCCAGCGCCGCCAGAGGGCTGATCTGGCCAAGCCCGAACGTCTGGCCGGCGAAGAACGGTTGAAAGAACGCCCTTTGAAAGGTCACGTTCTCATAGGCGACATTGCCGACAGTTTTTCCGAGGAACTGTGTGTTCCAGACGTCGGTTCGGCAGCTCCACAGTGCCGAACTCCCTTTGGCAGGGGTGCAGCCGGAAAATTCCGGGCGATTGACAAACGACTGCAGCGAAATGCCTTTGTAGCGGAATTCGAAACCGCGTTGGCGTATGCCAGGGCCTTGACGTAGTAGGTTTGCGCCGCATCAACGCTGCTGACGTTGTAGGTATGTTCGCCGACAAGCGCGCCGACAACGTGGATCGGATCGATACCATAGGCAGCGGCCGTATCCTTGATCTGTTGCACGAGCTTTTTATCGTTACTCAGCAACGCCAGAATCTTGTGGTACTTGGCGTCGTAAGTTGTCTTGAAGGCGCGCGTCCTATTCGCTGACGCTGCGGGAATCGGCGGCTGCTGCTCGAACCGGTTTCCGGGAGGAACGACGGTGAGGCCCTTCGCGAGGGCTTCGAGGCCCAATCCGTTGGCAAACACCAGGACAAGGGCGGTCAGCGCCATGAGCGCGTGCCTAGTATTTTTCATGTGTCGCCCCCCGATGAGCAGGGGATACACCCACGCTCGCCGCCCGTTCCCGTATGAACCAATCAAGCTCGATCAGCGTGGCACGCCGGTTGTCAACGCATGACCGCGATCGCCGGGCATGATCGCGCCCTGGGTGTGACGTATCGGTCACTATGCTGGTGCTGACGCCAGCAAATCGTTCGCGGGACCGGCATCTCGGCCAACCTGTTGCCTTGCGAATCTTCGAACACGAGTCTCGCGTTGATCGAGCGTACCGCCCTTGGAAGGTTGCTTTTCACCCTAAACGTTATGATCGGTCCCGTCCGTCCAGGCTTAGCGCACCAAGTTCAGTAGTACGAGCTTGTCCGACCTTCCGCTCAAGCAGTCGCATTGGTGTATCTGCCGTCGGTCCTTGCTACGGATCGCTGCAACATAGTGGTCGAATGCACCTTTTCGTTCCCGCTTCCCAGATGCTAAACGTTCGCTATGCTTTACATTGAACTCGCGACCGTCGTCGTCCTGATCTGCATCAACGGCCTGCTTGCAATGTCGGAACTAGCCGTTGTCTCGGCGCGACCGGCTAGGCTCAAAGGTATGGCCGAACGAGGCCTGAAGGGTGCCAATCGTGCGCTGGCGCTTGGTGCCGATCCCGGAAAATTCCTATCGTCTGTCCAAATAGGGATTACATTGGTGGGCGTGCTTTCCGGGGCCTTCTCAGGCGCTACGCTGGGCGAGCGCCTGTCATTTGTCTTGGCCGCTAGCGGCGTGCCCGGCAACATTGCAGACGCCTTGGGTGTCGGTATCGTAGTGGCAGTCATCACCTATGCCTCTCTGATCGTGGGAGAACTTGTTCCCAAGCAGATTGCACTTCGCAATCCGGAGGGCATAGCAATGCGTGTAGCTCCGGCGATGACCATCGTTGCGAAAATTGGCGCACCGCTGGTGTTCTTACTGGATTTCTCCGGTCGTGGTTTGCTGTGGCTCTTAGGTCAGAAAGGCGAGTCCCAGGAAAAAGTCACCGATGAGGAGATCAAAATGTTGGTTGCCGAAGCCGAGCATCACGGGACCATCGAGGCAGACGAACGCCGGATGATCGCGGGCGTCATGCGTCTGGGAGACCGGGCGGTGCGCGCCGTTATGACACCACGCACCGATGTGGACTGGATCGACATTACCTGGGAAGAAACGAGAGTGCGCAAGGCGATCATCGAGACGGAGCATTCTCTGCTGCCGATTGCCGAAGGTACGGTCGATGCAATGATCGGCGTCGTGCAGATCCGCAAGGTACTGGCGGGCATGCTCAATGGGCAGAAGGTCGATCTCAGGCGTCACCTGCAGAATGCGCCGATCGTGCACGACCAGGCGGACGCGCTTGATGTGCTGACAACACTGAAAGGAGCACAGGTGCCTGTGGCCCTGGTCCACGACGAGTACGGTCATTTCGAGGGCATTGTGACGCCGGCCGACATCCTTGAGGCGATCACAGGCGTGTTCCGTGCCGATCTGGAAGCCGAGGAAGAAACGGCCGCCGTGCAGCGCGAGGATGGGTCATGGCTGCTTGCCGGGTATATGCCCGTTGACGAGATGTGTGATCACCTTGCCATCGAGCTCCCAGAAAATCGCGATTATGAAACAGTTGCCGGTTTCATCCTGTCGCACATGCACCATTTGCCGGCGACAGGCGAAACGGTCGAAGCGGACGGCTGGCGGTTTGAAGTCGTCGATCTTGACGGCAGACGCATCGACAAGGTCATGGCCAGCAAATTACCCAGCGGACGCCGGCTCGCTCGGCATTAAATCAATGATCGCGCAGGATGGCCGCATGTCTCTTGCTGCCGTTCGCGACGATTGATTCACGCCTTGTCGGCAGAAGACGAGCGGTTCGAAGGCGCACATGCCAATTCGACCATGGACCGTGCCGCACGGATCAAAATATGAACGACAACCATCTAGCTGCAAACCGGCAAGAAATGTAGGCGGCTAGCCTCACACACGTATTGGGTGCGTGTTCGCTTGCGCATCACCGGGTATCAAAGCTAATGGAAACCCGGAGAGGACTTGGCTGCTTCAGCAGGTGAAAAGTGCTGCCTTTCTCACGGTTCTATGTCGCGTCGTGCCTGCTCGCAATTATAGCGCTGGTCGCCGTTCTCGAGCTCGGCCTACTTCCGGCACTGCTTTCGGGCCTTCTCGTGTTCAACCTCGTTCATTTCGCCGCACCGATGCTCCATCGAATCGGCGTCTCCAACAGCCTGACGAAAAGCCTTGCGTTGACCTTGGTGGCATTGATTTTCACGCTCCTGATAGCCGCCGCTATCTTTAGCGGCGTGTCGCAATTGACTGGCGGTTCGGAGAACGTCGTGACGCTCCTCAAGAAGATGGCCGAGATCATCGATACCGCGCGTGTCCATCTCCCGACCTGGGCGATGGCCTATTTTCCGTCGAATATCGAGGAACTGGAAGTCTTCGCGGCCCGGTGGCTCCGCGAACATGCCGGCCAGCTTCAACTCGTCGGGCGAGATGTCGGCGTCCTGGTGGTCCACATTATCGTCGGCATGGTGATCGGCGGCTTGATCGCGGTGAACTCGGCGGCGCCATCGGGCGAGCCCGGCCCACTGGCGATCGCGCTGGCGGATCGTGTCAAAATTCTGAGCAAGGCTTTTCGCAACATCGTGTTCTCGCAAATTCGGATTTCGGCGTTGAATACATTTCTAACGGCGATCTATCTCGTCGCTGTTTTGCCGTCCTTCGGAATCGATCTGCCATTCATCAGGACGATGATAGCGCTGACTTTCGTCGCCGGCCTTCTGCCGGTCATCGGCAATCTGATCTCCAACACCGTGATCGTCGTTGTCAGCCTCAGCATCTCCTTCCTTGCAGCGCTCGGCTCGCTTACCTTTCTCATCGTCATTCACAAGCTCGAATACTTCGTGAACGCCAAGATTATTGGAACGCGGATCAACGCGCGTGCCTGGGAGCTTCTTCTGGCGATGGTTTTCATGGAGGCCTGGTTCGGTATGCCGGGTCTTGTCGCCGCGCCGATCTATTATGCCTATTTGAAGGCTGAACTCACGATGCGCGGGCTAATCTAGGATTGGAGCAATGCCCGATCGAACGAAATCGGGTCACGTCGATGGTTAACAGGCCAGCTAGCATCAGGCTCATTGATTAAGACGGAAGGCGACGGCGGCTGCGATGCAGATTGCCGAGAAGACGGTGTGTGCGTAGCGGTCAAATTGGGCGCGATGCGCCGCTAGTCCTTCAGCTTGGCGAACATGTTCTCGATGTTGTGACGTTGGCGGCATAGGGTGTTGTCGTCGTCGATCGGCTTGTTTCCGCTTTTGACCGGTGGGGTGCATTTTGAGTATCCATCCGGCGTGTCGCGCCTTGTTCGGGTGATGAACGAGTGGTCTTAAGCGTGCTCTTATGAGCGCACTTAGGAGCAGTTGATGGGTCAGATCACGTTGCTCACAGGCCCCGAACGTCGGCGGCGGTGGAACGAGGCGGAACGGCGCCAGATTTTGGAGGAGGCGTTTTCGCCGAGACCTGTGTGACGCAGGTGGCGCAGCGGCATGACGTTTCGACGCCGCTGATCTACACGTGGCGCGCAAGCTGTGCGAGCACGTCCCGGACCCGTGCCTTACAGAGGCGGTGGTTGTCGATGACGACGTCGGCCATCCACTGGAGCACCGGCCGGCTATTGTCGTGGAGGTGGTAAAGGGCGGCCGGGTGAGCATCTTCGCGGGAGCGACGCCCACGCTGGTTACGGCAGTGGTAAAGGCACTGCGGTGATCCCGCCGGGCGCGCGGGTGTGGCTGTCGATGGGTCACACCGATATGAGGAAGGGCATGCAGGGCCTGGCTTTGCTGGTGCAGCAGCACCTGAAGCGCGATCCCCACGGTGGTGATCTCTACGTTTTCCGCGGACGCGCCGGATCGCTGGTAAAGACATCTGGCATGACGGGATCGGTATGTCGCTTTATGCCAAGCGGCTCGAGAAGGGCCGCTTCATTTGGCCCCAGGTGAAAGACGGTGCAGTGTCGCTGACGAGCGCTCAGCTGGCGTGTTTGCTCGACGGGATTGACTGGCGCAACCCGCAGTACAGCTGGCGTCCGGTGAGCGCGGGATAGGACACGGATTTCCTCAGCCAAAGCGGCATTTTTCGGTTGCACCGAGAGACAGTGTGCTGATTCATTTCGGTCAGGGAAGCCGCCATTTAGCCCCTGCCGGACGATGTCGAAGCGCTTAAGGCCCTGGTTGTTTCGATGGGCGCCGAACTTGCCGCCGCGAGGGCTAAGGCGTCGGCCAGGGAAGCTCTGATCGGGCACCTCAAGCTGCAGATCGCCAAGCTCAGGCGCGAGCAGTATGGCCCCAGCGCCGAGCGCAGCCGCCGGCTCCTGGACCAACTTGAATTGCAACTCGAGGAACTCGAGGCCACAGCCAGCGAAGTTGACCTTGCCGCCGAAGCGGCGGCGACCAGGACGACCAGTGTCACCGCCTTCGAGCTTCGAGCGCAAACGGCCAGTGAAGAAGCCGTTTCCCGAGCATCTGACACGTGAGCGCATCGTCATCCCCCGCGCCATGTTCGTGTCCGACTTGCGGCGGGACGCGGCTTTCGAAGCTCGGCGAGGACGTGACCGAGACACTGGAGGTGATCCCGCGTCAGTGGAAGGTCATCCAGACGGTGCGCGAGAAGTTCTCGTGCCGGAACTGTGACGATCACCCAGCCGCGTGCGCCGTTCCATGTCGTGCCGCGTGGCTGGGCAGGTCCTGGCTTGCTCGCCATGCTGCTGTTCGACAAGTACGGCCAGCATCAACGCTTAACCCGCCAGGCTGAACGTTTCGCTCGCGAGGGCGTGCCACTGAGCCTGTCGACGCTCGCCGACCAAGTTGGCGCGGCCACTTTCGCGCTCATGCCCCTCTATCGCCGGATCGAGGCTCATGTTCTCGCCGCCGACCGATTGCACGGCGACGACACAACGTGCCGGTCCTCGCCAAGGGCAAGACCGATATCGGCAGGCTGTGAGTCTATGTCCGCGACGACCGGCCCTTCGGCGGCGCCGATACGCCCGCCGCGCTGTTCCACTATTCGCGCGACCGCCGTGGCGAACATCTTGCGCTGTTCGCGTTCGCATGGTTTCGGAGCGACCCCAAGAAAGCTTAAAGCGCCAGATAGAGCAAGGCTGCGGCTCCAGCGCCGATGCAATAGTACGCGAATGGCTTGAGCGTGTCCGTTTCAAAGTATTTGAGCAGAAAGCGAATCGAAAGAAATGCGGTTCCGCCAGCACACCAGGCGCCAACAACCGCCTGACCCAATCCTGCGCCGCCATTTGTGAAAAGATCGGGGACCTTGAGCACGGCAGCCGCCAGGATGATTGGGGTGGCCAGCAGGAATGAATAGCGGACGGCGTTCTCGTGAGAAAGCCCACAGGCGAGCCCACCGCTCATGGTCAGTCCGGTGCGAGAAAATCCCGGTATCAATGCGAAACATTGCGTGATGCCGATGATGACGGCTTGGATCCATGAAAGGGCAGCAAGCTTCCCGTCATCGTGGGCACCTTCAGTCGCGCCGCGCGAACGCAACACTTCGACGACATAGAGCATTGCGCCATTCAGTACGAGCACAGCCGCGACGAGTGTCGCGGCTGCAAAGAGCTGCTTCAGTCGCTCTTCGAACAGAAGCCCAAGGAGTCCGGCCGGAATGGTGCTGACGATGAGAAGCCATCCCAGCTTGGCATAGGTGTCATCGGCGCGGATCTCGTGTTGTTTGAGGGAGCGGAGAACACCACCGATGATGCCTAGCCAATCGCGCCAGAAAAAGCCCAGCAACACGAGAGCCGTCGCCAGGTGCGTCAGCACCAAAAAGGCGACAAATGCATCGCTCGATCGGTCGACGGGCCAGCCAAGCAGGGCAGGGATCAGAACGGTGTGTCCCAAGCTCGAAATCGGAAAGAGTTCGGCGAAACCCTGCAAAAGCCCCAAAACGATCGCCTGGAAATAAGTGATCATAGGTCCGTAATCCCGGAATCTTGGTTCCCCAAAATAACGTCGATACCAGCTTTCAAGGGGTGACGGTATCAGGTGCGGCCATTGGCCTCTCCAAATACCTCGTGGCGCTCATCGCGAAGTGCAGTCGTGATCTAAAAGGCGCTCGGCGGCGGAGTGCTCCCAGTTGGCCAGAATGTAAAACCCTGGCCTGGCATGGGCCAGTTCGGCCCCAACAACGACGATATTTACCCGATGCATGGCGCGCCGAGCCTGCGGCAACCCGGCAGCAACAATGCCGGCCACGTTGGTGGCTGCCAAATCCGGCCGATCGACCGCCTTGATCCAGTAGCGTTTTCCCATCAGCGCCAGGGGGAACAGCTGCCATGGGCCTTCGGTCTTCGGCCCGGCAGTTTAGCCGGACCTCACGACCGCCTCCTGTTCCGCAAAGGCAAGGTCGATCCGTGTAGCGATGGTGCGGACTTGGTCAGGCCTGCGAGCACAACCAGTTTCCCGGATGAAGGCCATTACTCGTCAAGACACCCACCCAGGAGGCGTGCTGAAAATTCGGTTCTGGGCGAATTTCACCGTTCACAAAACTGGGTCGGTGGCAGCGAGTTACTGCGCAATAACGTTGCTAATCTCGATCATGTTTGAGCGCACGCGCAACATGTAGAAGCCAATTGTCGTTAGGTGATTCGGCAGCAGCCAGCCGTCCTCGCGGCCGTTGGCGATGATTAAGGGCCGGATGCGCAGCGCCGAGACGAACTGCGCATCCATGGTGTCCCACAGGTTCTGCAGGTGCTTTTCCTTGATCACGTCCTCGAAATCGGCCTGGGCGCCCTTCATCAGCCCGTAATAGGCATAGAGCTGACCATAGGAGAACCAGAAGCGGTCATCGGCGCGGAAGTCGAACCAGCCATTGTTGTGGTTCTCGGCGCGTTCCTTGAGGATCGCCGAGGTTGAGCCGATGTCGGAGGAGATGCGGTCGATATACTGTTTCAGATTGTCGGCGCGGGCATCGAACGTCGCCTGGCAGGTGGCCAGCCGAGCATTGAAGGAGCGCAATTTGCGAACCGCGCCGCGATAATAGCTCGGCGTCGGCGTCTTGGGTCCGAACGGGTTGAGGCCGAAATACCAGGTTTCCTCATCGAACTGCAGATTGCCGCGCGCATCCTGTAGGTCGGTGTCGATCTGCGATGTGGTGCGCACGCGGCCGAGATTGTCGGCAAGCTCGGTGGAGGTGCGCCGCACCGCCTGGTTGATGCCCCGCTGGAACGAGGCCTTGTTGTCCATGAACGGCGTGTGGTCCCAGTCGATGCCGAACAGGCCGAGTTTGTAGAGGATCATCGACGAGATCCAGGCATTCTGGTTGACGTTGAAATCGGTGAGGTCGGCCGCGACCTGGGCGATACCTGAATTGCCGCAGGTCTTGGCGGTTTCGGTGCCAGCGCCGGCCGCGACCTGTTCGCCGGCGGAAATGTTGCGGTTCTCGAAGGTGTATTTGTCGACGTAGTTGGGATCGAATTTGTTCCACCACTGGGTGGCGTAGAAGAAATTGGCGTAGAGGCCGATCAGAACCAGAAGCGCGAGGCCGACCACAGCCTTCAGGATCCAGCCGCGCTGTGTGTACCAGCGCCCGGCCCACAGGAACGGCCAAAGGATCACGCCGATGGCGAGGCCGATGCCGCGGCCGATCCACTGGAAGATGCGGGTGAAGAAATTCACGATCGGATCAAGCATGGCTCTCGTTCACCCCTTCAGCATGATGCCAAAAAGTTGCAGACTTTTTGGATAACATCATGCGCCAAAACAATAGGTTAGAACGAAATGACGGCTCATTTCGTTCTAGTCAGTCAAGCCGTAAAGGCGCGTGCGAAACGCCACCTTGTCCTTCAAATATGTGGTTTGCAGAACGACGCGCTGCATAGACCATCCGTCCCGGTTTTCAAACCGCATGGTTATCGGCACACACCATACCTCGCCTAGCCATTCGCACACGACAGGCAATTTCGGCGCTTTTTATGAGCGCGCCTTCGTGCCAGTTTACTTCGTTCTGATATCGATAGACGTTCGCCAAATGCAAGCAGTGTGCCTCTGCGAGATGCCCGTCTTGACGTTTGAGACTGCCAATATCATCTAGTGTTCGCTCAGCCCCAGACTTCTGGCTCTGTGCGAGTTCGGCCTCAAGTGGTTGCAGGCGCGGACGTGATGGGCACCAAAGGCGGACCGTCATTGTCGGCCTCTGGCAGGGGCAGGAATCAATCGTAGGTGCCGCGAACGGCTATGCTCCCGGTTCAGGTCGAGTTCGATATCGAAGGCAAAACAATCGGCAACTCACGAGCAATCCGGCAGTTTCGTCTTGGGCTAGTTTAGAACCTGATACAGTGCGCCGCTGGCACAATCGTAGTAGCCAACCCGCCGCCGATAACTCTCGGGCAGATTTCTAGTGCGACAAAAGGACAGGCAGGCGCAGATCGCCAAGAACGCTTTTGGTTGCTCCACCCACGACAAAATCTCTCATCCGGGAATGGCCGTATGCACCCATAACAAGCAGATCGGCGCCCATGCTGACAGCGCGCGCCTGAAGCGTAACGCCAATGGGGCGATCTTCGAGGTCGATTGAGATCCCCTCAGCGGGAAAGCCACGCTTTCTCAGGCTCAGGGCGAGGCGTTCGCCAATATCGCGCAGCGACTTTTCGTCTGTCACTGTCAGTACCGTTATCTTTGAGGCACATTGCAGAAACGCGTGCGCATCGGCAACGGCCCGGGCCGCAACGCGGCTACCATCCCAAGCGATGATGACATGATCGATCGCACCAACGTTTGCGTCTTCCGGCAGAATTATGGTTGGGCGACCCGAACCAAACAGGACCGCATTAACGGTCATGCGCGCAGTCTGGTTATTTGGCTCCAACCCAATCAAAGCAAAATCGAAATAGCGTGACTGAGTTGCCGCAACATCGCCGATAGATGCTGGCTGAACAGCAATCTCCTTCGGTTGTGAGGAGCGATCCGACGCGTGCCGCTTCAGCTTTCAATGCCTCCAGCAAATCGAGCCCATGCTTGCGGCTGGTCGCTTCTGTCTCCCGGATCATTTCGGGAAGATCGATCAAGTATCGCGAAACCGGATTGGAAATACCCGGAATATCGACATTGATCGTCAATGCATGAAGTGCGGCACCAACGTGCTTGACCACCGCGATTGCGTTTGATGCGATTTTGGTGGAATTCGCTTCCGGATACGTCGCCAGAGGAAGTAAGGCAATTTTGCTCATCAGACCTCACCCCGTTATTTCGACCGCCGCCGACCATTGGCCCAATGCGTGTCACACTCAAGCCAGCCATTTCAGCCTACAAAAACTCAGACGACCGAGGGTTGTTACTGCCTATCCAAGGCGATCTTGCGCCGCGCCGATTCCGTCCTGAACGACTGTGGCTATAATGGCAGGCATCCAGGAACAGAGATGGCAAATGACGATTGGCCTGCTTGTTGCCATGAGCGCAGTGCCGCTCGCAAGCATTGTTTGAACAGTAGCGGTAGCCGATGATGTGGCCGCAACCCAGCGGTTCACGATCCGCGCCGGGGAAACAACGTTCCGCGACCATCCTGCTAAATCAGGATACCGGCCAACTTGGATGCTGGGAGGCTGCGACACAACTTGGAGCACCCGACGCGCCAGTATTGTGTCCCCCACATCATGTCCGACAGGACGCGACATTTAAAGATGCAGTAGGTCCTCTTTTTCCACGATCGTGTAGGATTTTCAGTTACCGACAGGATAATATGCTGAATGATGAAATGGCACTTTGCTTTTCGCGAGCGAGGTACTCCAAAGCTGAGCACGTGGGGACGTGATCAGGACCCGACATTCGCAACTGAGCTTTGGCGTTCAAAGGAACCAAACGCGTGAACCATCAGGCGGTGGAGCAAGCTGACACAAGAGCGGGAGGGGTTGAAGCTGTCGATCGCGCGCTTTCGATCCTCGGGTGCTTCACAGAGCATGACGAGGGTTTAAGCCTGGCTGAGATATCTTCTAGAACGGGCCTATACAAAAGCACGATCCTTCGGTTAACGGAATCCCTTGTCCGCAGTGGCTACATTGTTCGCATGGCGGACAAGCGCTTTGCTGTCGGCCCTACGCCGATGATATTGGCCTCATTCTACCGTCGTCGTTTTAAGATAGAGGCATTCGTTCGGCCTCTCCTTTTGAGCCTTGTCGAACAGGCGGGTGAAAGCGCATCGTTTTTTCGAAAGGAGGGAAATGACGGAATTTGCCTATTTCGCGCAGACTGTCGTCATTTGATCCGTGATCAAATCCGAGAGGGTGATGTGCTTTCGCTTGACGGTCACGCAGCTGGCCAAGTGCTTGCACGATTCAGTACCGCTAAGCCTAGGACGCGAACAGCTCTTATGGCGAAGATTCCGTTTATATCGCTCGGGAAGGGAGATTCCGAAACAGCTGCGATGGCCGTACCGGTTTTTTCAGGCAGCGAGGGCTTGATCGGAGCGCTGGCTGTTTCTGGGCCGCTGACCAGATTTACGCCGGAAAAGTTGGTCAGCATCAGACCGCTTTTGCTGGGTTTTGGCGAACGTCTATCGATATCCCTTGCGAGCAAACAATATGCACAAGCGCGCTCATAGAATGGTCGTGACCAGCACGTGTCTGCTTAAGGGAAGGGGAGTAGCAGTTGGGGCGGATTGGTGGCAAGCGAGGCTCCAAGTCGGTTACTCTCTGCTCTGTGGCAAGTGGTCCCGCCAAACATGACTGGAATCGACATCGGCCCCTTGCGGACATGACTGCCAGTGAGCGTCCAAGCATAATGCGCACCAATCAAAACGATAGTGACGATCTGATCCGCCGCGCTTTGGCCGCGTTCAATTCCGGCAATCATCGCCAAGCGATCGATGTGTGCGAATTGGGCCTGAAGCAGCACCCAGGCGACCCGGCGCTTTGCCATCTTCTGGCGGCTGTATTGTTCGCCAAGGCAGATCTGCCGGAGGCTCGTGCGCACATCGAAGCAAGCCTTGCCACTCGACCCGACAATGCGCCCGCCTTGATACTGGCATGCCGGATTGCCCGGGCCGAAGGCAGGTTTGAAGCGGCGTTTCAGTTCCTGGACCGCGCGGCAAGACTGTCATCTCAGGCGGAAATGCTCGTCGAACGGGCACGCACCTTCGATCAAGCAGGCGATGCCCCTGCGGCGAGCGCGTCCTGGACACTTGTCTTGCAACGGGATCCGAAATCCGGGGAGGCAGCGGCGCGCCTCGGGCGCCTTGCATGGCAGCGCCGAGCGGCTGTCGAGGCGGAAGGTCTGCTCGAACGCGCAGTCGCTGGCGGCGGGCATCCGTCGGCCTGGTTCGACCTCGGGCTGGTACGTCAGGACATGCGCAAGTTCGGCAGCGCTGCACAGGCCTATCGACGCGTGCTTGAGATGAGCCCGGCGCCCCGGAAGCGGCTGTCAATCTGGGTGTCGTCCTGCAGGAAACCGGCGACCTCGACGAGGCCATGGTAGCGTATTCATTAGCCTATGGTCTCAGCTCATCCACCTTCAGCGTCATCGCCATGGCGCTGACGTCGGCGCCAAGGGGCCGGCTGTGGCTTGATGAGAAAGCGCTGCGTCGCTCACTCGCTGGCGGAGCGTCCCCGCCTGGCGCGAAACCGCTTGCGGTAGACGCCGGGCGTTGACAGGACATCGGCGACCGTCTGCGCATAGGATGCCTGTCGCTTTTCGTCGAACACTTCGTATTCGAGCTGCGGCGCGGCCCGCGGAACCGCAAAGCACTGCGCGACTGGAGTCCCTTTCCTGAGCACGCCAGAGAATCCGGGCTCCGTCCAGATCGCCGGGAAATTGATGCCCCCATCGCTGAACCGGTCGGAATCCACCAGGCCAGTCACCAGCCTGAAGGGAAGATCCTCGCGATTGACCGGATGCGTCGCGAAGAGCGACCAGCCGTCTCGATCTGTATGGTCCAGAAGCTGTTGAATTTGATAGCGGCTTGACCGGGAGTGGCAAACGGGCTGCCGGCGAGCTGCCCCGGCGTGTGGAAGCTCAAAGGCGCTCGGGGGTGGTTCTCAGTGACCGGGTCTGGAATCTGCCAGTCCCAGGAAAAGGTCCCTTTGTCGACGACGACGTCGCACGGCAGGAGGATCATGAAGCCATAGGTCATCGCATCGATAACGGGCGGGCACTGCTTGAGCGTGCGAATGTCGCGGCCGTGGATCGCCGAATAGGCAGTGGCGGGCATTGCGCGCAGCCAATCCGGTAGAGCACCGCGCGCGAGGATCGGGCGTGGCAAATGCTCGATCAACATCGGATCACATCGGAAAATGACACGCATCGTCGCCTCCCGGCGTTGCGGTACCACGATTGCCGATCACACTCCAAGCGGCGATAAGGTAAGGCAATGCTGCACTAACACCTTGGACAAATTGGCGAGTTTTTCTTCAATTCAGGCGAGACCCAGCCATTTGCTAGGCCAAGCTGTTCCAAAGGCTATCCGGAAGGGCGCAACGCAGTCAACAAACCGCCGCGTCACACATGACCAACGGCACAATCGCCACCAAGACTGCCGCGTTTGCGAGGATAAACGGAGGGCGCTGCCAAGCAACCAGGCAAAAGATGAAAATGACGACGCCAACGACAACAAGATGCAGGCGAAAAGTTCACCGTGTCTTTGCGAGAACGACAGTCGACATCGTAGCTTGCATTTTGTCGTCACGACAATCCGGGCATCCTGTCTCGCCTGATGCGCCCTCGTCGGCCGACAGTGTATGCGCAGATCAAAATGAAGGCAGACGGCATGGCGCAGCCAGTCGTTCGGATGATTGGAAGCTGAACAGCTGATATCCGCAGGTGCTGTCGAGCGCGACGCTTGATAGGCTACTGCTTCCGTGCAAATGCTCCGTCATGCGAATTCTCCTCGTCGAAGACACGCACGACGTTGGCGAGGCAATCAGCCGCCGCTTCGAAACGATCGGCCATGCGGTCGATTGGGAGACGGACGGTCGTGCTGCCGCAGAAATCCTCGGTTTCACCAGCTACGATCTCGTCATACTCGATGTCATGTTGCCCGGCCTCGACGGGTTCGAAATCGTTCGAAGGCTCCGGCAGGCAAGAAAGACGACCCCAGTTCTGATGTTGACGGCCCGTTCGGAGATAGAGGACCGCGTTGGCGCGCTCGATATCGGCGCCGACGACTATCTGGTCAAACCGTTCGATTTCCGCGAATTGGAAGCGCGCGCCCGTGTTCTGCTGCGGCGGAAAAGCGGCGAGGCGACCAACATCGTTCAGTGCGGCGATGTCGTGCTCGACCGCGCCAGCCGCTCGGTCCGGGTAGGCAGGCGCGAGGTGCAATTGAAACGACGCGAAATGACGTTGCTTGAGATACTGGCGTCGCGGCCAGGTCGCGTCTTCAGCAAGGATGAACTTATCGATCAGCTTTTTGGGTTTGACGAGCCGGTCAATCAGAACGCGATCGAACTTTATGTCGGCCGGCTGCGCAAGAAGCTGGAAGGCGCCAAGGCGCAGATCGTCACCGTGCGGGGCATGGGATATCAGCTGGCTTCCGATGATACCGGCTGAGCCTTCCCTTTTCACGCGCCTGGCGGTCCGCATCTCGCTGGTGCTGGGCCTGGGCGCGGCTCTTCTGGTGAGTGCGGCGTGGTACTACGCGCGAACCGCCGCCGATGACGCCTATGACCGGCTTCTGCTAGGTGCGGCGATCCAGATGGCGGACAGCCTTACGGTTGAATCCGGTTCACTCATCGTCAACTTGCCGGTATCGGCTTTTGAGCTCCTGGGCCTCGCCAGCCGCGACCGCATCTTCTATCGCGTGATCGATCCTTCCGGCGCGACGCTAACAGGTTATGCCGATCTGCAAACAGAAGTTGATCTGGCAGCAATACACGATGTCCCGGTATTGGAATCGGCGCGTTATCGCGGCGAACCGGTCCGCATAGCGGTGGTGGCTCGCGCTCTATCCGATCCCGCCGTATCCGGTTGGGCGCATGTCATCGTTGGGCAGACCACGGAAGCGCGCAGTGCGCTCGCGGGGGAGTTGACGCTCAGAGCGACCGTCCTCCTGGTAATCATGAGCATATTGGCATTGGCTGGGGCGATGGTGGCCATTCGCTATTCTCTGCAACCGGTCAAGCATCTGGGAGCGACGCTTCGCCGTCGTGATCCACAAGACCTTATGCCCGTGACAGTCGTCGTCCCGCGAGAATTGCGGCCTTTCGTTACTTCCATCAATTATTTCATGAGTCGGCTCGACGAGCGCGTGAAACTCCTGCAGCGCTTCATCGCCGACGCGGCGCACCAGATCAGAACGCCGCTGACGGCACTTACCGCGCAGCTCGATCTGTTGAGTCAAGCCAAGCTGGACAAGTCGAGCCGCCAGCATCTCGATCGCGTACAGCAGCGCGCCGGCGAACTTGCGCGCCTGACCAACCAGTTGCTCAGCCACGCCATGGTCATCCATCGTGCCGATTCCGTGCAGCTTCAGCCGCACCACCTGGCAGACGTCGCACGGCGCGCTTTCCGTGCGGCGGTTCCGATAACTATCGATCCGGACATCATCGTCTCCTTCGAGGCGCCTGACGATGAACCTGTCGTGCTTGCGGACGCCGTCAGCCTGCGTGAAGCGATCGTCAATATCATCGACAATGCCCTGCGCCACGGAGTGATGTCGCGCCTTGAGGTCAGGGTACGCAGCGACGGTACGCTTGCCCATGTCGAGGTCGAGGATGACGGACAGGGCATTCCGCCGAGCGAGTGGGAGCGAGTCACGCAGCGCTTCGAAACGTCCAAATCTCACGACGGCAGCGCAGGTCTGGGTTTCGCCATCGCGTCGGAGGTGGCGGCGGCTCACGGTGGCGCGCTGACCTTTCGCGAGAAAAGCGAGGATGGCGGGAAGCGCACGCAAGGGTTCACCGTCACCTTGACGTTGCCCATCGCCAGAGAGAAGGCAGGATGATAGCGAGAGCATTGCGGGCATTCACTTTACTGGCTGCAATCCTTTTGTGCGTCGATCAGGCGGCAAGAGCTGCTGAAGGAAGCAGCGCATTTTTCCCTTCGCCACAGCCGGAGAAGGATCGACTGTCGATCCACGCCGCGACCGATCTGGTGGCGATGGAACCCCTGATCCGGGACTTTCAGTCCGTTTTCCCCAACGTTGCAGTCGACTATGTTGAATATGTCACCAACGACTTGCAAAATAGTGCCAGCGAAGCCTGTCGGACGGGCGCGGTGCTGGGCGACATCTTGTTGTCGCCGTCGGTCGACCAACTCGTGAAGCTCGCCAATGACGGCTGCGCGGCGCCGCACGTGTCGGCGGAAACCGCGCATGTCGCCGACTGGGCAAACTGGCGCGACGAAGTATTCGGCTTTACCTACGAACCGGCCGTCTTCGTCTACAACGCCCGCCTCGTGCCGTCCGGCGACGTACCGCGCACCCACATCGAACTCGCCGATCTTCTTAGGCGGCGGATCGATTTTTATCGTGGGCGGGTCGGAACGTTCGACATCCGGCTTTCGGGCATCGGCTACCTATTGGCGTTCAGTGATGCGCGGCAGACGACCGCGGTCTACGGTCGGCTTCTGGAAAGCATGAGCCGAGCGGAAACCGTGGTTCGTTGTTGCACCGCGGAGACCCTTCAGGACGTTGCAAACGGGACCCTGTATATTGGCTACAATATGATCGGGTCATACGCCTATGCGGCGGCCAGGGACAATTCCGACTTAAGGGTCGTTGTCCCGCGGGACTATGCGCTGATACTCAGTCGTGGCGCGCTCATTCCGAAGACGGCACCGAGTATGGCCCTTGCCAAACGATTTCTCGACTACCTTCTGTCAGCCCGGGGACAGAAAGTCGCGAGGGAAAGTTCCTTTTTCTTCGCCGAGAATGGGCAATTGCCTGACGGAGCGGACGGCCCGGAAACACTTGGCGAGTCTGGTATCGCGCGCGCCATTCGCATCGGCCCTGCGTTACTTGCCGTACAGGACGAGGCGCTGCGCCGCCGCTTCATCGAAGATTGGAGCAAGTCGATGATCGGTGCCCAGGGCCAGCGACCGTGACCCCGCAGGATGCCGCTCCAAAATTTCAACAATCTCAGCGATATGTCGATGTGGCCGATCCGGCTGTCGTCGAGAAACTGAGCACGACCCATCGGGCCCAAGTCGGCTGAGCAAACCTCTACATTGCCGTGACAGGTTGGTGACAGGTCAGGATGATACTCGCCTTTTGTGCCTGGAGGAGGTACGATTTAGGCGAACTTGGAGGAGACCTCAATGAAAAATCGTCTTGCGACGATGACGGCCGTGCTTTCGCTGTCAGCCGCTTTCGCGACGCTTGCCCCCGCTGCCGAAATTCCCGCCGGGTATCCGGACAACTACAAGGATCTGGTGGCCGCCGCCACCGCGGAAGGACACCTCAGCATCTATTCGACGACCGATGCGGCGCTGGTCCAGCCCTTGCTCAAGGATTTCGAAGCAGCGTTCCCCGGGATTGCCGTAGAATATTCCGACCTCAATTCGACCGAACTCTACAATCGCGTCATTGCCGAAACCGCTTCGGGCCAAGGCACGGCGGATGTCGCCTGGTCTTCGGCTCCGGATCTGCAGATCAAACTTGCCGCAGACGGTTATGCGCAGGAGTACAAATCCGTCGAGGCGGCTCACGTTCCGGCCTGGGCGTCGTACAAGGGCATGATCTATGGTGCCACAGCCGACCCGGTGACTTTCGTCTACAACAAGCGTCTCGTGCCTGAAGGCGATGTTCCCGCAAGCCACGCCGATCTGCTCAAGCTGATGACCGGCAAGACCGCCGATTACGACGGCAAGATCGCGTCCTACGATCCGGAAAAGTCCGGGGTCGGCTTCTATTTCTACAACCAGGACGCCAAGACCTGGACCGATTCCTGGGCGCTCAACAAGGCTTTTGGCAAGGCCCATATCAAGCTCTACAGCTCCGCCGGCTCGATGATTGAGAAGGTCACGTCTGGCGAACATTCCATCGCCTACGGCATCTTCGGCTCGTATGGCCTCGCCAAACAGGCCAAGGACGAGAACCTTGGTGTGATAATCCCCAAGGATTATGTTTTAGTGACCACCCGCGCCACGGTCATTCCAGCGGAAGCCAAGGATCCCAATGCGGCGAAGTTGTTCGTCGACTATCTGCTGTCGGCGCGCGCGCAGAAGCTGATCGCCAACGACATCAAGCTCTATGCCGTTCGTGATGACGTTGAGGGGGCAACCACGCTGGCGTCCATAAAGGCCGCTGCCGGCGAAAATGTTCATCCGATCGCGCTCGACGACAAACTGCTCGAAGGCCTGGACGAGACGACACGGCTGGCGTTCCTCAACGAGTGGCAGAAAGCCATGAAGGGCGAGTAATCGCCTGATCGGGAGTGCCGCCACAATCGGCTCTTCCGCCTTTCTTGCTGTTAAGAACCATCGGAACGGCGCGCTTGCGCTCTTGCTAGCGGACGGCCCCCGGCTTTGTTCGAGGCGATCATGCCCTTCCGCGTCTTTCGTGTCAGCACCAATCTCCTCGCCATCCTGGTGGTGTTGGCGCCGGTAACGCTGATCATCTACCAGAGTTTTCTGTCCGGCCCGTTCTTCCAGAAGACCGCGCATCTGTCGCTGAAGGCTTATAGCTTCATCCTTGCAGATGCGGATTTCTGGCTGGCGCTGACGACTTCGCTCAAGCTCGCGGTGGGGATGACATTGATCGCCGTTCCGGTGGGAATCCTGCTGGCGTTCATCATCGTGCGTACCGACGTGCCGGGCAAGCGCTGGCTGGAGCCGATCATCCTCATCCCGGTGTTCATGTCGGCGGTAGTGCTGGCCTTCGGCTATGTGATGACGTTGGGACCAGTCGGCTTCGTCTCGCTGGCGGTCAAGTCGGTGATTGGCTACGTGCCTTGGAATGTCTATTCGGTGACATCGATCGCGATTATCGCCGGGCTCACCCATGTCCCGCATGTCTATCTCTATGCGTCGGCGGCGCTGCGCAATGTCGGCGCCGACCTGGAAGAGGCGGCACGCATCGTCGGCGCCGGCCCCTGGCGCGTCGCCGCCAGCGTGTCGCTGCCCATGGTGATGCCGGTGGTGCTTTATGCGGCGGTTCTAGTGTTCTTCCTTGGTTTCGAACTTTTCGGCCTGCCACTGGTGCTTGGCGATCCGGAAGGGGTGTTGGTTCTCGCCACCTATCTCTACAAGCTCACCAACAAGCTCGGGGTTCCTTCCTACCAGTTGATGGCCGTAGTGGTGGTGGCGATCATCATGATCGCGCTTCCGCTGGTGGTGCTGCAGCGCTACATGCTGCGCAATGCCAGCCGCTATGTGTCTGTCAAGGGCAAGGGCAGCCGGCACAACCCCATTCGGCTGGGCGCGCTTCGCTGGCCGGCCTTCGCGCTCGTAGTGGCATGGTTCGCGGCCACGGTGATCATACCGGTGGGCGGCGTCGCAATTCGCTCGCTGGTGACAAGCTGGGGCGTCGGGGTGAACATCTTCGAGGTGCTGACGTTAGATCACTATCGCGATCTCGCTGACTATCCGAATGTCGTCAGCGCCATCGTCAACACGGTCGGTGTTGCGGTCATCGGCGGTGCGGCTTCGATCGCGGCCTATACCGCCGTGGCACTCGCCGGTCACCGCTCGAACGCACCCCTGACCAAAGTCGTCGACTACGTGGCCATGATACCGCGGGCGATGCCGGGTATTGTGGCTGGCCTCGCCATGCTGTGGATCTTTCTGTTCTTCAAGCCGATCGCGCCCCTGCGTGCCACGATGATCTCGGTGTGGCTTGCCTATACCATTGTCTGGTTCGCCTATGGCATGCGACTGATTTCCGGAACGCTCCTGCAGATCGGCAAGGAACTCGAGGAAGCCGGCCGGTCAGTTGGCGCCAGCGAAGGCCGGGTCGCCAGGGACATCACGCTGCCGCTCATCCGTGGCGGGATGTTCTCGGCCTGGCTGCTGATCTTCCTGATCTTCGCGCGTGAATATTCGACCGGCGTTTATCTGCTCGGGCCGGGAACCGAAGTGATCGGCTCGCTCATGGTTTCCCTGTGGGGCACCGGCGCGATCGATCTGGTCTCCGCTCTCGCCGTCATCAACACCGTCATCATCGTGACCGGTCTCGCCGTAGCGATGCGCTTTGGAGTCCGCCTCAATGACTGACATCATCATAGACGGCCTGCGCCTCAGTTACGGCACCCTCGAGATCCTGAAAGGTGTGTCCTTCTCGGTCGAACCAGGCCAGATTGTCGCCTTGCTCGGCGCCTCCGGGTCCGGCAAGACGACGCTCTTGCGAGCGGTCGCCGGTCTGGAAACACCCAACCGCGGCAAGATACTGCTCGGTGACAGGCCGCTTTTCGACGCGGAGCAGAACATCAATCTGGCGCCGGAAACGCGCGGTCTCGGGCTAGTATTCCAGTCCTATGCGCTGTGGCCGCACCGGACGGTGTCGGAGAATGTGGGTTATCCGCTGAAGCTGCGCAAAGTGTCTCGGGCGGATCTTGCCAGCCGCGTCCAGAAGGCTTTGGACAGCATAGGCCTCGGCAAACTAGGTGAGCGCTATCCGCACCAGCTCTCCGGCGGGCAGCAACAGCGCGTCGCGTTGGCCCGCGCGCTGGTCTACGAGCCGAACGTGATCTTGCTCGACGAGCCGCTGTCCAATTTGGACGCCAAGCTGCGCGAGGAAGCGCGGATCTGGTTGCGTCGCCTCATCACCAATCTCGGCCTATCGGCACTGTGCGTCACCCATGACCAGGTCGAAGCGATGGCGCTCGCCGACCGCATCCTGCTGCTCAATGGCGGCCAGATCGAACAGGACGGAACGCCCAAACAAATCTACAACAGGCCGAAGAGTCTGTTTGCAGCAGAGTTTATGGGCGCCAGCAATCGCCTTGACGGCGTGGTCGCCGCCATCAAGGGCAACCGTGCGGAAATTGTCGCGAACGGCATCCATCTCGTGGGCAGTGCTCAGGAGGAGCTGACCGTCGGCACCAAAGTCACCGCACTCGTCCGGCTTGAGCGGGTGACGTGGTCCGGGAAGGACGGCCCGGGGCGTATTGCCATGACCTGCGTCGAGAGCCTTTTCCTCGGCGACCGGCACGAGGTGATTTTCGAAGGCAATGACCTGACGGTCCGGACTTATTCCCGCGATGCCCTTCCGTCCGGCCAGTACTACGTTGAATTCCCCGTCGAGGACCTGATGGTTTTCGCGGCGTAACGCGGGAGCCGAACGCTGGGCACGACCAAGTAATTTGATGCGGGCATTGAAGTTCGACCACCCGCTACCGCGAACGGCGACCACAAAAATTCCGCCGGGAAGAAGAAGCCGTTCGCGGCAACGAGCCGGTCGTAAATCTCGTTCAGCTCGTCGGTCGTGACGCTTTTGACCGAGCGCTTTGTATGGCCCTTGCCGACCCAGCAAGCGTCATAGACGCGCTGGGTGACGCCCTTCAATGTTGGGCCACCAGGATCATTCTTATTGTTTTGAATAGTCGCCTTCGTGCGCGAGCACCTTGGCAAGCGATTCCTTCTCACGGGAAACTGCCATTACAATTCCTCTTGGGTTGTGTTGATGCGTGTTTTCCGGCTATGCCATTCGGCAGAGGCGGATCGAAGAATGTCGGCTATTTCGAAGTGGATTCGGGACGCACGTGCGAAATTGCCCGAGCATGTTTCTGTCGGCCGCCACACCTATGGCGTCACTTGGCGGAAGGTGCTTTTCCCAACTAATGAATCTCCCCTAGACGTGGGGAGCTTCTGCTCAGTTGCTGGCCAAGTCCTCTTCATGTGTACTGGTCAACACCAGACAAAGAGTGCCACTTCATTCCCGATTTATAGCCGCCTCCTGAAGCAGCCTGAGCCGATACCCAACGCCGGAAAGCCTGGAGGCATTACGATTGGCAACGATGTTTGGATTGGCCACGGCGCCATCATATTGCCAGGCGTGACCGTTGGCGATGGCGCCGTTGTGGGTGCCGGCTCCGTGGTCACCAAGTCTGTCGAGCCGTATTCAATAGTCGCCGGCAATCGTGCACGAGTCATCCGCAGTCGGTTCCCTACTGATGTCATTGCACAGTTGCTGGAAATAAAGTGGTGGCTATGGGAAGAAGATAAGATCAAGAGCGAGGCAGCTATTCTCACCGGTCCGATCGAGACTTTCATTGCTAAGCACGCGACCAGAACCAAGTCGGTGTCGAGCCGGAAGGTCTAGCGATCTGGGCCATCGGCGCGATGCGATGTCGTCACGCCTGAACCTTCCTGGGAACAAGGGATTGGTGTAGAAACGATCGATGAGAAATTTTACGCTGAAATTGCTCTACCAGTATGATGCCTATTTCGCGGGGCTGGCTGCAGCGGCGACCGGCCTATCTGCCTACAGATTGGGTGCCGGATACTGGCTCTCAGGCATTGCCGCGCTGGCTATTTTCCTGTTCGTCGCCATAGCGGTTGACCAATATTTTCTCTGGTCATTCGATAATTACCGCGACCGGCAAAACAGCAGGACCAGATAATCATCAGGCCCAAGCCCCTACATCAAATGGGTTGTGGAGCAAAATTAGGTATTGCTGGGCGGCCGAAAGGATTTGGTCGGGTACATCGCCTACGGCGACAAGGAATTATACCACCGCGGCGTAGGCGCGAAGATGATTGCAGGATGGAGCGCTCGGACCAGGCTGAGGGCATCCGCATCGTCACTGTAAACTTCCGAAATCACCAGCGATCCGATTGAATGTCTTCATCATCGCCCCTGGCGATCGCATGACTTTTGGAAGCTCCTCTGGCCCGAAAACAACCAGCGCCACCACAAAGATGACCACCAGGTGGGTGATGCCAAATCCGAACATCGGTTCGGACTCTCGCGCACATCGCCGGTAGCGACAATCTCTCCGCGGTTTTGCGACCGATCCGGTTGAACGCCTCGATCGACACCGCCAAGCCCGGTCATCAAACCGCTCGTATGGGCCATTCCACCATGAGGCCGCGCGATTGCCGTTCATATTTCGGGCCATGTGGAACGCCCGTCAACCCCTGCAAAACCTTGTGGTGAAGCCGGAGCTTGACGGCGAAAGTGCGGAAACCGGCTTCCATTTAGTCAGCATCTGGCGAAGGCCGCAGGGTCGAGCAGTTGCTTCGCGTAAAAACGCAAGCAGATCAAGATGACCGAACCGATCCGCTGTGTCATCGACACCGTGAACGATCCGCACGAAATCAGCCTCGATGAGAATATCACGCGCGAGGTAACCAGCTTCAGGTGTTGTTCGTTCATCCGACGATTTGAGCAGTGGACGGGGTGGTTGTGCAAGCCTGCCGCCTACATCGATTGTGCGTGTCGTCGCGGCAGCTATGACGGGAAATCGTTCAAATCCGCTGCTTTAGATTGGCGATTTCGTCAAAGACTGTGTGTTACGCCACTCACCTGCCGCTAAAGATGAAGAAACCGCGCGATGGCAGTCAGGCAAAGGGCATAAAAGGGTGATCTCATGAACAGAGTTGTTCTCATGGCGGTAGCACTTGCTGCGATGCTGTTCGGCACGTCTGTCGAAGGCAAGGCCGCGGGCCTGGTCGCCACCATTGATGTATCTTCGCAGACCATGACTGTCAGCCGCTATGGTCAAGTGCTTTACCGATGGAGCGTATCCACCGCCCGCAAGGGTTACATCACCCCGCGCGGCGCCTATCGGCCGCAACGGACAGCGCGGATGTGGTATTCGCGCAAATACGACATGTCGCCTATGCCTTATTCGGTATTCTTCCGTGGCGGCTATGCCATTCATGGCACCGGCGCGGTGAGATACCTTGGACGCCCGGCGTCGCATGGCTGTGTCCGCTTGCACACCGCCAATGCCGCGACCTTCTATTCAATGGTGCGGGAAGTTGGCTTCGGCAACACGCGGATCGTCGTCACCGACTGAGGCTCGGCGCCGACGAAAAGACACCCACGGCAAGCGGCCGTGCCCGCCTTTGGCTGGCTCTCGCCCGGCGAGATGGTCAACGACTTCACGGAGATCACGCCGGGGCCGTTGATGATGCGTGCTGCAGTTCGTCGGCCATATTGCGGCTTCCGCGCACCAGGCGCGCTCAATCCGCTCGACGGCTTACCCGCAGTCGGGGCACGAATGGGTTGGGTCAGGCGTCCGGACTAAGCCGACGGCGTTGGAATCCACCGGTTGCGGTGGGCCAAGATCAGCTAGTAGTCATCCGTTTTCGAACAATTGCCCGTGCGAAAAGTTCCCGAACTGCATGACAGCGAACCGGCCGCGTTGACCCGGATAAAGCGTGTGGCTCAAGGGCAGGTCGTTCCAGCCAATTGACACGGGCTTCAGGGGCAGAAATGGCCAGTACGATCGCTCCAGCAATCGCTCTCGACAATCTCCCGTCGGCTGTCATCGTCAGCCTGTCGGCGCGACTTGATCCCTTCCGGTCAGTTCATGTACTCGACCATGCGGTCGTGGAAGCACTCGCACTTGTTGAGGGTGTCTTCGTCCTTGTAGTTCGTCTTGAGATAACCATAGGCCATGCCGCAGGCGACCTTGGCTTCCGACGCCCAGATGAAGGCGGGGCGGGACGAATTGATCCATTCCGAGCTGTTGGCGACGGCCACCGACTCGTCCATCAGCTTCACCACCTCGGTCTTGAGATCGACGATGTTGTCGTTCAACACCAAATTCGACGTGCCGACGGTCCGGCAATAGTCGGCCACCGGCCCTTCGATAATGTCGGCGGCCTGAAGTCCTGTCGCGCATATCGACAGCAGCCCGGCTCCGAAAGCCACTCGCAAAACTCTGTTCATGCTCCTCACCCCGTCCCTTTCGCCCCTTAGACCACGTCCGTCTTGGTGCCGTGCCTGTCATCGTAGAGTATTTTGACCGCATCGGCGGCGCTGTGGAATGTGTAGTTCTCCAGCACGGCGACCGTATGATAGTTGTCGCCGCCGCCGTCGGTATCGACCTTGACCTCGGCATTGGCCGAGGACTGCGCGATCTCCACGAAGCCGCCGCCTACGAGATCGGTGACGCCAGCCAAGCCTTTGAGCAACGAGGAAAGATCAAGCTGGTCGCCATCGTGGAAGTCTGCGATCAGGTCGGCTACCTCGAGCGAGCCGATGGTGAAGGTCCTTGTGCCATCGGAGGCAACGGACGTTTCCACGGGCGCAACAAGTGAGGTGTTGAGTTCGACCTCGATATAGTTGCCGGTCGTGCCGTCGGCCATCTGGAAGGTGCCGTTGCTTGCCACGGCCTGCCCATCGATTTCGCCGACAGCGGAGGTCGTTGTCGTGCTGATCGAAATAATACCGTTATCAGCAAGGTGTGACAATTCCCCAGAGTCACTGATGCCGTTGGCGTTGGCGTCCTTCCAGATCAGCAGGCTGCTGAAGGCATCGTCGTATTGATCGATGACGCCGTCATGATTGCTGTCGAGCGATGCAAGTGCCGCCGCGCCGCTGGCGAAATGGCCGCCGCCGAAACTCGGCGTAAACAGCTCGGTGCCATCATCGATCTTGCCGTTATGGTTGAGGTCGATCGCCAGCATGCCGTCGTTCGAGGTGTTCCAGGCAATTTGGTCTTTGGTTCCGTCACCATTGATGTCAAACTGGACGCCATGGCTGACGTCGGAGAAGGCGAAGCCATCATGGTTCAGATCCAGGATAATCGGATCGACCGATCCGCCGATCAGGGTGTTCAGGTTCGCTACCGTGACGTTCTGGAGATCGACCAGTGCTCCTACGCCGGCATTGGTGGTTGTCTGGGTATAGACGAACGTATGATTTACGCCCGAGATGGTTGCCGTGAATGCGAGCGTCGCCCCGGCGTTTCCGATGTCTGTGCCCATGAGATATTGGACAGCCGCCGCGAGAGCTGCGGTTGAGGTGATAGCCAACGGCGAGCCGCCGGCATCTGTTCCGAAGAAACTGGCGATGCCGTTGGTGACCGAATGAGATTCCACTGTATCTCCGCCGATCGTCAATACGGAGTCTCCTGCTCCGTCGACAAGGCCGGCGGTGGCGGCCACCAGAGTCCCTGGCAGGGCCAACTTGTCGGTCCCGGCGACGAAGTCAGTGATGATGTCATAGCCGGTGATCGTCCCGGCATTGCCGGTTCCGCCTATAACGGGTGTCGAATCCCCAGTCCCGATCAGGAAGGTGTCGGCGCCGGCGCCGCCCGTCAGGAAATCGTTGCCGCCCCGTCCGATAATGATGTCGTTTCCACCGCCACCGGACAGATGATCGACACCGGACGTACCATAGATCTGGTCGGCCAATGTGGCGTCGCCATTCACCGTGATGCCGGGATCGCCCGGATCATGCGAGAAGAAGGAGAAGCTGACCGAGCGCGCCTGGTAATTGCCACCACTATTGTCGAAGTAAGACAGCGTCCATGAGTCGCCGGCTGTAGGTGGGTGTGCGATCAAATAGCTGGCAAGCGTCGTGGAGGTGGCGTTGCCGCTGCCGTCCAGAAGGAAGATATGGTCGTAGTCGACAGTTGCCTTCATCAGGCCGGTGGCCGGATCGTAGAACCAGCTCTGTTCGAATGTTCCGGCGGTCAGATCGTCTTCGACAACTGCGAAATGGTTGGTGCCTATGACTATCTCGACCTGGACTTCCTGTTCGCGATGCGATCCCGCACTGCTGTCTCCGAACACGCCGGGATTTCGCTCCGCTACAGGTATCGGCGTTACGAAGGGCGACTCTTGAAAGTCGGTATAGACTACTAGAGTCGCGCTATGAGGATCGGCGATTATAGCATTTACCGTGGCTTGTGACAGGGCCAGGGTCGTGACCTGATCATTTCCCGAGGTAAGAGGGCTGCTGCCATTGCCCACCTGAGCAGTGTCGCTGGGCAGACTGGTCGGGGGCACTTCGTGGATGCCGACAGTCTGGACAGTCGTGGCGGTGCCATCGAAGACATTCAGCGTAAGGTTGGTGTTGACAGTATCGGTTACCGTGGCGGTTGGTGTGTAGACCAGGTTACCCAGCAGGTTGATGCCACCGGACGGATTGTAGAGCACGGTGCCGGTTGTCAGGGCGACATAGGTCACGCCGTTGTAGTAGAACACCCCAGTCGGGATCGTCCCTGTTGCGGTGACGATCAGGTTGTCGCCATCCGCATCCGTCGGGATCGAGACCAGCAGCGGATATCCATTGGGATAAGTCGGCGTGCCAAGGGTCTGCTGCCCCGGGTCGCTCGACATCCAGTTCTGGGTGCTGGCAACAACCGGTGCATCGTTGACGTCCGTCAGGTTGATGGTCAATGTCGTCGTCGAGAAGTCGCCGTCGCCGTCCTTGATTGTGTAGACGAACACGTCCGTGGTGTTCGCGTTAATGCTGTGAGCCGTCGACTGGTAGGTGTAGGAGCCGTCGACGTTGAGGTGAAGCGTGCCGTGCAGGCCCACAATGTCGGTGTTGACGCCACCTGATACTGCTGTCGTGGTGTTGCCGCCCGCCGCCCGTACGCCATCGATCGTGGCCCCGTCGGCGCCGGCGACGTCATTGACGAGCACGCCTGCCGCCGCCAATACGGTGAGCAAAGCGCCCTCGTTGACATTGCCGGTATCGGCATGCGCCGTCGGCACGTCGTCGATGATGTTGATGACCAGGTTGCCGGCCGGTGCGCTGTCGCCGTCAGTGTCGGT